>CAWLBR010000016.1:0-26685 GCA_963855085.1 Gammaproteobacteria bacterium
TTGCCGCTGATAGGCTAAATTCTTGAATGGTCTCTTTGTCGGTATTAATACCACGCATGGTGATATCTTTACCCACGGGCTTGAGTGTTGAATTAAACACTTCACCGGTTTTAGGGTGCTGTCGACGGGGCGCCGCAAGGCTGTAAATCACCAGATCAATCTGGCCGAGATCCTCTTTGATGGTCTCAATAGTCTTGGCTTTTATCTCATCGGAAAAGGCATCGCCATTGATGCTTTTCGCATAGAGGCCATCCTGCTCTGCATATTTGTGGAATGCCGCTGAGTTATACCAACCGGCAGTGCCAGGCTTGGTTTCAGTGCCGGGCTTTTCAAAGAAGATTCCCAGGGTCGAGGCACCACTGCCAAAGGCGGCGGTAATCCGTGCGGCCAGACCATAGCCAGTGGAGGAGCCAATAACCAAAACACGCTTAGGCGCTTCAATAGCAGGCTGAGCTTTGATGAAGTCGATTTGGTTTTTAACATTGGCTTCGCAGCCAACAGGATGGCTGGTAATACACATAAAGCCGCGGACGCGTGGTTTGATGATCATTCTTGAGTCTCCGTACTGTGGTGAATCGAATTTTAAGGGCGCAATGATACCCTACTGGCAATCTTTACCCAAAAAAAATCCATTTTAATCAGCCAAAAGCTAACGCCCGGCAGAAGCGCTAAAACCCTGAGATTTTTGATCATCTTTAGCGGTGACCACGTACAATGATTTAACCCATCCTTTTTGAGTGATCACTTTGAATCCAAACGCCCTCAGCTATCCCTTTCTGCGCCATGAATTTTTGCAGGCACTTGAGGATAGCGGCAGCGCCTGTGACGCCAGCGGCTGGTATCCAGTGCATCTTTCTCTGCAACATGACAGCCACGCTGAGGAGGCCGATTCTGCACCCCTAGCAACTGAGCAAAGCAGCGCACTGATGCCGCTCTATTTAAAAGACCATTCCATGGGCGAATATGTTTTCGACCACGCCTGGGCCAATGCCTACCATCAGAATGGTCTCGAATATTATCCCAAGCTGGTAACCTCGATTCCCTTCACCCCATCGACTGGGCCGCGAGTGCGTTCCGAGCAACCGCTAAGTCCAGACGAGTGCACTCAGTTTGTCGATGAGGTGCTCTCAGTCGCTGAGGATACCGGCGCTTCAAGCTGGCACTTTTTATTCCCCTCGGCGGAGCATCGCCAACTATTTAATGATCCACGTTTGCTCCAGCGCAGCGGTGTGCAATATCACTGGCACAACCGCGACTATCAACAGTTCGATGATTTTCTCGCGACGATGAATTCACGCAAGCGCAAAATGGTGCGCAAAGAGCGCGCCGATGTTGTAGCCCAGGGTATCCGGGTCAGTATTGAGCTAGGTGCAGATATCAGCCCCGACCTCTGGGCCCTCTTCTACCAGCTCTATGAGCGCACCTATGCCAAGCGCAATGGTAGCCGAGGCTACTTAACAGAGGAATTTTTTACTCAGATAGCCAAGACCATGCCGGAGCAGATCGCTATGGCCGTGGCTTGGATCGACGATCAGCCTGTGGCCTGTGCACTGTATTTTTTTGACGATGAAACGCTCTACGGGCGCTACTGGGGCAGTGTCGGGGAGTTTTCCTACCTGCACTTTGAACTCTGCTATTACACCGGCATAGAGTTTGCTATCAGCCGTGGCATCAAGCGCTATGACGCCGGTGCTCAGGGAGAGCACAAAATTGTTCGAGGATTTGAGCCGATCGAAACCCATTCACTGCACTGGATAAAACATGCGGGATTTCGCGATGCCATTGCGCGGTTTTTAGTCGAAGAGAAAGAAGGTATTGCACGGCATATTGAGCAGGCAAACAGTATGTTGCCCTATAAAAAAGCTGACCAGTGAGAGTCGTAGCTTTTAGCTTTTAGTTACCTATTAGAAGCTACCAACTACCCACGTTTTCCATAGAAGCCCAGGGCTCTTGAGCAGGCAGTGACTCACCTTCTTGCAGCAGCTCTATGGAAATATTATCCGGAGAGCGGACAAAGGCCATATGGCCATCTCGTGGCGGGCGGTTAATCACTACACCAGCATCCATCAAGCGCTGACAGGTAGCGTAGATATCATCGACTTTATAGGCCAGGTGACCGAAGTTTCGGCCTTCCCCATAGTGCTCCGACTCGCCCTCTTCTGGCGGCCAGTTATAGGTCAATTCAATCAGTGGGGCCTTGGTCTCCTGGGCATTTTCAGCGTCGCTGGGGGCGGCGAGAAAAACCAGAGTAAAACGACCTTTGGGGACTTCGTATCTATAGAGCTCTGCGAGCCCAAGAGCGGTGCAGTAAAAGTCGAGGGATTTTTCTAAGTCAGTGACTCGAACCATGCTATGTAAAAAACGCATTACTTAATCCCTCTCTTTTAGACCTGCTTACTTGAAGACCTCTATAAGGCCAGGTAACGAATATCGCTGAGCAGCTTCACCAAATGGGTCATAAAGCGCCCGGCATCGCCGCCATTAATAGCGCGGTGATCATAGGACAAAGCCATGGGCAACAGCAAGCGCGGAACAAATTCAGCGCCATCCCAAACCGGTTTGATCTGTGATTTAGAGACACCGAGAATACCTACTTCTGGGGCGTTCACTATAGGCGTAAAGCCATTGCCGCCAATCGCACCCAAGCTCGACAAAGTGAAACAGCCGCCCTGCATTTCTGCCGGCTTCAATTTGCCATCACGGGCCTTGCCAGCCAGCAGAGCGATTTCTGCTGAAATATCCCAGATGCCCTTTTCATTCACGTCGCGAATAACCGGCACTACTAACCCACGGGGCGTATCCACTGCCATACCTACATGGCAATAATGCTTTTGAATCAGGTTCTGGCCATCTGTAGCCAATGAACGATTAAACTCTGGATTGGCTTCCAGTGCAGCACCTATGGCTTTGATCAAGAAAGCGACGGGTGTAACACGCACACCGCGCTTTTCGCCTTCGGCTTTTAGGCCTTTACGGAATGCTTCTAACTCGGTGATATCGGCATCGTCGAAGTGAGTAACATGGGGAACATTCAGCCAGTTGCGCTGCATATTGGCTGCAGTGAGCTTCTGAATCTTGCTCATGGGCAGCTCTTCGATCTCACCGAACTGGCTGAAGTCGATTGCGGGAACCGCTGGAATACCACTGCCGCCCTTTGCTGCTGCAGCTGGGGCAGCTTTATTCTTCATGACCTGCTTAACAAAATTACTCACGTCGTCTTTGAGGATACGTCCTCGTGGACCACTGCCAGGCACTTCGCTCAATGACACACCCAATTCACGGGCGATTAGACGCACCGCTGGGCCAGCGTAAATACTAGCCCCATCAGTTGCTGCAACAGGTTCGGCAGCTGCAATAGATGCTGGCTGGGCTGGTTGACCGGGAGCGGACTGAATAGCGTCGGGTGCAGTATCAGCTGGGGCAGCTTTAGCAACAGTCTTTTCAACAACCGGCTCGTTAATAACAGTCTCGTCAATAACAGCCGCGGACTCTTGATTCACCGGCGCGGCCGCTTCAGCAACCACTTCAAACAGTGCAACAGCATCGCCAGTGCCAAGCTTAGCGCCCTCGGCAACAAGGATTTTTAACACCTTACCGGAATGGGTTGAAGGCACGTCCATGGTTGCTTTGTCAGATTCGAGCACTACTAATGTGTCGCCTTCAGCGACTTCGTCGCCTACAGCAATAGAAATTTCAATCAATTCAACTTTGTCGTCACTGCCAATATCTGGAACCAGAATTAGCTGCTCAGCAGAGCTGCTAGCAGCTGCTGCAACTGGGCTGGCTTTTGGCTCAGCTACTGTCTCAGCTTCTGAGACAACCTCGGCAGTTGGCTCATGGGCCACTTGCTCAACTTCTTCGACCTCAGGAGTCTCTGCAGCAGCTTCACCTGCAACCTCAATCTCAGCGATGGGATCACCCACTTTAACCGTGGCGCCCTCGGCAACCAGGTACTTAACCAGTGCGCCAGCAGCGGGACTCGGGATATCCATAGTGGCTTTGTCAGATTCCAAAACCAGCAAGGAATCCTCAACCTCAATGCTATCGCCGGGGCTTAAGCCAAGCTCGATAACCTCTACGGTCTCCGCGCCACCAAGATCTGGAACTACTATTGTCTGTATTGTCACATTGATTCCTTTATTCTTATTTTCCGCAATCGCTAGGTACTTTACGTTAGAGCAATTTAAACCTGAGCTCTGTCCACTCTTTAAACAAACAGTGGATTAGCTTTCTCTGGATCTATACCAAATGATTTTATCGCGTCGCTTACTACTGAGTGCTTGATAGAACCCTCATCTGCCAGAGCCTTCAGCGCGGCAACAGTAATAAAGTAACGATCCACTTCAAAGAAGCTGCGCAACGCCTCGCGGCTATCACTGCGACCAAATCCATCGGTACCCAGAACAGTCAGTGGCTGATTTATATACTTACGCATCTGCTCAGCATAGTTTTTCATGTAGTCGGTTGCGATCACAACTGGCCCTTCGGCGCCGTCGAGCTGCTCGGTGAGATAGGCTCTCTTGGGCTCGCTCTCAGGGTGCAGTAGGTTCCAGCGATCAACCTGCTGACCTTCGCGGGTTATTTCGTTAACACTGGTTAGACTCCAGATATCCGACTCAACCGAGTAGGTCTCTTTAAGAATCTTCGCCGCTTGACGCACTTCATTGAGAATCGTACCCGCGCCCATCAACTGCACACGCAGCTTGGCTTTTCCGCCCTGAGAGAACTTATAGATACCTTTGATAATGCCCGCTTCGGCACCTTCAGGCATTGCTGGCTGCTTGTAGTTTTCGTTCATTGTTGTGAGGTAATAGAAGCAGTTTTCTTTGTCCTCAAACATACGCTTAACGCCGTCTTGCACAATTACAGCTAACTCATAGCTGTAGGTGGCATCATAACTGCGGCAGTTAGGTACAGTGTTGGCAAGAATATGACTGTGGCCATCCTGATGCTGTAAACCTTCACCGTTCAATGTAGTACGACCAGCCGTGGCACCAATCAAGAAACCGCGAGCCTGACTGTCGCCAGCGGCCCAAGCCAGATCACCAATACGCTGGAAACCAAACATGGAGTAAAAGATGTAGAACGGAATCATTGGGCAGCTGCTGGTGCTGTAGGCCGTAGCCAGAGCAATCCAAGCTGACATGGCACCGGCTTCATTAATACCCTCTTCGAGAATCACACCCTTCTTGTCTTCTTTGTAATACATGATCTGCTGGTGATCGTGGGGCACATACTTCTGCCCTTCCGAGGTATAGATACCCAACTGACGGAACATGCCTTCCATACCAAAGGTACGGGCTTCGTCCGGCACAATCGGCACTACAGAGCTACCAATGGTTTTATCTTTGATCAGCGTCGACAGCACACGGACAAAGGCCATAGTGGTAGAGATTTCTCTCTCACCACTGCTCTCAAGCTGCTTTTTAAAGGTCGCAAGTTCAGGGACTTTCATCGCAGTGAAGTCAGCTTTACGGGCTGGCAGTGAACCACCCAGAGAAGCACGGCGTCTGCGCATATACTCAAGCTCAGGACTGTCCTCTGGTGGACGGTAATAGGGAACATTTTCCAACTGATCATCGGAGACTGGAATGCCGAAACGATCGCGGAAACCACGCAAGCTGTCTATGTCGAGCTTCTTCACCGAGTGGGTGTCATTGGCTGCTTCACCTGCACCACCAAGACCGTAGCCTTTAACAGTGTGAGCGAGAATAACCGTTGGCTGGCCCTTGTGAGCAGAGGCTTCAGCATAGGCGGCGTAGACCTTATAGGGGTCGTGACCACCGCGGTTCAGATACATGATCTGGTCGTCGGTCATATCGGCAACCAACTCGAGCAGCTCCGGATATTTGCCGAAGAAATGCTCGCGGGTATAGGCACCGCCATTAAATTTGTAGTTCTGCAGTTCGCCGTCACAGACTTCGTCCATGCGCTTGATCAGCAGTCCAGTGGTATCTTTTTCGATCAGGCGATCCCAGTGACGTCCCCAGACGACCTTAATCACATTCCAACCAGCGCCGCGGAAAACACCTTCCAGCTCCTGCATGATTTTGCCGTTACCGCGCACAGGGCCATCGAGGCGCTGGAGGTTGCAGTTGACGACAAAAGTCAGGTTCTCAAGCTGCTCGCGACCGGCCAGCGAGATTGCACCCAAGCTTTCCGGCTCATCACACTCACCGTCACCGAGGAATGCCCAGACCTTGCGATCGCCACGTGGCACCAATCCGCGAGCGGACAGATAGCGCATAACATGTGCTTGGTAGATTGCCTGAATTGGGCCAAGGCCCATAGAGACTGTGGGGAACTGCCAATAATCTGGCATCAACCAGGGGTGTGGGTAAGATGAGAGACCACCACCGTCGACTTCGCGACGGAAGTTATCCATCTGATCTGTACTCAAACGGCCTTCTAAGAAGGAACGGGCATACATACCAGGAGCACTGTGTCCCTGAAAGAACACCAGATCCCCTAGATCATCCCCTTCGGGACCACGGAAAAAGTAATTAAACCCGACATCATAAAGCGTCGCTGCGGAAGCAAAGCTGGCAATGTGGCCGCCTATGCCTTCGCTTTTCTTATTTGCGCGCATCACCATTGCCAGGGCGTTCCAGCGGATCAGCGAGCGGATACGGCGTTCCATAAACAGGTCGCCGGGCATGCGCTTTTCACGGTGAGAAGAGATGGTGTTACGGAAGGGTGTGGTGACCGATGGCGGCAGCTTTATGCCCTGATCACTGGCATGGGACTGCAGCTGACTGAGCAGAAAATTAGCTCGCTCGTCGCCGTGAATCTTGTGGACTGCATCGAAGGCTTCAAGCCATTCCTGAGTTTCAAACGGATCTAAATCCTTAGTCATTCATCACCAACCAGTTGTCAATTAAACGGTTATTTGCGGCAGTTTCATGACCCTGTCTAGAACTCGGTCAACGGGCGCAAAAATATGCTCGCAATTTTAATGTAGTTAAATTACGAAATCAATGGCAACTCAGGATGAAGGATCCGACTCAAAATTGTAAAAATTCCCATCAATCATTTGTAACTGATTGTTAATAATAGCTTTTACGTTAATATTTTAAAGTTAGTAAAATTACAAGATGACCGAATATGACCAATTTATCTAAATTCATATTCATAAACTGTCTCTAACTTACGTAAATCCACCATAACGCCCTCTTGATCCCCATCAATCGTCTCTACCACCAATTCACGCAACTGATCAACGGTCACCGCCTGATAGGCACTACTGAGGCTTTCAATGGTCACGGATGCGATCTCGACTGCCAACTGTTGGCGGAAATCAAAGGCGCTGTAGCCGAGGCCCAGAGACTCCATAAATCGGCTATTCATCTCGCCCAGATTCTTCGGTGTTTCTTCAAGGCCACTCAATACAGAAGCTTTATAGCGCTGCAGATCTGCTTCAGCGAGAACCCCTACCTGATCTCGATAGGCAGCCAAGAACCCTGTCATTTCAGACTTAATCGTCGCCACATCCGCACTGGGTGACTGAACAATCATGGCTAAACCCGGAACCCGTAGATTATTACTGGCAAAGGCCGCCACCACGTACCCAAGCTGTTTTTCTGTGCGCAGGCTGGTATAGAACGGCGAGGCAAGCATTTCGCCCAGCAGCAACATATGGGCACGCTCAGTGAGACTATCGTCCCGTCCCTGGAGATAGAGCATCAGGGCTGCATCGGTATGGTCCACTGGAATCTGTGCTCGCTGCTCACCCAGAGACAACTTAGCCACCGACTGGGTCACCACAGTCTGCTGTAATTCTGTCCAGGAGGATAAGTTGGAAACCAACTGCATAGCCGAGGCCTGATCATGATTGCCGCTGATCAGCACTTCCAGAGAGAGACTTTCCAGTAGATTAGCCGCAAACCGTTTTAACTCGGACATGGAGACCTGCTCTACCCCGGTGACCTTTTGCAGCGGTGTCCACTGACCTTTAATGATTGAATTAAAGCTCGCCACCACTTGCCGAAAAGGATACTGCTGAGCAAAGTTACTCATATCTCGTGACAGACCCTGCTGAATGCGCTCAAAGCGCGCAGCATCCCAATCTGGGTTGGCTAGTGCAGTGAGAATATCCTCAAGCAGGACTGTCTGTTTGTCTGAATAGCCACCCACTACAATGGCAATACCGCGCTCACTGGGTTGCAGAGAAAAGCTCAGGCCGGCCTCTCGAGCAGGATAGACCGCAGCACTGAGCTGGTCGTTAATATAAGCGAGGTACAATTCCAGCGCCGCAAAGGCCTCGGGAGAATCGATTCCAGAGGCCTTTAGTGAAGCAATAATATGCGCTTTGGGCACACCGAAACGCGTGTCCGGAAAGTGCCAGGCACTGACCTGCTTGCTATCGACAATCAGCTGCGGTGTGTTCAATGCCTCATTGGAGACAATCAAACCAAGATCATCTGGAATATAGGGATTGGCACTGGGCAGTACCAGATCAGTAAAGATGTCCGGTGACCGCCATTTAGCCAGATCAACATCAGCAATCTTCACCACCGAGTAAGGCGTCTGGTACATAACACTGATTGTATCTGTGTCGACCTCAGGTGCGGTGAGGGACAGCAACATATTATCCGGTGTTAAGCGCATCGCCACAGAACCCAATAGCTCAGCATTAAATTCATTCATTACATAGTTGGCATGGAGCACTTCTTCGACGGGATAGCGCTGCATTTTTGACGCCAGCATCGACACATAACCCATAGGATTCTGCTTTTCCTGAAACTGAAAAGCGATCTCACTGAGCTGCGCGGTTTCAAGATAGCGCCACTTATTGATACCCTGTTGCTGAATCAACTGCACTGTGGCAAAGAACATCTCAACAATCTCTGTCTGATGGGCAAGACCAGCAGGCGTCAGGGAAATATCCACATAAAACAGCGCGCCGCCGCGATCTTCGAGACCGGTTCCGGCAGAGAGACCTTCGGCCCAGCCACGGACCTTTAAGGCTTCAAGCAAGCTGCCCTCGCCTTCATGCCCCAACAGTGCCGCCAGATAGTTAGCCGGCTTTTTCTGCCAGTGGGGGAACATCTTCGGCAGTGGAAAATTGAGACTTAGGGAGCGAGAATTTTGCAGAGGGAGAATCGATAGTTGCATCGGCAATTGATCAGCGGCAAATAATGGCGCCGCTGGTGCATCTACCACCACCTGATTATTAACCACAGGCTTAAAGCGCGGCTCGACCATGGTTTGAAGCTCATCGAGACTCTGATTGCCAAGCACCACCAATTTCATAATATTGGCGGAGTAGTATTTTTTATAAATTGCCAGCAATTCAGGGCGCAGTGGACGGTCATCAAAATCTGCCAATGTATCTAGGTTGCCAACGGTAAACATACTCAGTGGGTGTTGCGGATTAACCTGTTCCTGCAGTACATCCTGACCGCGGCGACTGTCGTCTTTTAGTTTGAGCCTATACTCCGACTCCACGGCGTTGCGCTCACGGTCAACATACTTGGCATCAAAGTTGGGCGCCGAAAAAAACTGGGCAAAGCGATCCAGAGCTGGCTCCAAATGGGCTGCGTCTATGTCGAAAAAATAGTTGGTATTTTCCAAGCCAGTACCGGCGTTATGACTGCCGCCGTGCTCGCTAATAAAGCTCTGATACTCGCCGGGTTCAGGGTATTTCTCGGTTCCCAAAAACAGCATATGCTCGAGAAAATGCACCAGACCGGCACGGTCCTGTGGGTTTTGATAACTGCCCACATAGACATCTAAAGAGGCAGCAGCCTTATCGCTGCTAGGGTCTGAAATCAGCAGCACATCCATATTATTAGGCAGGCGTAAATGGCGGTATTCACGACTGTCGTTGGGGCTGACAACAATGCCCTGGGGATGGTCCGCCTCCTCCGGCCCTGAACAGCCCTGTTGCAAACCGGCGCCGATCGCTACCAGTAATAGAAGCCAGAAAATGCTTAATCTGTTGCCCATGGACAGTTCCTTTTGTGTGTTTCTGCTTTACGCTTTATTGAGCTCTTGTTGAGCTCTTATTGCGCTTTATAGACCGCCTGTTAAGGGCTTCTTTAAGGTGTTTTTTATCGATCCAAACCCTGACCAGCACCTAGGCGCTGGGAGAAGCTTCATTATCGGTCTCATCATTAGGCGCAAAGTCTAGCGGCGGTTGCAAACTGAGCTCTTGCTGCGCCCGCCTTGGCCAGGCATTGAACACAGCCTTCACCAGGGTGGCTAGAGGAATGGCAAAGAACACACCCCAAAAGCCCCAGATACCGCCAAATAAAAGTACCGAGACAATAATAAAGACCGGATGCAGGTTAACCACTTCGGAAAATAATAATGGGACCAATAGATTGCCGTCGAGAAATTGGATCACACCATAAGCGCCGAACAGCCAAAAGAAATCATTGCTAAAGCCCCACTGCATATAGCCAACCAAGAGCACTGGAATAGTCACCACGGTGGCGCCAATATAGGGCACTAACACTGAGAGGCCTACTAGTAGCGCCAGCAATGCTGCATAGTTGACCCCGAGCCACAGGAACACAGCGTAGGAGACCAGACCAATAATCAATATTTCAATGGCCTTGCCGCGCACATAGTTAGTGAACTGCATATCCATTTCATTCCAGATGGTTCGCATCACCGAACGCTCTTCTGGCAGCAGGTTGCTCAAGAACAGCAGCAGCTGATCCTTATCTTTGAGCATAAACATGACTAGTAAGGGTACCAAAACCAGATAGATCATCACCCCGATAATGCCGGGAAAGCTGCTGATGGAAAACGACAGAGCCTGCTCTAACAAGCGCCCCACCTCTTCTGAAAATCGCTCGGTAATAGATTGAAACTGTTCCGGACTGACATATTCGGCATAGCGTTCAGGCAGCGCCACGGCCAGATCTCGAAGCCCAGAAATCATCTTCGGCAGCTCGCCTATTAAAAGAGAGGTCTGACGACCGATAATTGGAATCAAGCCAACAATCACCGAGACAAAGCCCGCTACAAATAGCAGATAGGTACTTACCAGGGCTATAGCTCGCGGCACGCCGTAGCGCACTAGCATATTGACCACGCCCTGGAGGAGGAAGGACAAGATTAAGGCTGCGAAAACGGGTCCCAACACCGCACCCAGCGTGGCGATAACAATCAGCGAGACAATTAAAATAATCGTCAGCAGCAGAGCTTCTTCAGTGCCGAAATAGCGCTCAATCCATTTGTGAAGTATCTTTTTCATCCATTTCCTCTCGAAACTGCTCTGTCAAAATTTGACTGGGCTTGCATAGCACTTAGTGGGCGCACTTTCGTGCTGCGGTATAGGAGAGCTATCTGACCTGAAACTTGTCAACATTTCAACTGTCGAACTGTGCATAATTTTCCGCTACAGTAATGCTGATAGCGCAGACTGCTTGTGCATTGCTGCTTTATACTGACAGCGTTTAGCTAGACTTTTCAGTAAGACTCTTTGAAACACTTTATTTGAGATTAGGCCAATAAGGATCACCGCGATTATTTTGCCACTGCCAAAGCTAATTAGAAGCCTGATACTCTGCTGCCTGTTGTGGCCTCTGAGCAGCGTGGTGACGGCCAATGAAATCAAACTACCGGTGCTCGGCGATGCATCCTCCGGGATGATCTCGAAAAGCCAAGAATATGAGCTCGGCCGCATCTGGTTAAAAATCTTTCGCAGCCGCGTGCGCGCCTATGATGATCCGCTGATGCAGATCTATCTTGAGCAACTGCTCTATAACCTCGCCACTTACAGTGATCTAGAAGATCCCCGCCTGGAACTGGTGATAGTCAAAAACCCTACAATGAACGCCTTTGCTGTACCAGGGGGCGTGGTCGGTTTTCATACAGGCGTATTTGCCTTCGCCGAGAATGAAGATCAAATGGCCTCGGTGCTGGCTCACGAGCTGGCTCACCTCAGTCAGCGACATTTCTCCCGGGGCACTGAAGCACAGAAAAAAAACTCAATGATTAGTATGGCCGGACTCTTGGCCACCGTTGTACTGGCGGCGACTGCCGGCGGCGATGCCGCATCAGCCGCTATGATCACCTCGCAGGCACTGTCTATGGATAGCCAGCTGCGCTATAGCCGCTCTAATGAGCAGGAAGCCGACCGAGTTGGCCTGTCCACCATGGAGCGTGCCAATCGCGACCCAGGCGCTGTCGGTGATATGTTTGCCACCCTGCTTAAGCGCAGCCGCTATACGGGCAGCCGGCCACCCGAGTTTTTACTCACTCACCCGATTACCGAAAAACGTATAGGTGACGCGCGCAATCGTTCCATGGGAACCTCTATGCGTCAGTACGCGCAAAATCCAGAGTTTTATCTGATGCGAGCTCGAGCTCTGGTGGCAATGGATCAAACCACCACTCTTAGTATCAATCGCTTTAAGGCTGAAATTGAGGCCAACACCCTCAAGGCTAACGCGGCACATTATGGTCTCGCCCTCGCCTACCTCAAAGCCAATCAGCTGGAAAAAGCGCGTCAGCAGATGCAGAAACTGCTCCGCAGCCAGCCAACTAATTTGATTTTCTTGTACACCGATATTGAAATCGATATAGCCGCGAAAAAATATTCCACCGCCCTGAGCCGACTCAACCGACAGCTGGTGGTTAGCCAAAATAACTACCCCTTAATGGTGCTCAAGTCAGAGGCCCTTTGGCAGGCGCGCAATTATGATGGCGCCGATACAGTACTTACAGCGCTGTCGCGAATGCGTGAGCAAGATCCTATGATTTGGTATCGACTGGCTGAAGTGCGTGGTTTGGCGGGAAATATTTCCGGGTTGCATCAGGCTCGGGCAGAGTACTTTATTTTGATTGGTGTCTTCGATAAGGCTCGAGATCAGTTAGGTCTGGCCGCTCGAATGGTTAAAGAGGATTTCAAACAGTCGGCGATTATCCGCCAGCGACTGCGGGACCTTACCAACATGGAGGATAGGGCTGAAAGGCTATGATCCTTTAGCCCAGATCAACACTAGAAGACAGAACCCTGAGACTCAATGTTAAGCGACTGATTTTAAGTGCTTTGCTGCTCGCGGAACTCAATCATTCGACCCAGTGACTTCATCGCTTCAACAGCGACTTCAGCATCGACAAATACTTCATTGCTGCCCTGCTCTAGTGCAGCCAGCAGGTTTTCTAAATCATTCATACCCATCCAGGGACAGCTGGCACAACTGCGACAGGTGGCACCGCTGCCGCCGGTAGGGGCTACCAACAGCTGTTTATCGGGAACCGCTTGCTGCATCTTAAAGAAGATGCCCTGATCTGTGGCAACAATCATTTTTGACTGAGGCAAGCTTGCCGCCGCAGCAATAAGCTGTGAGGTTGAGCCCACGGCATCGGCAATATCAATGACAGACTGCGGAGACTCGGGGTGAACTAGCACTGCCGCATCAGGGTGGACCTTTTTTAAATCGGTAATACCCTGAGCTTTAAATTCTTCGTGAACAATACAGGCACCATCCCAGAGCAACATGTCGGCGCCGGTCTGCTTCTGCACATAGCTGCCGAGATACTTATCCGGTGCCCAGAGGATTTTCTCCCCAAGACTATCCAGATAGTCCACAACGTCTAAAGCAATGCTGGATGTCACCACCCAGTCCGCTCGGGCCTTAACTGCAGCCGAGGTATTGGCGTAAACCACCACAGTACGATCGGGGTGCTGGTCGCAAAAAGCAGCAAATTCATCAGCTGGGCAGCCAACATCTAGTGAACAGGTGGCTTCCAGGGTCGGCATCAAAACACGTTTTTCTGGAGTTAAGATTTTGGCGGTCTCGCCCATAAACTTGACCCCGGCAACCACTAGGGTCTGGGCGCTATGGGTTTTACCAAAGCGTGCCATCTCCAGAGAATCGGAGACCACGCCGCCAGTTTCCTCGGCCAGAGCCTGGATCAATGGGTCGGTATAGTAATGAGCAATCAGCACCGCATTTTTTTCAATCAGCTGCTGCTTGATGCGCTGTTGTAATTCGACGACACGGGCGGCACTAATCTCAGACTCAGGCTGAACCCGACTGAGATAGTCCTCAACCACCTGACGCTGGCTGAGATTTTCCACTAGTTGAAGTTTTGCGCTCATAGCTCTTGACCCATAGCTCTTAATCCATAGCCCTTAATCCACAACCTCAATTAAAGGCTAGATAGCCAATAGACGGCTGTAACAATAATAATAGTTAACACGGCAACCGCTGCAATGGCATCGGCCTTGCTGTTGTCATGGCTGTCTTGATCGTTGACATCTTGGACTGATTGGTTGTTATCGCTGCTCATAAATAGTGCCTTTTAAACTGTCGAGTTAGCCTTGTCACACAGGGCTATAGAATTTGAGCGCGCATTCTAGCAAGCGCTTTCTCAGCTGTCGCCTGTTTACAGAGCCTATAAAAGCGCTTTTTAAACGCATTTTGCCAGAGGTCATTTAAGCCAATAAACCGACCAACAGACCGATATTCCGCAAACTGACTCTAATATGCCCAAATAGTAATTCAAAACCGGCCGCCGTGAAGCTATCATGTCGCCCCTGAAAGGCAGGGGCTGTATATTCGGCCGGCTATTCTGCATAATTTTTACTCAGGCCCGCGCTATCCAGTTCGCTTTTCATTACTGTTTGGGCTTGCTAATAAGGTTTAAAAAACACCTATGTATATCTACGATCAATACGATCAAAAACTCGTCGATGAACGAGTTGAACAATATCGCGATCAGACTAAACGTTACTTGGATGGCAAGATCAGCGAAGAAGAGTTCCTGCCCCTGCGCCTGCAAAATGGTCTCTATGTGCAGCGTCTCGCACCTATGTTACGGGTCGCCGTGCCCTATGGCCTTATGTCAAGCACCCAGGTGCGCAAAATGGCTGAGATCTCGCGCAAATTTGACAAAGGTTATGTGCACTTCACCACCCGCCAGAATATTCAATTGAACTGGCCGCGACTGGCAGAGGTTCCAGATATTCTCGCCGAGCTCGCCAGCGTGCAGATGCACGCCATTCAAACCAGCGGCAACTGTATCCGCAACACCACCACCGATCAGTTTGCCGGCGTTGCCGCAGACGAGATTGAAGATCCACGCCCCTGGTGTGAAATTATTCGTCAGTGGTCGACTATTCATCCAGAATTTGCCTTTCTGCCACGCAAATTTAAAATTGCTGTCTGCGGTTCTGAAGAAGACCGTGCAGCCTTTTTGCTTCATGATATTGGCATTCAACTGGTCAAAAATGAAGCTGGCGAAACCGGCTTTCATGTCTTTGTTGGCGGCGGTCTAGGCCGCACACCAGTTATAGCCTCATCGATCAAACCCTTTTTACCCAAGCAGCACTTGCTGACCTATTTGGACGCGGTACTGCGGGTCTACAATCGCTACGGCAATCGCAATAATAAGTACAAGGCGAGAATTAAGATTCTGGTCAAGGCCTGGACGCCTGAGGTGTTCGCCGAACGTGTGGAAGCTGAATGGGCACAAATTCTAGACCGTGATGTGGCTGGTGTGGCACAGCTCACTGATACTGAAATCGAGCGAGTCAAAACCTTCTTCCCACTACCTGAGTATCAGACTGTGGATGAGGCTGCGATTAATGCGGCACTTCAGGCTCAAGCCGCTGATAGCCTGGCCTTTTCCCGCTGGCTAGAGCGCAATGTGCGCAACCAGAAACAGCCCGGTTACGCCGCTGTAACTCTGTCTCTAAAGCCCGCCGGTGTAGCGCCAGGGGATGTGACCGACCGCCAATTAGAGAGCATTGCCAACCTCGCCGACCAGTTTTCCAATGGCGAACTGCGCACTACCCACAATCAAAATATTGTTATTGCCGACGTGATCAAGAGCCAGCTATTTGAGTTCTGGCAATTGGCCAAGGCCGACGGTTTGGCCACACCCACCATTGGCACCATAAACGATATGATCTGCTGTCCCGGTGGCGACTACTGCTCCCTGGCCAACGCTAAATCGATTCCTGTCGCCGAAGCCATTCAACGGAGATTTGAAGACCTAGACTATGTCTATGATCTCGGTGACCTGGAACTCAACATTTCCGGTTGCATGAACGCCTGTGGTCATCACCATATTGGCCATATCGGCATTCTCGGCGTGGATAAAAAGGGTCAGGAGTGGTATCAGATACAGCTTGGTGGCAGTGCGAATAAAAACGCTGCACTGGCTAAGGTACTGGGTCCCTCACTATCTCGAGATGATGTGGTGGACGGTATTGAAAAACTACTCGACGTCTATGTTGAGAATCGCCTCGAGGGCGAAGCATTCCTCGCTACCTATCAGCGTATTGGCACCGATAAATTTAAGGAGCGAGTTTATGCAAAAGATGCTTAGTCACGGAGCAGTTGTCGAGAATAATTGGACAGTGCTGCAGATGCCTGTGGAAACCGTTCCCCAGGGTAATATTCTGGTGCCACTGAAACACTGGCTAGAAAATAGCACCGAGCTTGATCAGCAAGCCGGCCTAGTGGGTGTCTGGCTCGAGAGTGATGAAGAGGTCGAAGCCCTGATGGATGATCTAGCTCAGCTGCCCGTTGTAGCCCTCAACTTCCCTAAATTTGTCGATGGGCGCGGCTTTTCTAGCGCCCGTTTATTGCGCGACCGCTATGATTATCGTGGCGAGATTAGAGCCATAGGCAATGTTATTCAGGATCAGCTGTTTATGTTACAGCGCTGCGGCTTTAGTCAGTTTTGCTTGGCAGATGAGGTTAATCTTGAAGCTGCTGCGACGTCCCTGAATGATTTTTCTGACAGCTACCAGACTGGTGCCGATCAGGCCGAGCCGCTGTTTAAGCGACTTCGCTAGCCACACTAGCGCGTTATTTTAAAATAAACGTCACTAGACCTTGCACCCTGGTGCTGGATGTATTGAGATAGCGCGATGGAACATCATCTAATACAAATCTTCTTTCTTATCTTCACCGGTGCAGCTGTGGTCGCCTCTCTGGCGCTGTTTGGTCGCCAGCCTCTGTTAGTGGTCTATATTCTGCTTGGCGCTGCCATGGGCCCCCACGGTCTTGGCTGGGTTACCGATGTGCAGTTAATTGCTGAGATTGCCAGCATCGGCATTATTTTCCTACTGTTTTTACTGGGCCTAGATATGCAACCTCAGGCCCTGCTGCGAGTGTTTCGTCAGGTCACACATGTCACCTTAATCAGCTCATTAATATTTGCCCTGGCCGGTTATGGGATTGGCTATCTATTTGGTTTCTCGGCTACAGAAAATCTGATTATTGGCACCTCGATGATGTTCTCTAGCACCATTATTGGGATCAAGCTGCTACCCACCACAGTGCTCCATCACCGTCACTCCGGTGAGCTGATGGTCGGCATGTTGTTAATGCAGGATTTTCTCGCCATCTTTGTACTCTTGATGCTGATATCCGCCGCCTCTGGTGGCGACAGTTCCATGCGCTTTGTGGTCAGCCTGATTTCTCTGCCGCTGCTGATTGCCGGCTCTGTGTTGATGGTGCGCTATGTATTGCAGCCATTGTTTGCTCGCTTTGACCGTATCGGGGAATATGTTTTCCTGCTCGCCATCGGCTGGTGTCTGGGTGTTGCCGAACTGGCGGAATACGGCGGCCTATCTCGTGAAATCGGTGCCTTTATTGCAGGTATCTCCATCGCCACCAGCCCCATAGCACCGTACATAGCGCTCAACCTGAAGCCGTTGCGGGATTTCTTTTTAATTCTGTTCTTTTTCGCCCTCGGCGGTGGCTTTGACCTGTCACTGATTCCGCAGATTGCTCTGCCGGCGATTATCCTGGCGATCATCATGCTGTGTCTCAAACCAGTGGTGTATCACTGGCTGCTGCGCAACCAGAGCGAAAGCCATGGCCTAGCCTGGGATATAGGCCTACGCCTGGGACAGAACAGCGAGTTCTCGCTATTGATTGCCTATGTGGCCTTTAATACAAGCCTGATTAGCAATAACGCGTCACATTTGATTCAAGCCGCCGCGATCATTACTTTCCTGATCTCGAGCTACATAGTAGTCTTCAATCTGACTAATCCGATCGCCTTAAAAGATAAACTGCGTCGGGATTAGACTGCGGGCAATAAACAGTACGTGTAATAAAACAGCGGGAGTAATACACAGCGTCCATAATTGCTCTAGGATGGGGCAATAATATAGATAAGCGCTGCATAATAAGGATGTTTAGGAGCAACAGGTTTGGGACAGCTACAAAGTAAAAAAGTCTATATCCAAGATCTCCAGCCGGGCATGTATGTCTCCGGCCTGGATCGACCTTGGCTGGACACACCCTTTAGCCTTCAGGGATTTATGATTCGCAACGAGGCCGAGGTAAAAAAGCTCGGTTTCTACTGCGACTATGTCTATATCGACAACACAAAAAGCCTCGCCAACCTCAATATTAATATCACCCCAAGGCCCTCTAGTAAGAGGCCTCCAGGCGTTGTGTCACGACCCTTTAAAGCCGAACTCGCCACACATCATCCAGTGAACTACAAAGAGCAGAGTTCGGTCACTCAAGAGATTCAATTCGCTAAGAGTGCCTACCAAAATATCCGCGCTGAATTCGACACCATGGTCAACCGTATTGGCAGTGGTAAGACCATCAACATTGCCCAGCTCAGCGAAGTGATCAATCCTTTAGTCGACAGTATTACTCGCAACCCTGGTGCCAGTATCTGGCTGGCACGCCTTAAATCGCAGGACTCCTACACCTACCGCCACTGCATAGCCGTAGCTATCTGGTGCACGGTGATCGGCCGCCAGATCGGGCTCCCAAAAAAAGATCTCACACTGCTCTCCATGGGCGGCATGTTGTTGGATATCGGCAAACTAAAAATCCCACCGGTGATCCTGAATAAGAAACAGCAGCTCTCCGAGCGCGAATTTACACTGGTAAAAAAGCATGTGGACCTCAGTTTAAAGATGGCCAAGGAGTCGTCTCGGGTAATGCCCCAGGCGGTGATCGATATGATTGCCTCTCATCATGAACGCTTTAATGGCAGCGGCTATCCAGAGGCTATTAAAGGCACCCAAATACCTCTTTATGCGCGCATCGCTGCGATAGCCGATTGCTACGATGCCATTACCAGCCAGCGGGTCTATGCCAAACCTATTACTCATGCCCTGGCAATCAAACAGATGTATGAATGGCGCGGCTTTGACTTTCAACCTGAATTGATTGAAGCCTTTATCCAGGCGGTTGGGGTCTACCCCACTGGCACTCTAGTAGAGCTAACCTCCGGTGAAGTGGGTATTGTGGTCAAGGAAAATCCCGGTAAACGCCTGCGTCCACAAGTATTAGTGATCCTGGATCCCGACAAACAGCAGCGAGCCGACTTTACCGAGATGGACTTAGCCGCAGCCACGCAAGCTGGAAGTCAAAATATCGAAATCGCAAAAACCCTTGAGCCCGGCGCCTTTGGCCTGGATCCAGAAACGCTGTATATCTGAATATGATAAAGCAACCACCGGTGCATCCAAACTATCCAGACGATCTAGACGATCTAGACGCCGCCTCAATTGACCGTCCAGCGCTGCTCAGGGCTCTTGAAAGCTGTCTCGGTGGCCATCAAAACGGCACTCAAGACAGCACTCAAGACAGTAAGAAGCTAACAGTCTTGGCACTGATTGATCTGAAGCAGTTTAGTCAGGTCAATCAGCGCATTGGCTATCTGGGCGGTGATCAAGTGCTCGGAGAACTGCAACAGCGCCTTGCATCAATCCCAAAGCACCCATTAGGTTGCCGCAGAACCGACGGCGATAAGTTTGCCCTGATTATTTCCCCACTGCTCAATGCTCAGCTGATTCCTCTAGTGGCAAAAAAAATTATCGATGCAACCACCAATCCGTTCTATGTTGGCACTCAAAGTCTAACCCTTGAAGCCCATATTGGTTTTGCCACTATCGCTGAATCTAACCAGCCCGCTTCGGATGCTGAGAAACTGTTACAGAGCGCCGAAGCCGCAGCCAAACAGGCGCAGCATTTGCGCCTCACCTATTTTGTTGGCGAGGCTTCGGCAAGTAATAAAGCACGGCATAAGATAGCCGTAAAAAAGAGGGCTTTGGATGCCCTCAGCGAGAATAGCTTTGAGCTCTTCTACCAACCCCAGATCGGCCTTTTGGATGGCCGCACCCATGGTGCAGAGGGCCTTATTCGCTGGAATGAAAGGGACCATGGTGTCAATCCGGAACAGCTGGTGGCCATTATCGAAGAATCCGGGCGCATGGATGATTTTTTTGCCTGGACCATCCAAACAGCAATCAGGGAATCGGCCAATTGGCGCGGTCAAAATATTACCACCGCGATCAACCTCTCGGCTTCCTGCCTGCACTCACCACAGCTCTTTAGGACCATCGAATCGAGCCTTAATCTGTGGGGTGCAGAACCCTCAGATCTCTGCATCGAGGTCACTGAGTCCACTATTCAGCAAGATTTGGATCAGGGTTTTCAGGCGCTAAAAAAGATCAAGGAACTTGGCGTCAGGATCGCCATTGATGACTTTGGCACCGGATATTCATCTCTGGAATATTTTAAATTTATTCCAGCTGACGAACTTAAAATCGACAAATCGTTTATTTCAAATATGCGCAACAATCCAATCGATATGGATATAGTCAAATTGATTCTCGACTGGGGCAAGCGCTTCCAGATGGAAACCATAGCTGAAGGTGTTGAAGATGCCGAGACCATGGCACTGCTGACAGAACTAGGCTGCACCTATGCTCAGGGCTACCATATAGGCAAAGCCATGCCCGCCGAGCAGTTTAGTCGATGGCTTGAGAGCCACTAAATTTAATCGCTACGCTAATAACCCAGCTCTCGACAACAAGCCGTGACAGCCGTAGCAGAACACACTTTCTGCGGATATTTGAAGCCGATGCTCAGCTATTTTTCTGCTATTCTTTTTTTGAGTCGCTTGTCTTTATAAGGTGCCTTTATAAGGTGTGATTATAAGGCGTCTTTAAAGGCGTCTTCACAGGTCCCTGATTACACAACAACAGATGCCGGGATATAAAAGGATCCTCAACCCCAAAAACAGGATGTTACCAGCACCATGAATCAGCCTATTGAGCAGACAGCTAGCGCAGACCAACCAAAGATCAACACCCTGCCACTCAACCATGAGCTTATGAACCGCGATGGTGGCGACTATAAAATCAGCACGGACATCTCATCGGAACTGCGCGTCGCTACCCTGGCTTACCTGAGTATCCAGCAAGAGTTTAATCGCATTGGTAAGACTGTTAAAAACTATCAGAAACCCGACATTAGACGCCTTGAGCCCTTTGTTGCGGCGATGGTGGAAAGCATTATTCGCAACCCAGCAGCTGCAGTGTGGCTGGCCAGACTCAAGAGTAAAAGTAGCTACGCCTATCGTCACTCGATCTCCTGTGCGATTCTCTGTTGCGTTATGGGACGCCAATTAAACCTCGATCACAGGGAGCTGGTTCAGCTGGCCCTATCAGGATTGTTAATGGATATTGGCAAGCTCCATCTGCCGGATTCCTTACTCCGTAAAAGCACCGAACTGAATAATCAAGAGCGAGCTGAGACACGTAGCCATATAGAACATGGGCTGGCCATTCTGGCGGACAGTAATCTATCCACAGAGGTCATAGCCGCAGTGCAGTATCACCATGAGCGCTTTAATGGCTGTGGCTACCCCAAGCAACTTAGCGGCACAGATATTCCTCTCTATGCTCGGATTGCAGGCATAGTGGACTGCTATGACGCCATGACCAGCCCGCGCTATTACGCGACGCCTATTCCCCATTCAGAGGCCATACTCAAGCTCGCAGGCTGGCGCGCGCGGTTATTTCAAAAGGAGTTGGTGGATACCTTTATTCAGGCAATAGGTCTCTACCCTCCGGGCTCTCTGGTTGAGCTGACCAATGGCGAGGTCGCGGTGGTGAGCGACTATAAAGCAGGAATGGGTAGAAAGCCGAAATTGACTGTGATATTGGATGTGAATAAACGCCGGCTGGCGAAAAAGAAGGTCATCTCAATTACAGGCAAGGAGGGCTCGATTGATATAGCCCGGAATCTGCCGCCGGATGCTTACAATTTGGATCCAGAAGCTTTGTTTTAGAAAGCTCTTTGTTAGAGAGCTCTTTTAAAAGGCTTCTTTAAAGACAAAAGCGCTGGATCTAACAAGCGCTCAATTCAATCTATTTACTGACTTTCCAACCAGCCTAAGTCATACGCTCAGTATTATTGGTTAGACGTTCCCACCAGCGCAGCATCACGCGATCTGCGCTCTCCTCCGCCGCCAGACCCAAACGTTGATGGAGTTTCTTCTTGACCACAAAGGCGATCTCATAGACATCGGCTTCCTCGGCACGGGCAACCAGATATTCGTCACTGGTCTGCAAATCGTCCACCAACGCCACACTCAGTGCGCGAGTACCAAACCAGACCTCACCTGTCGCTATAAGGTCTATATCAAGCTGCGGTCTGCGCTCCTGAACAAACTCTTTAAACAGACTGTGAGTATCTTCCAGTTCCTCGAGAAACTTCTCTCGGCCACTGTCTGTATTTTCACCAAACATGGTCAGAGTGCGCTTGTGCTCACCGGCAGTCAGCAGTTCAAACTCCACATCGTGCTTCTTTAGCACCTTGTGAAAGTTGGGCAGCTGGGCGACAACCCCAATTGAGCCCAAAATGGCAAAGGGTGCGGCAATAATTTTATCCGCGACACAGGCCATCATGTAGCCACCGCTGGCAGCAACCTTGTCAACACAGACTGTGAGTGGAATCTTGCGTTTGCGAATGCGATCCAGCTGACTAGAGGCCAGCCCATAGCTGTGAACCATGCCGCCACCGCTCTCTAGACGCACTACCACTTCATCATTGGCGCTTGCCTGAGAGAGTATTGCGGTTACCTCTTCACGGAGATTGGTCACTGCAGAGGCGCTAATATTGCCGTGAAAATTCACCACAAATACACGGGGCTTCTCGGCAGGCAGCTCAGCATCCGGATCTTTAGCCGCTTTCTTACTGGCTTTTTGCAGTTCCTTGGCCTTCTTCTGCTTTTCTTTCTGCAGGCGTTTGTCCTCAGCTTTATGCAGCGATTCGTCCATCACAGCAAACTTGATCGCATCACTCATATCCTCAAACATTTCGTTTAACGGTGTGATTTCCAAGTGGCCCTTGCTGCCGCTTTGACGGCTCTTTTGGCTCAGACCCACTACAATGCTGACCACAATCACTAAAGCCACAACGCCGGTCACTACTTTGGCTAAAAACAAACCGTATTCAAAAAGAAAATCCAAGACAGACTCCATATATAGACAGATAAAAATTGATTATAGACGGCTTAGGCGCCGTTGACCTCTTCGACAAAGCGCGCTATCAGGCGCCCCGACATACTTGTTATTGGCGGTAATATGGCCGGCAACTCTTTGTAGTGCCACCAATAGGCTTCGGCAATCTCCACCTCGTCCACTTTAATATCTGTAGTCACTGCATCGGCAATAAAGCCGAGCATCAGCTGGCCGGGAAACGGCCAGGCCTGACTGCCCACATAGCGTATATTTTCAATCTGCACGCCGGACTCTTCGAAGACTTCACGGTGCAGCGCCTGTTCGGCACTCTCGCCCGCTTCGACAAAGCCTGCAAGAGCACTAAAGCGCCCTTCCGGCCAGTTCACCGAACGTCCCAGCAAACAGCGCTCGCCATCGCGAACAACCACGATAATGCAGGGGGAAATGCGGGGGTAGAGGCTGATATCACAGCTTGCGCAGCGCAGGGCATGATCATCCGCGGCGCTCTCTGTTGACTCACCACAGCCACCGCAGAAACGGTGATTCTTTTGCCACTCGAGCATCTGCACCGCGCGGCTCGCCAGTGAAAACTGTTCGTCGCTACTGGACAACAGTACCGAGCGCAGTTCCATCACCGAGAAGCCTTCCATGGTGCGGCACTCCGGCGACAGATCCCAAACTTCGCAGTCAACGCCGTTCCACTGCCCCAGCACCAGGCGCTGCTGACAAAAGAACTTCATCACGTCAGCCTGTTCGCGATCAATGACCAGATCAGAGCTGCCGCGAGCGACTAAAATATCGCGCCCAACCACGGGAATAACAACAAGCTTGTCAGTACCTGTAAGCACGTTAGCGGGAAAAAATCCTTCGAGAGCGGGAGGAAGCATGTTGCTGTAATTGCCTTATAGATATATTTTAAAAAGCCTCTATAAAGAGGCTGCACTGAAGCTTGCATATTGCGGGATCAACCGCTACTGTTTGCGCCGTAAAAATGCAGTTTAACACGATTTTTTTTCCGACTAGATAATAATAAGGACCTACCATGCAGCCGACGATGTATCAGGCGTTCCAAAAAAACTTTCTGGGCAATTCCCCAGGTTGGTATGAGAAAGCCATTATTGCCTTTCTGATCATCAACCCTTTCGCACTCTGGGCTTTTGGCCCCTTCGTGACTGGCTGGATGCTGATTGCTGAATTTATTTTAACCCTTGCCATGGCGCTTAAATGCTACCCATTGCAGCCCGGTGGCCTGCTCGCCATCCAGGCAATTCTGCTGGGTATGGCATCGCCAGAAGCGGTCTACCAGGAGACGGTATCCAACTTCCAAGTGATTCTGCTGCTGATGTTTATGGTCGCCGGCATCTACTTTATGCGCGATATGCTGCTGTTTGTTTTCACCAATATTCTGCTGAAGGTGAAATCTAAAACCACCCTGTCCTTTTTATTCTGTTTTGCCGGTGCCTTTCTCTCTGCATTTCTCGACGCATTGACGGTTACAGCAGTACTGATTACTATTTCGGTTGGCTTCTACTCTGTGTTCCACAAGGTCGCGTCGGGCAAGAAAATTATCGATGACGGGCATGATCACAGCACTGATGAACAGCTTGCTGGTAGCCAGCGTGAAAACCTCGAAAAATTCCGCGCCTTCTTGCGCAGCTTGATTATGCACGGTGCCGTGGGTACAGCTCTGGGTGGCGTGACCACTGTAGTGGGCGAACCGCAAAACCTGTTGATCGCCGAAAAAGCCGGTTGGGAATTTATTGAATTCTTTATGATGATGGCGCCAGTGACCATGCCTGTTCTGGTCTGTGGTTTAGCGACATGCATCATTTTGGAAAAAACCAAAATCCTTGGCTACGGAGCAGAGATGCCCGAGGAAGTCCGAGTGATTCTGCAAGCGTCCAGTGACCACGATAACTCTCGCCGCACTCAGTACGATAAAGCTGCAATGATTGTTCAGGTTGTCGTCTCGCTAATCTTGGTATTAGGCTTGGCCTTTCATTGGGCTCCAGTAGGCTTGATTGGCTTGATGGTAATCGTATTGCTAACAGCGTTTAACGGCGTTACCGAAGAGCACCGTATTGGCCACGCCTTTGAAGAGGCCCTGCCCTTCACGGCGCTGCTAGTTGTGTTCTTTGCCATTGTTGCAGTGATCCACGAACAGCACCTGTTCTCTCCGGTTATCGGTTGGGTACTGGCAATGGATGAGTCTGTGCAGCCGGGCATGTTCTTCCTGGCCAACGGTGTACTCTCTATGATCAGTGACAATGTGTTTGTAGCAACCGTTTACATCAACGAAGTCAGAGCAGTATTAGACGCCGGTGATATTAGCCGTGAGCACTTCGACAAGCTGGTTATTGCGATCAACACTGGTACCAACCTGCCAAGCGTCGCGACACCTAATGGTCAGGCTGCGTTCCTCTTCCTGTTGACCTCGGCTATTGCTCCGCTGATCCGCCTCTCTTATATGCGCATGGTTATTATGGCGCTGCCATACACCATAGTGCTGACAGTAGTGGGCTTATGGGGCGTTGTGTATATGGTCTAATGAGCTCAGAGACTGAGACTAGATCTAGCAAGACCCAATAAAGCAGCACAAAAAAGACCGGACTTGGTAACAGGTCCGGTCTTTTTACATTGTTGGAAACAGAAGTAGAAAAAAGCTTAGAACACTAGCCCTAACTGAATATCCATCCCATGCAGCACCACTGAATTATCGCCATTGATTTGCGACCACTTGTAACGTAGATCCAGCGGAAATCCAAACAATTCGGTCTCAAGGCCAACAAACAGCAATCGATCCCAGCCGTCTGTGTTAGCTTCTGTGCTGGCGCGAATGGAATCACCCAGAGTTCCGTCAGCTGTTGCATCAATACTCCAATGGCTGGCACCCACGCCTAATCGAAACCTAAGCTGTGGCGATTTACTGTAGCGCAGCGAAACAGCTAGGTCGGTCAAGCTGATTTCCGAGTCTATCTGCGCAGCAATTGGCACCCCTCTGCGCTCGCCCGCGAAATCACCGCTGATATCATATAAGACATAATCGGACTGCAAGCCAAGAGCATATTGAGGATCAAGCTGGTACTGGTATGCATAGCCAAAACCAAAAAATTGGCTGTCAGCAGAACCCTCAACCTCAGCCCCGAGAAAGGAAGCTGACTCTCGGGGCGAATAACCCCCTCCCACACTCGCATACACAGAGCCTAGCATTGCATGTTCAACCTCGAACTTAAGGCCAGCACCGCCAGCGCGAAACGACGCTCGCTTGTCGAGCACTAGAATTTGACTTGAAGCCTCGGTATAACTGGCAATGGCTTTTAGCTCATAAGTCATTGGCTTAGACTTTTCTAACACGGAGCTGGCAACCTGATCTGCCAGACTAACCGAGGGCAGTAACGCGGCACTCAAACCCAGAGCACTCAAACCCAAAGCACTCAGACTTTGGGCTATCAGTGATCGGCTAAAATCTGCCACCTTAATTA
>CAWLBR010000017.1:0-26622 GCA_963855085.1 Gammaproteobacteria bacterium
ATGCTAATAAAAGCGTCGGTGGTGCCGTTATATACCGAGGCATTAGTGGTCGATGTGGCGGTGATTTCTACCGTACTCACCAGATTGTTCGCCAGTGAGGTAACGCTGTCATAGCTGTAGTTTCCGCTGGTTGAAGCGGCGGCCGTTTGATCATAACTGCCTGCAATAACATAGCCAGCGGTTGAGTAAGTAGGATTAACCAGTGTAACCAGACCTAAGGCACTCCCGGCATCCGGACTATTATCAAAGCTCAGCACACCCAGAATTGTGTCACTGCCATAGACCGACGCGGCGTTGGCAATAGAGCCACCGGTTAAGGCTAAAGCCGAGGTCGTGACCGTTGTTGAGATACCGTCACTACTGGCGAGAAAATAGTTGCTCGCATCATCGCCACTCAAACTCAGGTCGCTCACGGCCACGGTATTACTCCCGGCATTCGGGCTGGACAGTGTGCCAGAGCCCGAAGCGGTAACAGCATCCCCATCTTCCACACCGTCCAAGGTGATCGTCAATAAGGCTACAGTGGTGCCGTTATACACCGAGGTATTAGTGGTCGATGTGGCGATAATTTCTACACTGCTGACCAAATTGTTGGCCACTGCGGTAACACTGTCATAGCTGTAGTTTCCGCTGGTTGAAGCGGCTGCCGTTTGGTCGTAGCTACCTGCATTCACATAGCCAGCGGTTGAGTAGGTAGGATTCACCAACGCGGCCTCACCCACCGGGCTGCCGCCAATAGGAGTATTATCAAAGCTCAGTGCACCCAGAGTTGTGTCACTGCCATAGACCGACGCGGCGCTGGCAATAGAGCCACCGGTTAAAGCCAGCGCCGAGGTGATAACCGTTGTTGAGGTCCCGCTGGTACTGGCGAGAAAATAGTTACTCGCGTCATCCCCACTCAAACTCAGATCGCTCACTGCAACCGTATTGCTACCAGCATTTGGGCTGGACAGTGTGCCCGTACCCGACACGGCAACAGCATCAGCCTCCTCGACACCCACTAACGCTATAGTGATTGAAGCATCAGTGGTGCCGTTATACACCGAGGTATTGGTCGTGGATGTAGGCGTAATTTCTAGGGCACTTACCAAATTATTCACCAGCGAAGTAACACTGTCGTAGCTGTAATTACCGGTGCTAGAAGCCGCTGCCGTTTGGTTATAACTGCCTGCAGTCACATAGCCAGCAGTTGAGTAGCTGGGACCAACCAACGTCACCTCCCCGACTGCACTGCCGGCGATCGGGGTATTATCAAAGCTCAGCACCCCAAGATTCGTCTCACTGCCATACACTGAAGCGCCATCGCTAATCACGCCACCGGTTAAGGCCAGCGGGTTTATAAGCGTATCCCCCGCAACCAGGCTGACTCGATATTGCTGTGTTGAGAGCAGCCCAGTTGGCGTTACCTCATAGCTGCCGGCATCGGTTGGCGCAGTAGTAGTTGTAACGCCATCTCTCAAATAGCTATAACTCAGGGTTCCGCCCAATGGCGATAGAGGCACTATGGAATAACTCACGGCGCTGACATCGGCTAAACCATCGTAGGTTTTAGTGGCGCTATCCGCAGTGACAACAATGGCTGTCATAAAAGGTGTCAGAAATGGCAGTGTGCCGGGCAGTATGGTCCAGGTATCAGTGATATCCCAAGCGGGATCTAGACTCCCATTGGCCTGGGTTGAGGAAGTGAAGTTGGCCTGATCTTGCATCTGTGCTGCAGTCATCGCCGTGACGCCGCCAAGATAGCTGGCAGCACCAACCCCGGGTAAGGTTTCGGCATTAGATTCACTGTTAAAAAAGTTATTGCTGTTTTGGACGCTGGCGCTGCCGATCAGGGCACCAGTGGTCGAGGCATTGCCTCCGAGGACAGCACCAGCCGCGTAACTGTTGGCCACTGTATTAGTGGCAGTACCGATCAATCCTCCGACATTGGTACTGCCGTTCACTGGGCCCGAGGCATAGGTATTCAAAACCGTACCAGTAGAAGCTCCGATTAAACCACCGGTATTGGCACCACCAAAGACCTCTCCCGATGCATAACTAATACTCACCGCTCCAGTAGTGGTACCAATTAGGCCCCCTACTCCAGCGCCACCAGCACCCACTCCCGCACCGGCTATCACGTCACCCGTTGCATAGCTGAGGGTCACATCCCCAGTGGTTGCCCCAACTAAGCCCCCCACTGTGGCTGAAGCAGCGGCATCCACCACGCCTTCAATAGTTCCTGTCACTTGCCCTTCTGAGTAACTACCACTGATAAGACCAGTCGAGGTACCGGCTAAACCACCGGTTCCAGCTGCACCATGGACGTCACCACTGGCATAGCTATCGACTATTGCGCCTGTAGTGATCGAACCGATTAATCCTCCGCTACTGGCCGCACCATGAACATCGCCAGCGGCATAGCTATCCGTTATGTCTCCGGTTGAGAGCGCTCCAACCAGACCTCCGGCACTCACGGCACCCTCCACATCGCCCATCGCATAACTGCCGCTTATACTGCCCGTGGAACCGCCACCTAATAAACCGCCAGTTTGGGCGGCCCCAGAAACATTGCCTGTGGCATAGCTATTAACAATATCGCCAGAGCCTTCTTGACCGACCAATCCACCAGTAAAGGTGGTGCCAGTGACATCTTGGGTGTTGTAACTATTGCGGATTAAGCCAGAGTCGTTATAGCCCACTAGACCACCGGTTTGAGTCGCGCCGACCATAGTTCCGTCACCAATGAGGCCGACATTTTGAATACGTGTCGCACCCAAGGTGTAACCAAACAGGCCCGAATTCGCAACAGCACCCATATTAAAAGACAGATCCGAAACGGTATGGCCCAAGCCATCAAAGTAGCCGCTGAAGCTATTCACTGAACTGCCGATCGGCACAAAGCCGGCTGCGAGGTTATAGCTAACTAGGCCCGTGGCTGATGCATCGATATTGTTACCCAGCACGAAGTTACGCTCTAAGTTTGCGGTCGCGGCCATACCCTGCAGGGTAGTCAGAACCGGTGAAGCAGTGGCATCGCTAACAATCCCCAGTTCGGTAATCACGGTATAGTTTCTGGTGACTCCGTCGGAGCCGAGGCGGGTGTTAAAATTTTCTCCACCCGGTAAATTTATCGGACTGTTAACCACATAGTCATAAGGATTATTGGCTGCGACTGACGACAGGCCATAGTTGAGACTGAGCTGGGCGCTGCTGCCGTTAGCAACGGTTTCGTTAAATAGCGCATTAAGATTAATATTGTTTTGCGCATTGAGGGTTAAACTCCCCGATGACCAGTTGACCGGCACAGAAAGCGTTAAATCATCTGCAGCACTTTCCATTCCAGTGATCGTAGTAGCCGCATAGCTGATGTTATAGCCCTGCTGCACAGTGCCAAAACCATTTAAGCTCGCAGTGGCACTTCCGGCAGTGCTGGAACTACTTAATGTCAGCCCAGCAGAGGTACTAATGAGCTTATCCAGGTCAAGGCTAATATCTGCGGTATAGCCGCCAATATCATCAAACACATCAGGCTGAGCGCCACTGTATATAGAGGTCAATACCACTGGTGTCAGAAAGCTACTTAACAATGGAGTGGTTACCCCATCGTAAATACGCCACATCAGATTGTCGGCACTGGTATTTTCAATGCTAAAACCAGCAAAACTGGATAGCGCTTTCATCTCTGAGCTGGTGAGACCAACTCCCGCGCCCGCCCCATTATTCAAGCTGCTGTCGTAGTAACTATTAGTTACGGTTGCAGTAGAGGTTCCAACAAGCCCCTTAGTAATTCCGTTAGCAGAGGCGCCCGAGGCATAACTAGTGGAAATAGCGCCTGTTGTAGTGCCGACTAACCCTCCGCTTGAGCCCGCAGCTCCAACAATGTTGCCTGTGGCATAACTGTCAGTCACAGCGCCGGTGGAGTTAGCCACCAAACCGGCGGTATGGGTAGTGCCGGTGATATCACCCGTAGCGTAACTCGCACTAACCGCCCCGGTAGTAGTGCCCACCAGCCCGCCGGTTGAAGTGGTACCGCTGATATCTCCAGTGGCGTAACTGGTAGTAACCACGCCTGTGGTAGAGCCTACTAAACCCGCGGTTGAAGTGGTGCCACTGACGTCGCCAGTGCTGTAACTTGCGCTCACCAAACCGGTGGTAATAGAGCCCACTAATCCGCCAGTATTGGTCGTACCCACCACATCTCCAGTGCTGTAACTACTAGTCACAGCGCCAGTGGTGCCGCCACCCAAAAGCCCGCCGACCCCTGTAGCGCCGACAACATCGCCAGTGCTATAACTATCTACAATGTCACCCGTGGTACTGTGGCCGACCAGGCCACCGACACCAGCAGCAGCACTGGTCACGGCTCCCTCAGCGTAACTACCAGTGATCAGACCGCTATTATTGAATCCAATCAGTCCTCCCACGTTAACCGCACCGGCTACCTCTCCCGAGGCATAGCTATTGCTAATGGTGCCACTTTCGTTGCGTCCAATCAGCCCGCCAATAGCGCCGTTTAATGAGGTCACAGTGCCACTGTTATAGCTGTTCGAGACCGTGCCATAGTTGTGCCCCACTAGACCGCCACTATTGACCAATGCCGCTGTCAGGGCTCCGCCTTCGAGGCCAATATTTTGGATAACCGAACCCACAGCGGCAGTGCCAATCAAGCCCTGGGCGGACGCCATCACCACATTGCTTATACTGTGGCCCAAGCCGTTTAAAGTACCGCTAAAGGATGCAATGGGATTGACGGCAATCGCCGCTGCGTCAAGGTTGCTGCCGAGGGCATAGTAGCCGGTGGGGTCTACATTAATCGCTTGGAAGTCTCCTAGAGTGATGCTGCTGGCCAATCCAAAATTATTAATCAGGGTATAGGAATTACCGTTTATGGTTAGTAGGTCACTGCCGTTGACAGTCTTCCCCGACTGGGCAAAGTTTATGCTGCCGAGAAAAGCCCCGTCAGGATCAAAGCCAATATTGACCCCACTGGATACACCGGTGTTCAGCTCCAGTGTCCCCGTAACACTGGCATCAATTACCGCATTGACATTGATGTCATTGGTTGCAGTAAGGGTTAATTGATTGGCAGTCCAGCTAACCGCATCGTTGATGTTGATATCGCCATCGCTACCCGAACCATTGGTTGAGACAATCACGAAATTACCACCCGCTAAGGCACTGGTGACGGCGCTACCGGATATATCGCCCCCAGTTGCAGCAATGCTAAAACCATCGGGATCAATCACCCAGGTGCCGGCATTGCCCTTGGCGGCCAAAGTACTTACAGAAGCCGAATCAGCCACATTGACATGACTAGCAGAAGTGTCGATGGTGCCGCCGTTACCGCCAAGGCCTCCGCCCTGAGACGAGATAGATCCGCTTACCTGAGTTTGGCTACTGGGGTTACTGAGATCCGCAATAATGGTGATAGTGCCGCCATCACCATCCCCTAGAATCGAGCCGTCTGCGCTGATGAAGCCGTCAGCATAAACCGCATTCGAGGCCGTCAAACTGATCACACCGCCACTACTGGTAATACCCGTTGCATCGATTACACCGGTATTACCCACCACCCCGCCCTGCACTTGGCTAGCAGCTTGCGCAGATAAAATAACCAGCCCTCCAGGGGCATAGATTGCATTGCCATTGCTTACCAAGGTATCAATAGCACTAGGGCTTACAGCCACTGAATCTAAACCGGCGTCGCTAAACTCCAGCACATATTGGTCCCCCGCTGCCAAAACCACCGTGCCCATCTGCGCAATGATCACGCCCTTATTGCGCACAGTAGGCGCCATAAGCGCAATATAGCCCCCTAGTGTCGCCTGGAGATTACCCTCATTGACAACTGAAGCCGCAGAGCCATCACTGCTAAATTCGGAGAGACCAGCCATAAAATCAGTGCTGCTAATAGTACTAGTGGTTGCCACCAACCCGCCCACATTGACTCTGGCCCCAGGGGCAAAATAAATGCCATTGGGGTTGGTTAAAAAGACCTGCCCATTGGCATTGAGTTGGCCAAATATTTGACTGGGATCGGTGCTCAGAACTTGATTGACTAAAACACTAGAGGCGTCCGGCTGGACAATATTTACTGTCGCGGCACTACCTATATTAAAGCTACTCCAGCTAATAGCGGCTTGGGCAGAGCTTTGCGTAATGCCCATGACTACGCCCTGCTGAACAATCGATGCACGACCGCCTAACAGCTGCCCGCCACTGGGTAACTGCTCTGCACTTGGACTGGTATTGGGAGTAGGACTTGCTGCAAGTAGCGTAGATATGCACAGCAGCGTTGCCCCAGCGATCATCAATGATCGAGAACAGTGACCGATACTCACTGCCACCCAAGAACAGGACCGCGGCCCCATCACAGTGTCTTGGTCCAGATCCGCCGGTTTACCTTTAGAGAGAGTGACTTTCAAAATGCAGCACTCAATACAAGCCAGAGTTGATTGCCCCCCAAGGTGCTATCTCTAGCTCTGTCTCGCGTGTTACTCAGCGCGCTGCCTATAGTGTTGGTATCAGGATCTAGGCGCTTAGCCCAAATCAACTTAACATCGACCTTCTGTCGCGGCGTCCAAAACAACGCCAACCCAGCGCCGCTCATAGAATAACGGTTATTACTGCTGGCACCGGTGAAGTCGTTGTCGACATTAACGCGCACATGCCCGTAGTCATAAAACATAGCCCCGCTGATCTTTTCAGAAAAGACTTTCCGTAATTCAACGTTGGCTATCTGTCCCTGACTCCCAGCACCTGGATTGCCATAGACCTGCACGTCATAGGCACCGCCAAGATAAAACATCTCCGAAGAATCCAAATTGGCATTAGTCACCTGACCACTAATACTGCCCGTTAGACTCAGGCCATCGGCAATGAATTGACTGCGACTGGCGCTGTAGACAATCTTACTAAAGCGACCCTGAGCGTTGTTCGCCGCAGCCACCAGAGACTGGTTAGGTGAATCGGTTAGATCAACCTTGCCCGCGGTGATTGTCATGCTGGCTTTAGTAATACCTGAAGTGCCGACCCGGTCAAAGGCGTTCCAATAGAGACTCGCGGAATAGTTCATACTCGAATAGTCGCTGACTAAGCCCTGCTGCTTATCGCGATTACTAAACTGGCTGTAGTCGGCAGCGGCAGAGACCACTAAATTAGCCGATCGTGAACGAATAACGGGATAATTCCCACGCAGGCCGGCGGTGTAAGCAGAGCCACTGGCGCCAAGGGCGGCAAACTCAGAGGAGATCACGTCATAGGAAACCCGGGATCCACTCACCCCGGCGCGCAATCCATTACTACCCAGAGGCAGGCTGTAGTTTAGGTACCCATAATCACTGCCCTCGGAATGTAAGTAAGTGGCAGACAACAAATCACCGCGACCCAGAGGGCTATTAATCTCAACACTACCCAATATGCGATAGGCCCCAATCGCAGTGGCCCCAGTATTATCAGACTGAACCCTCCCAACAACTCGCTGTTCGTCAGTGACTATGGCGATAATATCCGTCGCCAAGGGCGCTGTGCCTTTGACCAAAATTCCTCTGACACTGACACCGGGCAAGTCATTGGCCAACAAAACCCCACGATCTAAGCGCAGCATGGCTAACCGTTGGTCCCTATCTTGAGAGGAACCAATAATGTCAGTTACCTGTTGGAGTCCAACTCGGGCGGTAGATCCCTGACTTCTGACAATACCAAAAACCGACTCCTCAATTTGGAGTCTCAGCATGCCATCATTGATCTCTTGCGGCGGAATCACTACCCGAGCAACAGCCTGTGCATTCTGATAGGCAGCTTCAATCTCTGTGCTTAAAACCTCTAACTGATTAAAATCAAAAGGTCTATTGAGATAGGGTTCAATAAGACCTTGAATATGACTATCCAAAAGCAAGCTATTGCCTGTGAAGGTAATCGCTTTAACTATCAGCTCTTCGATCCGGATTATCAGCCTGCCAGCATTAATATCTTGCGGCTGAATCACTACTTGAGCATTACCCCCTAAAGCCTGATAAGCAGCTTCGATTTCAGCCTTTAAAATTTTGATATTTTTAAAATCAAAAGCGCTATTTAGGTAGGGCTCAATAAGCGCTTCAACTTGCTCATTAGAAAGAAAACTATTGCCGCTAAACTGACTGCTTTTAAAAACCAACTCTTCGATATTAATTGACAACTCAGAATCATCAATCCCCCGACGTTCAAAAACTATTCTCGCAAAACCACCCATATCACGATAAACAGATCGAATGTTAGACCTTAAATAATCTAGCTGGGTAGCGTCAATCGGCTTATTGAGATAAGGCTCAGTAAGTTTTTCTAGACGTTTATTTGAAAGTAAATTATTACCTGTAAATCTAATTTTTTTTATGGAGAAATTAGACAGATATAATTTTGATTTTTTCGAATTGGAAAAGAGCTTAGGGGATACTGCGGTAGGAGAATGCGTTTGACGTAGTTTGGTATCACCAGCTGGGGCTAAAGACTGCGCCTCAAGTGGCTGAGCTAGAGAAGTTAACGCGCAACAGGCGGCAAAACCTAAGAGCACGAAAATATTCACAATAGAATTCATAAAGCGTTATTCACAATAAATAACCTTATGTCATCGTAAGCGAAATCCCTTCGTAGAATGTGTAGTTATGTACACGAGAATCTTAGACAATCATTGTCTAAGAAAAATAACTTTAACAATAAATAGACTTCTAAGTTACAACTTGAATGTGACTTTTACGTAAGTTATCAACCTGTAGATCATAGCGCCCGAGTTACAAAATTCACCTATTTACAGCATGACGTACAATATTATTGTAAAAATTCTAAAAAATAAAAAACCTTCAGCCAGCCATTGGCTAGTAAAAATACAACAGAGACAGTTATAACAGAGCCGTCAGCTACTCACAGCAGACCGCTTTGCAGGTTTTAAATAAAATGGTTTTATGAATAAAATAACTTTATGAGCAAGTAACTTTATGAACAAATAGTTATATGAACAAGTAGCCTTATGAAAAAGTAGCCTTATGAAAAAGTAGCCTTATGAAAAAATAGCTATATGAAAAAGTAGCTTGGTGCAGAATGGAAAAAACAGTATTGATAAAACGGCAGCCCTAGCACCGTGGCACTCAATTACTGAGACTTAATTACAGCAACAAAAGTCATAGCGGCTACTTTTTGAGCTGCTACTCTTTGAGCTTAATAGGCGCAAGCTGAAGACCAGCGGAAAGAGATCACTAAAGGCAGAAAAGCACTGGAGGCCCATCCGGTGACAGAGGCGCCCTACCCGATCAACTGCGATTCAGTGGTGTGCCTAGCGATTGCCCCAGAGGGCGGATTGATTCCCTCGGAGGTTGAGCTGTTGAGCTCGGCAAGGTTTAAAGCAGTGCACAGAGGCCCGCAAATTCTCAGAGCTGAGGTCGCGGTACCGGCACTGCTATCGAGACTATCCCCCGTCTAGCGACGACGGGGCTTAGTGCGTGATGTACGCGGCTGAGCTTTCAGATTAGGACGCGCCTTAGTGCTCTCGCGACGAATCACTTCTTTCTCACGGCGGGACTCGCCCGGCACTAAGAAGCCATCACCACTGCCAATCAAATCAGAGCGTCCCATACGGCGCAGTGCTTTGCGCAAAATTGGCCAGTTTTCTGCGTCGTGATAACGCAAAAACGCCTTGTGCAGGGTGCGCTGCTCTTGGGTTTTGGCAGTGAAAATCTGCTCAGTATTGTTCTTGCCCAGAGGCTTAAGCGGATTTTTCTCGGTGTAATACATGGTCGTCGCCGACGCCATTGGCGAGGGATAAAAGCTCTGTACCTGATCGACGCGGAAACCATTGGCCTTCAACCAGAGACCCAGGGCCATCATATCTTCGTTGGTTGATCCAGGATGAGCCGAGATAAAGTAGGGAATCAGATACTGCTTTTTGCCCGCTTCTTTAGAGAAGCGCTCAAACATTTCTTTAAATTCGTAATAGCTGCCCATGCCCGGCTTCATCATCTTCGATAGCGGACCATCTTCCGAGTGCTCTGGGGCAATTTTAAGGTAGCCGCCAACATGGTGTGTAACCAGCTCTTTCACATACTCAGGATCCAGAACAGCCAGGTCATAACGCAGACCGGAAGCCACAACCACTTTCTTCACGCCAGGCAAGGCACGGGTTTTGCGATACAGCTGGGTAGTGTGTTTATGGTCAGTTTCTAAATTGACACAGATCGACGGATAGACGCAGGATGGACGTCTGCAGGTAGCCTCAATCTTTTTATCTTTACAGTTGAGGCGATACATATTCGCCGTGGGACCACCAAGATCCGAGATCACGCCGGTAAAGCCTGGGGTCAAATCACGGATTTTTTCAACTTCGTTCAAAATCGACTCTTCCGAACGACTCTGAATAACACGGCCTTCGTGCTCGGTGATGGAACAAAAGGTACAGCCGCCAAAACAGCCGCGCATGATATTCACCGAGAAGCGGATCATGTCATAGGCGGGAATCTTGGCATCGCCGTAAGTCGGATGAGGAACACGCTTGTAGGGTTGGTCAAAGACCCAATCCAGCTCTTCAGTTTCCAATGGAATCGGTGGAGGATTGACCCAAATATCGTTGCGCCCCTGCCTCTGCACCAGTGGCCGGGCATTGCCTGGATTGGTTTCACGGTGAAAAATACGGTCAGCGTGGGCATAGAGCACTGGGTCTGCAGTCACTTCATCAAAGGACGGCATGCGAATATAGGTAGAGCTGGGATCAGTCTTAATTGCCTGGGTGTCGGGAATAATCGACAGCACCTGGGGTTCGCTGCTAGAGCCTACGGCAGCAGTTTCTGCGCTAGCGCAGGTCTCAGCTTTCATGGACTGCATACGAATCTCTTTGGCATCGGCATTGTCCGAGGCCTTAGACATCTCATAAGGATTTTTTTGTTTCTTCAGACGACCGGGCTGATCCACCTTGGTGGAATCGATCTCTTTCCAGCCTTCGGGAATCGTTCGGCACATAAACGCTGTGCCACGCAGATCAGTAATATCACGAATATTCTCGCCCTTGGCCAATCTGTGGGTCAGATCAATCATGGCTCGCTCAGCGTTACCGTAGAGCAGGATATCGGCGGTGGAATCAATTAATACTGAACGCTTAACCGACTCGGACCAGTAATCATAGTGGGCCAAGCGACGCAGGCTAGCTTCGATACCACCAGCAACCACAGGCACATCATTGTAGGCTTCGCGACATTTTTGCGCATAGACAGTCACCGCACGATCCGGACGCTTACCGCCCAGATCGCCAGCGGTGTAGGCATCATCATGGCGCAGACGGCGATCAGCGGTGTAGCGATTAATCATCGAGTCCATATTGCCGGCGGTGACACCAAAGTAGAGGTTAGGCTTACCCAGTGCTCTAAAGCTCTCGGCATCGCGCCAGTCCGGCTGCGAGATAATTCCCACTCGGTAGCCCTGAGCCTCAAGCACACGACCAATTACGGCCATACCAAAGCTTGGATGGTCTACATAGGCGTCGCCTGTGACCAGAATCACATCGCAGCTATCCCAGCCAAGCTGATCCATCTCTTCCCGAGACATAGGTAAGAAAGGTGTTGGCAGCAAACATTCCGCCCAGTATTTAGGGTAGTCATAAAGTGCTGTCGGTGGTCTAGGAGCTGCTGCCATGGCGTATATAGTCTTCTATATGAGGGTTTTTAAGGCGGCCATTGTACCGGAATTTAAGCCGTCAAGAACCACTGATTTGAAACTGGGTGAAACTGCGTCTACCTTGGTTCTATGGATCTGTTTGCAATAGATTTAGCGGGAGCTGATCTTTTTGTAAATGATAACGATTCTTATTAACATTTGGACCGCATGGGCGTACACTTGAGCCCTTATCAGCTAAGGCAGCGAACAGGAAAATGAGACTCTGGGATCTAAAAAAATGACATTATGGGATCTAAAACAAGGTACATCGGCCACCGTTGAAAGCTTTTGTACAGCGCTGCAAAGCGAGTATCGCACTCGCCTCAGTGAACTGGGGTTTCACCCCGGCGAGCATATAGCCTGTGTACTCAGCCCCAGCCTGGGCGCGCCAAAACTCTACCGTGTCAATAATACGGTTTACTCTCTGGATGACAGCGTCGCCTCGCTGATTACAGTTGCCTAAAAGAGCCCTCTTCCTTTGACCTCGAAAACAATCCTTATAGGTAGCCCCAACTCAGGCAAGAGCCTGCTGTTTAATCGGCTTACCGGCCTTAACCAAAAAGTCGCCAATTTCCCTGGCATCACAGTCAATATCAAGTCTGGAAAAAGCACTGTAGATCCGCAACAGGACTTGATGGATTTCCCCGGCGTCTATTCCCTGCATGCGATTTCCGGTGAGGAAAAAGTTTCAGTTGATGCATTTTACGCTGGCCTGAAAGATCCAGAGGTTAGCTCGGTTGTCTGCGTAGTGGATACCACTAGGCTTGAAAAAGGCCTGATTTTTGCCGTCCAGGTAATCAATGCCTGCGCCGAACACAACAAGCCGGTGGTGATTGCCGCCAATATGATTGATGTGCTCAACAGTCACGGCATGAACATGGATATAGAGGGTCTTGCTGCAGCGCTCAAAGCGCCAGTGGTGGCCATCTCCGCTAAATCCGGTCTCGGGCTGGATCAACTGCAAGAGCTGATCGCCAATCACCGAGAAGCCCCCAGTGCATTTGTTAGCAATGTGCTGCCTACTGACATGATTGCTACCGACGATTCAGTGGTGCATCGCCAGGCGCAACAGCTGGCCGCCAGCTTCGGCCCCAAGGGCGATCTATTAATTAATTCCCAAACCCGCCTGGATCGATTTTTCCTCCATTCATGGTTTGGCGGCATTAGCTTTGTCTTGATTATGTTTCTGCTGTTCCAGAGTATTTTCACTTGGGCCGCACCGATTATGGATGCTGTCGAAGCCATTCTGCAGTTCGCCGCCAGCGTGGTTATCCCGCTGTTGCCTGCCGGCGCTATCAGCGACTTTGTCTCCGACGCCCTGTTTGGTGGCATAGGTGCCTTTTTGGTCTTTGTACCGCAGATATTTATCCTCACGCTGGTTGTGGGCATGCTCGAAGACAGTGGCTATTTGGCCCGAGCCGCAGTAATTTGCCACAAGCCGTTGCGCATATTCGGCCTTACAGGCAAGAGTTTTATCCCCATGCTCTCGAGCGTCGCCTGTGCTATTCCCGGCATTTACGCTGCCCGCACAGTGGACTCTCCACGCAAGCGCTGGCTCACCTATCTCGCTATCCCCTTGATGCCCTGCTCTGCTCGACTGCCGGTTTACAGCTTGCTTATTGCGGCGTTTATTCCCGCCACTGGTGCCTTTGGCGGTCTGATCGGCTGGCAGGGTTTGGCCATGGTTAGCATCTACCTCTTCGGTATTCTCTGCGGTCTCTTGGTCACGGCCCTAGTGTCGCGTACCAGTGCGGCACTGCAGACAGATCTACCCTTTGTGTTGGAAATGCCACCCTATAGATTACCCTCATGGAAGCCGTTATTGCGTAACGCCTGGGATCGCAGCAAACACTTTGTCACCAAGGCCGGTAAAGTGATCTTTATGGTCACAGTGGTGATCTGGGTGCTGGGTTACTTCCCCAATCAGGGCGCAGATTTAGGTGAATCCTGGCTCGGCTATATGGGCAAGATTATTGAACCTGCCTTCGCCCCTTTCGGCCTCGACTGGAAATATGGTGTGGCAATACTGACGTCTTTCCTTGCCCGTGAAGTCTTTGTCGGAACACTCGGGACATTGTTTGGTATTGAAGGCGGCGAAGAGAATGTCATCTCTCTGGTCACCCACATCCAAAATAGTGGCCTGCCAATCGGTGCGGGTTTTGCCTTGCTGGTGTTCTTCTCAATTGCCCTGCAATGTGTCTCAACCCTGGCTGTGCTGCGCCGCGAGACGGGCTCCTGGAGACTGCCAATCCAGCTCTTTGTCAGCTACAGTATTTTTGCCTACGCCGCGGCCTGGCTCACCTTTGTCATAGTTCAAAGTATCGCCGGCTAACCCTGTTTAGTTCTCTCGACAGGGCTAGCTAAAGCGCCTAAAGTGTGGCCCACAATGCCCAGACTTAGCTTCCATGAAATACCCTATCAGGCTAGCAGCGAATCCTTGTTTGCTGCTATTCGCGATCTGCCGGATGCGGTTTGGCTCGACAGCGGGACGCCCCACAGTATTCAGGGTCGCTTTGATATTATCTCCGCCTGCCCAGACGCGATTATTGAAACCCAGGGTAAGGTCTCTACCATTGTCGACAGCGATGGCAGTCGCAGCAGTGAAGAAGATCCATTTACACTTGCCGAGCAGCTTCTAGCGCCGCTGGTTGATAAAAGCCTCAGCAAGGATTACCCCTTTGTCGGCGGTCTAATAGGTTACTTTGGCTATGATCTGGGCCGTCGTTTAATCGACATTCCCAATAGCGCCAAGCCAATAACCCAACTGCCCGATATGCGTATCGGCCGTTTCCTCTGGGCTCTGGTTGTGGATCATCAGGAGCAGCGCAGCGAGCTGGTGTTTCACGCGCAATGCCCTGAGGAATTAAAAGGCTTAATCCGCTCTAGGCTGACCGGCCTGAACGTCGCAGAGACTGCTGCTGAATTTAAGCTCAAACAAGAATTTGTCGCTACGCTCTCAGAGACTGAGTACAAACAGGCTATTCGTGAGATTAAGGCCTATATAAGCTCTGGAGACTGCTACCAGACCAACTTTACCCAGCACCACTCAGCCCAGTTCTCAGGCGATCTCTGGCCCGCCTATCTGGCCCTGCGTCAGGCTGTGGGTTCACCCTACTCCGCCTTTTGGCAGTGGCGCGATCAGGCATTGCTCTGCGTCTCACCTGAGCGCTTCATACGTATCAAAGACAGGCAGGCTGAGACCAAGCCGATCAAGGGCACAATTAAGCGTGGCAGCGATCCCGAGCAGGATCGGCAGCGCGCCGAGCAGCTTATTGCCAGCGTCAAGGACCGTGCGGAAAATTTGATGATTGTGGATCTGTTGCGCAATGATTTAAGCCGAAACGCCGAGCCCGGCAGCATTCGTGTACCCAAGCTATTTGAATTGGAAAGCTTTGCCAATGTGCACCACCTGGTGAGCACAGTCACGGGCCTACTGGCTGAAAATTCAACAGCCTTGGATATGCTTCGGGACAGTTTCCCCGGCGGCTCGATTACCGGCGCACCGAAAAAGCGTGCCATGGAAATTATTGAGCAATTGGAGCCTGTGCGTCGTTCGGTTTACTGCGGCAGTATTGGCTATATCAGCGCCAATCAAAATATGGACAGCAATATCGCCATTCGCACAATAATAGCCGATGGCGACAGCCTGCATTGCTGGGGCGGTGGCGGCATAGTTGCCGACTCAGAAGAGTCTCAGGAATACCAAGAATCCATCGATAAGATCAAAGCCTTGCTCGAAGCCCTGGAACGCTTTATCTAACTATTGTCACTTAGCTCTTCTCACTTAGCTCTTCTCACTCAGCTGCCCTGATAAGCCCGAGCAACCTCTTGCGCAATAATCTCCACACCCGCTTTCACTACTGAATCATCCTGAGCATAGGAGACACGAATACATTCCTGCTGGTGCCGCCAATCGCCGGTGATTCCGGGGAAAAAGTCATGCCCGGGCACCACTAAAACGCCCCGAGCTTTAAGGCGCTGGTAGAGCGCCTTACTGGTAATCGGCAAATCCTTAAACCACAGCCACAAAAAGATCGCCCCCTCGGGTCGATGAATGCGATAGGGCAAATCACCCAGAGAGTCCCGGAACCACTGCACTGTCTGATGGGCGCGCTGGCGATAAAACGGTGCTATGCGCTGCTGGCTCAGGGCCATAATCTCGCCACTGCTGACCAACTCGCGCGCCACCGCTGGGCCGAGATTACCGCAGGCCAGACTGACAATAGTATTGGCTCGGGTATAGGCTTGAATAATCTCTTCGCTGGCGACAATGATGCCTGTGCGCACGCCGGGAAGGCCGAGTTTGGAGAGGCTCAACACTAGAATAGTATTGCTATTCCAGTGCGCTTTGGCCTGATTAAATATAATCCCAGGAAATGGCAAGCCGTAGGCGCCATCGAGAATAAACGGAATATCCTGCTCTATAGCGATGGCATCCAGCTGTTCAATTTCGTCGTCGGTGAGCACATTACCGGTGGGATTGGTCGGTCGTGACACACAGAGCGCGGCGCTCTGCTGGTCGATATTCAGGCGCGAGAAATCCACATGGTATTTAAACAGGTTGTCGTCGAGGAGTTCGATCTCTGGTTTGGTGGCGGTAAACAGATTGTCGCTCAGGCCTATATCGCGATAGCCGATATATTCCGGCGCCAAAGGCAGGTGAATCGAGCGCTGACTGCCGTCGGCCATCTCACCGGCAAACATATTGTAGAGCACAAAGAATGCCGACTGACTGCCATTGGATACGGCGATATTACGCGCGGAGAGATCCCAGCCAAACTGTTGCTTGAGTAGACCGGCGATCTGCTCGCGAAAGTCTTTATCCCCCTGGGGTGACTGATAGACGCCGAGCAGGCTATGCAACTGCGCAGGGTCTGCCAGGACAGTCTCTAAGCGCGCTTTAAATATCTGTTCAACTTCTGGGATACGGCCAGGATTGCCCCCGCCCATAAAGATCATCTCGGGATTTTCATTTAGCGCTGTGCCCAGGTCATCCATCAGCTCGACTATGCCCGACTGACCTGAAAACTTTTCACCAAATTTTGATAATTTCACCGAGTGTTTCTCCTTTGCGGTTTAATGAAGCCCTTGTTGTTTAATCTACGACTGCCAGCAACTAAGCGCCGCAATCAATCCATGTAATTTAATCAGCCATATAGCGAAAGGTGAAATTGACCCTGGGCTGCTCCACCTTCTTGGTTTTGGCTATCCGGTGTTGCCAGTATGTCTGTATGCCAGCACCCATGACCAGCAGCGATCCATGAGGCAGGGAAATATCCAGGCGCTCTTGAGTGACATTGTGGCGCAGCTGGAAGACTCGCTCGGCACCCAAGCTCAGGGATGCCACCAGAGGCTCAAAACCTAACTCTGCTTCGTCATCCGCATGCCAGTCGACACTGTCTGAGCCATCGCGGTAATAGTTCACTAGGGCACGATTAAAACGCTCCCCAGACTCGACTTCAACCTGCCTCCGCAACTCATCGATCCAGCTCGGAAACGCAACCGCCTGCAGTCGAATATTGGAATAGGTGTAACTGGTCTTGGGATCGCCAAACCATTGCTGCAACCGTGGAATAGGAATTGTCTTGCCGGCGATTCTAATTACATCGCTGCGCCAGTCAATATCGCTTATAGCCTGACTCAGTAGAGTATCTGCCCTAAATCCATCGAGCCAATTGGGCCAGAAGGCGATCTGACTTTGGCGCTCCTCGGTCAGGCGAACGGGTATTAGCTGATGATCAAATAAGTCCATTTTTCAACCATAGACCCTTGGCTCAATCTCCAGATCAATGCCGAAGCGCTGTAATACTCCGACACGCACCTCCTCTGCCAGAGCTAATAGCTGAGCTCCGCTGCCACCGCCAGTATTAACCAACACTAGCGCCTGCTGCTGATGTACGCCCACCGGGCCACGCACTGCACCTTTAAAACCGCACTGTTCGATCAACCAACCGGCGGGCACTTTGCTGTCGCCATTAACCTGGGCGTAACTCGGCATGGTTGGATACTGTCGAGACAGCTCCAGGGCCAGTGCCTGAGGCACAATTGGGTTCTTAAAAAAGCTTCCCGCATTGGGAATAATTTTGGGATCAGGGAGTTTAGCGGAGCGAATCTGGCAGACCATAGCGCTAACCAACTCTGGAGTGATCTCGCTGGCCGAGGCGCTATGCGCATCAACAGCCGCCTGCAACGCTGGGTACTGAATATTGATACTCGGCTCTGTACTCAGGGCCAATGTGATATCGACAATAATATAGCGATCGCGGCCAGCGTTTTTAAACAGACTGTCCCGGTAGCCAAATTCACAGGCGGCTTTATCAAACTCAACTAATTCGCCAGACTTTTTATCCATGGCCCTGAGTGAGACAAATAAGTCCGCTAGCTCAACCCCATAGGCGCCAATATTTTGGATCGCTGCAGCGCCCATATTGCCTGGTATCAGTGACAGATTCTCCAAGCCGTACCAGCCTTGCTGAAGGCAATGCAGTACTTGATCATGCCAATTTTCACCGGCGGCAAATGTCACCTCAACAACCTGACCCACAACTAGATAACGTACACCCTTAAGCTCAACGCTTAGAACCAAGCCGGCTATATCCCCTGCCAAAACTATATTGCTACCACCACCAAGTGGGGTTACGGCTAGATTTTTAGAGCGGGCAAACTCCAGTGCTGCCAACAACTCAGCAGGATTCTGAACTGCGCAGAAATACTCAGCCACAGCTGGCAATGCCAAGCTGTTATAGGGCTCTAGTGAAACCTTTTCGAGAATAGTCGGCATTAAGCGCCCTTATCCCGGAAATGAGTGTCTTGGGAATGACTGGATTGAATATGTCGCAGCAAACCTTTAGAGGCATCTTCAACCAGGCCAAAGACCCGCTCAAAACCCTCTTCGCCACCGTAATAGGGGTCGGGAACTTCTTGCACTGCTGACTGATCGGAAAAGTCCAGGAACAGACCCAAGTGGCCTCTGTATCCCTCCGGTTGCATAGCGCGCAGATCTTTGAGGTTGGCATTGTCCATAGCGATGATGTAATCAAATTGATTAAAGTCAGCACTGGTCACCAATCGAGCTCGCAACTCACTGAGGTCATAGCCTTTGGATGCAGCTACCTGAGTGGTGCGCTGATCTGGTGCATGGTCCAGATGCCAGTCTCCGGTGCCCGCTGAATCCACTTGAATCAGGTCGCCATAGCCACCCTGCTCTACCAACTTGGCAAATACGCCATGGGCTGTTGGTGAACGGCAGATATTGCCCAGACAGACAAATAAGACCGATAGTTTAGCTGCTGTATTCGCCATTTTACTCACCAAAGTAATCTCAGTATTGCCATAAGCCAGAGTTAGTTTAAAGATTAATTAAAAAGTTAACTTTACTCTGTAACCAATTGTTTTTATTTGCTTTTCAGAAGCTCAACAACGACTTGCAGATCCTCTTCCGTATCTATACCGCCAGGCACAGGCTCCAGTGCCGGGGCTGCGTGAATAGCCACGCCCTGCCACATAAAACGCAGCTGTTCGAGCTTTTCTGTAGCTTCCATCGGTGCCACCGGCCAGGTAACAAAATCATTTAGCTCTTTTACCCTGTAGGCATAAATACCTATATGGCGACTAAAATCACAGCTTTCAGGTAAGGCCTCATCGGCACTAGCAGAGTCCATTAAATCCCGTGGCCAGGGAATCGGCGCGCGACTAAAATACAGCGCTATAGATTGCTGATTGCACACCAGCTTAACCACATTGGGATTGCGCAGGTCGCCATAGGTCTGAATTGGCTCACAGAGTGTCGCCACGCCAGCCTGAGGGTTTGCCGCGAGATTGCTGGCTACCTGATCGATCACTGCAGGTGGGATCAATGGCTCATCCCCCTGAACATTGACCACTATGGCATCGTCGGCCAAGCCCAACAGCGCCGTGACTTCTTGCAACCTGTCAGTGCCCGATGGATGATCGGCTCTGGTCATACAGACTTCGGCACCAAACGCCAGTGCTGCTGCTTCAATACGCGGATCGTCGGTGGCGATAACCACTCGCTGAGCAGCACTTTTGCCAGCCTGTTCCCAGACCCGCTGAATCATCGGTTTGCCTGCAATATCACGCAGGGGCTTACCTGGCAGACGCATGGAGCCGAAACGGGCCGGAATGATTACTGTAAATTGCATAGAACCTCTAATCTCAATTGCTCTGTATTCTCAATTGCTCTGTATTCTCAATTGCTCTGTATTCTCAATTGCTCTGTATTCTCAACTGCTCTGTATTCTAAATTTTTTATTATTCTTATTAATCAGCTGTCTTAAGACTCTGCAACTGAGCTGCAAGCCTATCTATAAACTCGCTTTCAATCTGCGCCTCAATCTCAAGCACCCAGATATTATCAGCAACCGAATCGTTGCCATGAGCATCACCAGCGCCATGCAATTTAACCGCGTCTTTAGCTGTAACAATGACAGGTAAATCATCCCCAAAGCAGAGATCCCCCGCACTCAGAGCCTGATGGTCGTCGTGACTGTGAAGCTCGGCTTCTAGTCCCATAGATACCAGTGTATCGGCAAAGCGCTGTGGGTTGCCTATGGCGGCCACTGCATAAACCCGTTTCCTCGGATGCTCTATAAGCCACTGATCAATGGGCTGGCTGACTCCAGAACAGAGCTGAGTCATTCTCCGCGGTGCTATTTTCATCTGCTCACAAACAACATCAATGCTGTGAGAAGCCTCGCCTCTGTCACCATTAAGCACAACAAAATCCGCTTGCTGCAGTCGCGCCGGACTTTCACGGAGTGGCCCAGCAGGAAGACAGCGACCATTGCCAAAACCACGCTGGCCGTCCACAACCACTATCTCTATATCGCGATGCAACCCGTAGTGCTGCAAGCCATCATCACTGAGTACCAGATCGCAGTCATTGTGATTGAGCAGATAGACAACCGCGGCATTGCGGTCAGCATCCACCACCACTGGGCATTCAGCCAGCTGGGCAATCAGTAAGGGTTCGTCACCGCTCTCCGCCACAGCGGTATCGGCATTCACTCCCAATGGGTAGCTCGGAGCCTTGCCGCCATAACCACGGCTGACTACGCCGGGCTTAAAACCGCGCTGTTTAAGGGCTGATATCAAAGCGACGATTAAAGGTGTCTTGCCACTGCCACCCACCGAAATATTACCCACAATGATCACTGGCGCGCCGAAGCTATGGCTTTCGCCTTGATGTTGAGACTGGAGGTGACGACGGCGCAAACCTGAGATGGTTCTAAACAACCAAGATAGCGGCAGCAGCAGTTTTAGCCAGGCGCTGTCTTGCTGCCAGGCTTTGGTTATGCGCTGTTCGAGAGACAAGACTAGACTGCCTCGAACTCATTGAACTGTTGTCTGTAGAGCTGCGAATAGCGGCCCTCTAAGGCGAGCAGTTCGGTGTGGCTGCCCTGCTCAATAATACGCCCGTTTTCCATCACTAATATGCGGTCGGCTTTCTCAATGGTGCTGAGACGATGAGCAATCACAAAAGTGGTGCGGGATTTCATTAACTCTTCGAGAGCGGCCTGAATATAGCGTTCTGAATCTGTATCCAGTGCCGAGGTCGCCTCGTCAAGGATCAACAATGGCGCATCTTTTAGTAACGCTCGAGCAATCGCGAGTCGCTGGCGCTGACCACCGGAGAGCATCACGCCGTCATCGCCGATCATGGTGTCATAGCCATCCGCCATCTGCTCAATAAACTTGTCTGCATAGGCTATTTTGGCAGCGGCCTTAACCTGCTCCAGTGAGCAGTTGGCTAGTTCGCCATAGGCGATATTGTTGCGCACTGTGTCATTAAACAGGGTTACACTCTGACTAACCTGTGCAATATGCTGACGCAAGTTGGGCAGTTTAAGGTCATTGACATCGACACCGTCGAGAAGAATTTGGCCATCACCATGGTTGTAAAACCGAGTAATCAAACTCGCCAGTGTTGTCTTGCCGCTTCCCGAGGAACCTACCAACGCCACGGTCTCACCAGGCATAACAGTGAAATTAATGTCTTCGAGAATTAGTCTGCCATCGCGATTGTAGCGGAAGTTGATATCTTTAAACTCAACCCTACCAGCCACTGACTCCAACTCGATGGTGCCCTCATCCCGTTCCGGTGTTGTATCTAGAATTTCAAAAATGGACTCTGCTGCAGCTATACCTTTTTGGATATCGCTGTTGACTTCGGTGATTTGACGAATCGGTTTAATCAACAAACCAGAGGCGACTAAAAAGGTGATAAAGCTGCCTGGACTCATGGTTTTAATAATCGACGGGCTCAGCATAAAACTGGTAATCCCGGCAAAGGCAACCGACACCAAGAGCATGACAAGCGGATTACTGATGCCCTCGGTCAAGGCCATTTTCATATTTTGTCGGCGGTTATTTTGACTGGCAAGCAGAATGCGCGCGCGCTCACTCTCCATGCCGCCAAACATACGCACTTCTTGGTAGCCATTTACGACCTCCTGAGTGACGTGAGTAACGTCTCCCATTGCGCCCTGAATACGGCTACTAATCTTTCTAAAGCGCTTGCTTACCACAGATACCACAATTGCGACAAACGGCATCACCGCCAAAAAGAACAGCGTTAGCTTCCAGTTGACATAAAACAGATAACCCAGCAAACCCAATACCAGACTACCCTGCTGTAGTAGGGTTTTTAGCGCTTTGGTACTGGCTTGAGTAACTTGCTGAACATTAAACGTGACCACTGAAACCAGATGCCCTGACATAGAGCGATCGAAAAATTCAAAGGGCAGTTTCAAATACTTTTCAAAAATATCCACGCGCAGCGCATGAACAAGATAATTGGATACATAGGCTAAACCATAGCTACCAATCAGGTAACCAAGACCGCGTATAACAATGATAATCACCAGGAAAAGCGGAATCACCAGCGACGGTTGAGCAGACATTAGATCACCGAACAGTGCTTCGGAGAACATTGCAGTCATGCCAGTCTGAGGCATTACCATAGTCTGAGTCCGGGCTCCGTCTGCATTAGTCAGTGTGCCTACGGCATCAGTAATAAAACCCAGTAGATCGACAAAGGCAACCTCAGCAAAGGAGTGCAGCATTAGACCAAATACACTGACCACAAAAGCTAGCCAGTAACGGCGAACATACTTTAACAGGCGCAAATAAGTGGAGGCACCGGTCGGGACAATCTTGTCGCTCATATTGTTATGGCTCTTGTGGCTGTTGCGTTGCAATGTTTAGTGTTTCAAATCCTAACCTGCCCGCAGCGTCCATGGCGGTAATCACGGCTTGGTGTGTCGACAGCGCATCGGCAGTAATCACCAATGGTATCTGCTTATCACCCGCCGAAGCATCCTTTAAGGCTGCCATAATGGTCTTGATATCGCGATTTATCAAACTTTGTCCATCAACCGCATAACTGCCGTCTTTGGAGACCACCAATTCGACTATTTTCTGCTCGTTGGCAATGCTCTCAGCCTCTGCTTCAGGCAGACTAATTAGCATACGTGTCTCACGGGTAAAAGTGGTGGTGACCATAAAGAAAATTAACAGTAAAAACACCACATCAATCAGTGGTGTCAGATTAATACTGTTATCTCGCTGGGGTCGGCGGGGAAACTTCACAGCAGTTTCACCGCGAGAGCGAGAAGAAAATGTGGAGAAAATTTAGTCATGGTTAATAATAGCTACCTAGGACTGCCGAAACAGATCGCTGTGCATGGCGTCCACCAACTTGGTAGCCTGCCCTTCCAACTGCACCACCAGAGACTCCACATGGCGTTCAAAATAACGGTGGGAAATCATCGCTGGAATAGCAATGGTGAGGCCAGCAGCAGTGGTAATAAGCGCCTGAGAGATTCCGCCGGCAAGATCAGCGGCATTGCCTGTGCCGAACAACATGATGTCGGCAAATACTTGGATCATACCCAGTACTGTGCCGAGCAAACCGATCAAGGGTGCCATATTGGCAATCGTACTCAGCAGTGTTAGAAAGCGCTCAAGCTCATGGACTACCTGAGCTGCGGCTTCTTCGATACTGTCTTTCATGATTTCGCGGCCGTGGCCAGAATTGCTGATACCGGCCGCAAGAATATAACCTAGGGGTGAGGTGTCACGAAGTTCGCGGAGGCTCTCACCGGCCAGTTCGCGATCCCGCAACTGCTGCCAGACACGAGCCAGCAAACCACTGGGAACAATGCGATCGGCTTTCAGGGTAATAAAGCGCTCAATGGAAATTGCGACAACGATAATCGAACAGATAAGGAGTGGCCACATAAGCCAGCCGCCAGCGACGAAAATTTGATACACAGTGTCTTCCATTAAGTCGATTAAAATTGAATCGCGACCTTACCATAAAAGGGCTGCAGGCAAAATCCGCAATCTGTATTTAGCGCCACCAGCGCTGATTTTGGCCTCGGGCTGTGGTGATTTTTAGCTCTCCTGAGAGCTTCTCATTCAGCTCCCTATTCAGCTCCCCGTTCAACAACCACTCAAAGGTTATAGCACCCTGCTCCGCAGTATTCCAAGTTCTGCTGCCCAGAGTAGTGTAACGATTAGTGACAGATGGATGAGGATGGCCGAATTGGTGTTTGTAGCCCGCGGAAAATACAACATATTTTGGTCGCAACTGCTGAACAAATCTTGGGGTAGAGGAAGTCTTGCTACCGTGATGAGGCGCGACCAATAAATCTACAGGCAGACCAGCCAGCCTGCCTGAGTCGAGTAGTTGATATTCTGCAGCGCTCTCGATATCCCCAGGAAGCAGCACCTGAATGTCCCGCCAGCGGATGCGCACAACACAGGAGCTATCATTCCCACTTATTTTAGCGCCACTCCTGTCAGCTATAGAATCCGCCGCAGATGCAGGAGACAATATCTCGAACAGCACCTCACCCCAGCGCCATTGAGCCCCAGCACGGCAGATTTCCACATTTTGCCCTTGGAGCAGAGTGTCAGGATAATTCACTCCAGGTCCAGTTATGATCTGATCACTGGGCAAAACCTGCTGCAGAGCCGCAAAACCACCACTGTGATCGCCATCCTCATGACTTATCAGAGTGGTATTGATCGAACTCCAGCCCCGCTGCCACAAAAATGGAGCAACAATGCCACTACCAACACTAAAGGCAGGACTAAATTGCGCACCAGTATCATAGAGCAGGCTCTGTTGATTGGTTTCAACCACCACCGCAAGCCCCTGCCCCACATCCAAAACCGTTACCCGCAAACCAAACTTGGGCCTCTCACTAAACAATAGTAAAAGTGCCAAGGGCAGCACACCGAGCCATTTTGTACTCAACCGCCGCGGTAGCATCAAACACAACCCCGACAGCAATGCAGCCAGTAAAACTAGGCCCGACGCGCCCACAGGCGAAACCAGGAAACCCTGATCCGAGGGCAATAGATAGAGGAATTTCCACAGCAGCCCCACTGACCAATCAGACAGCTTCCAGATCGCTTCGGCGGTATTGCTTGAGAACGGTAGTAGCAGACAACCGAGTAGAACACTGGGTACGGTCACCAGTGATACCCAGGGCACAGCAACCAAATTAACCAACGGCGCCAGCCAGGACAGTCGCCCAATAAAAAACAATAGCGGCACTGACATAATGACCAACAGTGCCAACTGGGCGCTGACCGTGCGTTTTTTCGGCCACCAGGAATCCGTCGACTGCCAGGGAGAAAACCAAGCAATCAAAATCGCCACCGCCGTAAATGAAAGCCAAAAACCAGCACTCAATACAGACAGGGGCTGCAGCAGCGCAATCAGTGTCAGCGCCCATACCAGGCAGACAAAGGGTTGAATACGGCGAAAGCAGAGCTTTGCTATCACAACTACTGCCACCGCAATTAGCGCCCGCTGAGTCGGCAGGGAGAAGCCTGCCAAAAGACTGTATGCGGCGGCGGCCAGTAACCCACTCACCGGAGCCAGCCAATGCAGCGCTGGACTGGGTAACTTTAATTCAAAATGATTAAAAGTCGAACTCAATAAAGAGCTATTTAAAGAGCTAATTAAAAAGCTAAGCAGCGAGCTAAACAGAATCACCAGCCGCGCCAGTCCACTACCCAAAGCAGCCCCAAACAATGCAACAAGACCTATATGCAACCCAGAGATAACCAACAGGTGAACTATCCCCAAGCGCGCCAAATCCTGCCACCAGCGTGCGAGTTGACGTTTATCGCCAATACTCAGCGCCAACAGCACAGCGCGCCCTCGTGGCGACAACTCTGATTGCTCAATAGCTTGCTGAATCCTTGCCCTCAGTTGCGCCGCTATGGAGCCAAGGTTACCGGTACTAAAAAGCTTGGTTTCAGGCAACTGCTTGGCAAGCTCTGGCGAGCGCACATAACCGGTGGCTTTATAGCCCTGTTGCAATAGCCAGCTCTGATAATCAAAAGCACCGGGGTTAACAAAGCCCCGCGGCCGGCGTAAGCGCACCACCAGCTGCCAGCGCTGCCCCGGATGCAGTGCCTTTGCTGCGTACCAGCTAAGCAGCAGTTTACCCGGGACAAGTTGCTGATCAGGATCTCCTAAGGCTTGAATAGTCTCAGGGACAAAACTAAAACGACTGCGTACAGAGTTTCTGTCCACCAGGCTAACGACCTGCCCTGAGATTAAGAATTCTGTGCCATTGTATTTTTCCGGTAGGGTCTTATCCAGAAGCTGATGACCACAAAATACGCCCCAGAGCATTCCCGCACCCAGAAATACAAGCAATAGCAACCTCCTTCGGCGAAAAAAGGCACAGGCTGACAGCAGGCTGATAAATAGGGCAACGCCGACCCCAAAGCTAGGTAACCAAGGCCACCAAGCGACGGAAAAAACACCCAGGGACAGCATAATCAAATAGGCCAATATAGATCCTTCTATGGAGATATCCGTTACACTCATAACGCTCTCAGATAGGGCTCAGAGCGCACAAATAAGAGCAATCACTAGTGAGCACTGTAGTCCCGAGTGGCGCTAAAAAATGTAACTCCCCC
>CAWLBR010000018.1:0-25766 GCA_963855085.1 Gammaproteobacteria bacterium
GGCGACGATTGGCAGGAGGCGGCAAAACTGTTGTTCCAGTCTGCGGATAAATCCTCTATGCCAGTGGTTAGCTTGCTGTTCGCAGCCCGAGCTGCTGCAGACGGCGAACAGTTTGACGGGGCGCGTCAGATTTTACAGCGACTTAAAAATTCTTATCCAAAGAGCCATTTTGTTGCTGATAAGGCACTGGCCGAAACCTATCTACTGCAAGAAAATCCCGAGGAAGCGCTGAAAATTCTGCAGGCGATCTATGCTGAAAATCCGCGAGACAAAGCGCTTTTGCGACTCTTGACCGATGCTCACTACCTCTCTGAAGGTTGGGCCGCTCTACAAAAAATGTTGCGCGACCTGAGGCGTTTTCAAGCGATCAGCGAAGCGGATTTAGCCAGTTTAGAGCAGGACGTTTACTGCAACCTGTTGGATGGTTTTTTTGCTGATGGCAAGCGCTCAATCAATGAGAAGAGAGCGGCACTGGAAGATATTTGGTATTTAATTCCAAGAAAACAGCAGCGAGACCCACTGATTATTTCCAGCTATGGCGCCAGCCTTGGCAGAGTTCAATTAGTGGAAAAACAGCAGGCGCTGTTGACCAAAGCGCTAAATCGACAGTGGCATCCGCTGTTGGTTGTGCAGTTTGGCGAGCTTGAATCAGCCAGTCCAGAAAAGCAGCTGATGGTGGCTGAGAAATGGTTTGTGCAGCACAGTGACGATGCCGACCTGCTATTGGCACTGGGAAAAATCTGTCAGCGCCTGCAGTTTTGGGGCAAGGCCAAAGACTATCTTATGGCTGCCGTAAAATTGCGTCCCTCGGTTCAGGCCTCGATCTATCTGGCCACTGTGCTGGAAAAGATTGGCGACAGTAAAACCAGCGCTGAGGTCTATAAGCAAGGATTGCTCTCTGCACTTAAGTCAGAGCAAGAGCAGCTAAACGACTAGCTGCGTCAAAGTCGGGGTGCTTAAGCCGCGGTTTGAAAGCTCCGCAGCAGCTCTATCTCATCGGCCCAGATTGACGGATCTATGGTTTCTAGCACCAGTGGAATTCCGTCAAAACGCTTATCCTGCATAATAAATTGAAAAACATTTAGTCCCAAGTTGCCGTGCCCAAGACTGTGGTGACGATCGACGCGGCTGGCGTATTCCGAGCGTGAATCATTTAGATGCATGCCACAGAGATAGTCAAAGCCAACAATCCGTTGAAAATCATCGAAGACCTTCTCGCAGCCATCGGTGCTTCGCATGTCGTAGCCCGCGGCAAAAGCGTGGCAGGTGTCATAGCAGATACCGACACGGCTCTTATCTTCGACACCGTCGATCATGGCTGCCAACTGTTCAAAACTAAAGCCAAGGTTGCTGCCCTGACCTGCAGTGTTCTCAATGACTGCAGTGACTCCTGAAGTTTGCTCCAAGGCTAGATTGATTGACTCGGCTATCTTGGCTATACACTGCTCTTCCGAAATTTTGCGCAAATGGCTGCCGGGATGAAAGTTGAGATATTTGAGTCCCAGTTGCTCACAGCGACGCAGTTCATCGACAAAGGCTTCTCGGGATTTTTCCAGTCCCTCAGTCTCAGGGTGGCCAAGATTAATCAGGTAGCTGTCGTGAGGCAGAATCTGCTCCGGTAAAAAATTATAGAGTTCACAGTTCTCTCTAAACTTCTCAATGCTCTCTTGGCTCAGCGGCTTGGCCTGCCATTGGCGCTGATTTTTGGTAAAGAACGCAAAGGCGTTGGCACCTATTGCATGGGCATTCAGTGGTGCATTTTCGATGCCGCCAGCCGCACTAACGTGAGCGCCAATATATTTCATAGGGGTCTATTCTCGAGAAGATAAGTAAACGGTTTAGGAAGGGGATGATAATAATGTAAAAGGGATTAATCTCCAACGGCCTTGATTGTTATCAAGAGGTTTGCAGTCAAAATTTGCTAACCTCATAGGTTGATATGACAATCGCCTATTCTTTATGACTGATTTTGAATGCACTCCCCAGGTAGATCTAGAGTTTATGAATCGAGAGCACCGCAAAGCTTTCGAAGATGCCAATGCCTTAAAGCGTCTGCTCGATAGTGCCTTGGCGTTGCGACTCGACAGCGACTTAGAATCTGATGAGTTTGGAGATGAGCTTGGAGATGAGTTTGGAGATGCGATAGCCGCGGAAGTAGAGATCAAGTCGAGCCTGCCCGGCAGCGCAGAAATAGAACAGCTGATGCAGGTGCTGTTGCAGGACACTGTCACGCACTTTGAGCTTGAAGAACAGTGCATGGAGGAATATGGATTTCCCGCTCGGGAGGAGCACAACCTAGAGCATCGGCGGGTATTACAATGGATGGAGGCGGAGCACAGCCGCTGGAGCAGTGATTGCAGTATTGAAACCATCAATCATCTCAGTATTTACGCGGCAGACAGATTCCCCCAGTGGTTGCTCAATCATATAGTCACCATGGATACGGTTATGGCCAGCTATGTCCACCGTCATGGCGGTATCTCTCTTTAAATCCAGCTTTCTTTAAATACAACTCTCTTTAAATACAACTCTCTTTAAATACAACTCTCTTTAAATACAACTCTCTTTAAATCCAGCTCTCTTTAAATACCGTTTACTCTAAATAGCATTTATTTTAGATGCGATTTCTTTTTAGATCACGAATTAAAAAGCGCGCCGGATGCATGGCCTGACGGAGCTCTTTAGGCAGCTTTTCATCAAGTTCGGGTGTCTCGCCGGCAATCTCTGCCGCCAGTAATTCGGCTGTTAATGGCGCATAACTCAGGCCTCTCGAACCCATACCGCAATTGACATAGAGATTGGGCAGATAGGCTCCGAGAGTAGTCATGGGAGTCTTGGCATCGCGGCGCAATTTGGCGTAATCCTCAAGCATAGCTGCTCGGTCCGGTACGGGTCCGGCAATCGGCAGATAATCTGAGGTGGTGCAGCGAAAGTTAGCCCGCCCAGTTAAGCTTTCATTGGTCGGGTTACCCAGCACTGCTGCCAGTCCGGCATCTGTAGCTGCTATTTGTGCCAAGTTGGTCTGATGGTCTATATCCCGCAGTTCGGTGGTAAACAGATCTTTGTTATAAGTCGCGCCGCAGCCGTGTAAACCCTCTTCGGCGGGGGTGATATAGCACTCGCCACAGATCACCATTTTCATTTTACTGCTCTCTGGGGTGCAGGGCAGTTGGGTGATCTGGCCGCGAATTTTGCGTAGGGGCAAATAGGCTGTCTGGCTAAACTGTTTGCAGTCGAAGGCACTGGCAATAATCAGACTTTCGCTGTGGCCTTCCAGTACCAATTGCTGATTTGTATCACGCAGCTCCCAGCCCTGCTGTTGCTCGTTATATTCGAGGCTTTGGATGTCGGCTTGAACTAGGGGGATATCATTTAGCGCGAGCAGCTGCTCGCAGATAAGCTGCGGTGGCAACCAGCCTAATTTGGGGAAATATAGAGCCGACTCAGCCTGCAATGGCACGCCGCTCAACTCTTCCAGTTGCTTATGGGCAATGGTTTCGACCATCTGAGTCTGATCGGCATAGCGCTGACTAATTAGTTTGAAGTCTTTGCGGGCCTTGTCATTTTCGGGTACCACCAACACACCGCACTGGCGGCCTAAGCCACTGTCCCAGAAGGGCTGGTAGTAGTCGCTGGCAAATTGAATGGCCGCGAGATTAACTCGGGGCAATAGATCATCTCGGGGGGATAGCTTGGGGTAGACGATGCCTTCAGGGTTACCCGAAGCCTCGGCACCGGCGTGGCCGTGGCGGTCTATAACAGTCACCTGGAAGCCGCGCTTTTTTAATGCCGCAGCCACTGTGCAGCCAGAGATTCCAGCGCCTATAACAGTGACTGTTTTACGGGTTCTGGGAACCGGATTGGCGGTTTCAAACCAGGGCATAGTGCTGGGTTGCTGCTTGCTCATTGCTCGAGGCCGAACTCAGTGCAGATCTGCTGGCACCAGCGGTTAATGTAATCGTCGCTGAGATCCAGTTGGTTTTCATCATCCAGTGCCAGGCCGACAAAATACTCTTTATTGTCGGTTAGGGCCTTGGACTCGTCGAACTCATAACCTTTGTTTGGCCATTCGCCAACCATGGTGGCGCCGCGATTTTTGACCTTGGCCCAGAGGTAACCGAGGGCATCCTGGAACCATTCCGGATAGCCGATCTGATCGCCGAGACCGTAAACTGCCACGCGCTTGCCCGTAAAATCGATCTGCTCCAGCTCGTCCCAGTGGCTTTCCCAGTCCTCCTGCAACTCGCCATAATCCCAGGTTGGAATGCCGAGTATCAGCAGGTCATAGTCGGCAATTAGGCTGAGGGGTTGGTCGGCGATATTGTGCAGGGTGACGCTGTCGCTGTGTTGGCTATTAATTTGCGCGCAGATTTTCTCCCCAGCCATTTCGGTGTAGCAGGTCGAACTGCCGTAAAAAAGGCCGATTGCTGAACTCATTAATTTTTCTCAAGCTGGGAGTAGTTGTTTTGTGCTGCATGACAGCCGGTCATGATACCTGCTCTGCCGGTGTCACGGAATGCTATTTATTGGCTCTCTATTTTAGACGCCGCCGGCAAAATCCAGCTGTCGCCAAGCTTCATAGACAATAATCGAGACCGTATTGGAGAGGTTGAGACTGCGGCTCTCTTTTTGCATAGGTAGGCGCAACACCTGCTCGACTCCAAGACCGTCGCGAACATCTTCAGGCAGGCCTCGAGTTTCAGGGCCAAATAACAGTGCATCACCCTCTTCGAAGCGGGCCGAGGAATAGCAAACTGTCCCTTTGGTGCTGAGGGCATAAATCTTTTTCGGCTGCTCGCTCTGCTGATAGTCCTCGAAACTGGCGTGGACTTTTAAAGACTGAAACTCGCTGTAGTCGAGGCCGGCGCGACGTAACTTTTTGTCATCCAGATCGAAGCCCAGAGGCTCGATCAGATGCAGGCGAAAACCGGTATTGGCGCAGAGGCGAATAATATTGCCGGTATTGGGGGGAATTTCCGGTTGGTAGAGCACTATATCGAGCATTAATTTTTAAGAGGCGACTTAGGCGTCGACAATCTCCACCATTAAATCATCTGACAGGCTTTCGAGAATGGCGGTTAACTGGTCTCCAGTCATTCCCTCTGGCAGCTGCAGGTAGGTGTGAGCGTAAAACATCATGCCGGCTGACATAGGTGTGCTTTCGCAGAAGGTTTCCAGAGAGATAAGGCTGACATTATGACTCGCCAGCAGAGCTGAAATTTCACCGACAATGCCTGGGCGATCATTGGCGACGATCTCGATGCAGCTGACCTCGGCGTCTTTTTCCTGGCTTGGAGCACTTTGCTCAACAATAATTTTTATTCCATGGGCGGAGAGCGCGGCCAAAGCCTGCTCCAGATCAGCGTGCTTGGCGGGCTCAACTTCGACTAGCAGGATGCCGGCAAACTTACCTGCCAGGCGTGCCATGCTGCTTTCCATCCAGTTGCCACCATGCTCGATGACTGTCTGAGAAATCTGCTCAACTATGCCTTCGCGGTCATCGGCGATCACCGTTAGTACTAAATAATCTGTCATTTTTCATTCCTCTGCTTAACTGAAAATGATTATGGCACTATTATGCAGGTCAGATAAATCTGAAACTGTCTGATTGGATAAATATGTTTCAATCAACCACTTAATCAACCAACGCCCTCAATAAAGGGCTAATGCCATTTAGGAAGCCTATAAAGTGATAGAAATTCCCGCAGAAATGTTAAGTGCAGAAATCCTCTACGGGATTATCGAAGAGTTTATCTTGCGTGAGGGCACTGATTACGGCTCCAACGAGGTCAGTTTGGACAGTAAAATCGACCAGGTAAAGCGTCAGCTGGGTAAGGGCGATGTATTGATCACCTTTGACCCGGCTACTGAAAACTGCAATCTATTGACTCGCCATCAATTCAAAAAATATCAGGCTGAGCAAGAAGATGCTGAGCAGCAGCCTTGAATAAAGGACCCTTAGGTGGAGGAGCTCTAAATAAAGGAGCCTTGCATAGGGGAGGGAAGCACCAGCCTGCGGTAACTGCCGCAGCAGTGTTTGCCGACTGGCTCGAGCAACTTGAGGCGGCACCACAGATACTGGTCGGATTTAGTGGTGGCCTCGACTCCACCGTATTACTGCATTTACTCTGTGAGTTACTGACTCCGGAGCGCATTACAGCTGTGCATATTCACCATGGACTGTCTGAAAATGCCGATAATTGGCAGCAACATGCAAAAGCGCTCTGCCATTCTCTGGGGGTGCCTCTAATTAGCGAATCTGTAGCGGTCAATGAAACCGGCTCCGGGCTTGAGTCCGCGGCGCGAGACGCACGCTACAACGTGTTTGAAAAGCACCTGATCGAAGATGGCCTGCTGCTTTTGGGTCACCATGCTGATGATCAGGTGGAGACAGTGCTGTTCCGTTTATTGCGGGGTTCCGGTGCCAGAGGCCTGTCGGGAATTCCACAAACCCGAGCCGTAGGTCTAGGGCATCTGATTAGACCGTTGCTCAATCGGCCAAAGTCGAGCTTGCAGGTCTATGCCGAAACTAAGCAGCTGTCTTGGATTGAGGACGAGAGCAATCAACAGGAACAGTTTGATCGCAACTATTTGCGCAACAGTGTCATTCCTACGCTGGCGCAGCGCTGGCCCGATTATGTTCAGGGCGTTATGCGCAGCGCTGAGCTGAGTGGTCAGGCTGATCAGCTTGCGGACTCAGTGGCGCGAGCCGATCTTGCCGGACTTGATCCGCGCCCAGAGCAGGGCGGTTGGTCATTGGATTTAACCCAATTTATTCAGCTGGAGCCGCTGCGGCAGAAAAATCTCCTGCGCTACTGGCCTGAGGTTTATGGGCTGGCAGCACTGGGGCAGACATTTATAGATGAAGTGATGAGCTCTCTGCTGACTGCCCGTGAGGACAGTGAGCCGAAAGTGGTGCGGGCCGATCTGCAACTGTGCCGCTACCGACAGCGACTCTATTTACTGAAACTCAGTGGGCGGCCAAAAGCCGATTTGGATCTCTGTCTATTTTGGTCTGGCGATGAGCTATTAGTGCTGCCCGACGGCAATCTATTAACCGCTGAGCGAGCGCTTGGCGAAGGTCTGCGTCTAGACAGTATTGAGCGCTTGCAGGTGCGCTTTCGCCGCGGCGGTGAACGCTGCCGGCCAATGGGCCGCGAACACTCCAACAGCCTCAAGAAATTGCTTCAGGAATACGCCTTAGAGCCTTGGTGGCGAGAGCGAGTACCGCTATTTTACATCGACGAGCAGCTGGTCGCTGTGGGCAATCTATGGGTCTGTGAGGGCTGGCAGGCTGGGCCCGAAATAGAAGGCTTAAAAATCATCTGGCAGACAAACTCTCTGTAGAAACCTCTATACCTTTCTGTTAATCTATTCTCCCATCTTAGGTAGGGTGGGTCTCGGTCATTTTCACGGCCAAACAAGCCTTTCTCGATTACATTTTTCAAGATTCTGTTCTTATGGAATGCATTTCTATTTGAGCACAGAATCGTGGTTTTACAGGGTCTTTATGACACGTTTTATTTTTGTTACCGGTGGTGTTGTCTCGTCTTTGGGTAAAGGTATATCAGCGGCATCGCTGGCTGCTGTTCTGGAATCCCGCGGACTCAACGTCACAATCCTCAAGCTCGACCCCTATTTAAATGTCGACCCCGGAACCATGAGCCCCTATCAGCACGGTGAAGTTTATGTCACTGAAGATGGCGCTGAGACGGATCTGGATCTTGGCCACTATGAGCGTTTCCTGCGTTCGAAGATGACCAAGAACAATAACTTCACCAGTGGCCAGGTCTACGAAACGGTTTTACGTCGCGAACGTCGCGGTGATTACCTAGGCGGCACTGTGCAGGTAATCCCGCACCTAACCAACGAAATTAAGCGCCGTGTCTATGCCGGTGCGGGTGATGCAGATATTGCCGTGGTTGAGATCGGTGGCACTGTCGGTGATATCGAGTCACAACCTTTCCTTGAAGCGGTTCGTCAGCTTAAAGTTGAGTTGGGCTATAAACGTGCGTTGCTATTGCACCTGACCCTGGTGCCCTACATTGCCTCTGCTGGCGAAACCAAGACCAAGCCAACTCAGCACTCGGTAAAAGAAATGCGTTCCATTGGCCTGCAGCCTGATGTGCTGCTGTGTCGCTCTGAAGTGCCAATTGAAGAGAGTCAGCGCCAGAAAATCTCGCTGTTCACCAACGTTGAAGAGCGTGCGGTGATTCCAGTAATGGATGCGGTGAGTATTTACCAAATTCCACGCATGCTCCACGAGCGCGGCTTGGATCAATTTGTTGTCGATCGCTTTGAGTTGGACGTGCCTGATGCGGATCTCAGCGAGTGGGATTTCGTGGTCCAGAGCCAGTTGCACTCCGATGGTCTGGTGACTATCGCCATGGTCGGCAAGTACATGGAACTCCTGGATGCTTACAAATCCCTGACTGAGGCGTTGACTCACGCCGGCATTCACAATAAGACCAAAGTTAAAGTTCGCTATATTGACTCCGAGCTGCTTGAGCGGGATCACTCCTTACTGGATGGCGTCGACGCTATTTTGGTGCCCGGAGGTTTTGGTACTCGAGGCACAGAAGGCAAAGTCTTCGCGGTTAAAACAGCCCGTGAAAACAATATTCCCTACCTGGGTATTTGTCTGGGTATGCAGATTGCGATTATTGAATATGCGCGCAATGTCTGCGGCCTTGAAGGGGCTAACAGCACCGAATTTGATCCGGCAACAGCCAACCCAGTGGTCGGTCTGATTGCTGAGTGGATCGATGCCTCAGGCAACAAAGAGTCTCGGACCGAGGATTCTGATCTCGGCGGCACCATGCGCCTTGGGTCTCAGGTCTGTCATCTGGTTCCCGGTTCTATGGCCCATGGTATTTATGGCGCTGATCAGGTAGAAGAACGTCACCGTCATCGCTTTGAGGTAAACAATAATTACTTGCCGGCGCTGAAAGAAGCCGGTCTGGTGGTTGGCGGTCTGTCTCACGACAAGACATTGGTAGAAACTATCGAGTTACCCAATCACCCCTGGTTCTTTGCAAGCCAGTTCCATCCGGAATTTAATTCCACACCCCGTGATGGCCATCCGTTGTTTGAAGGCTTTGTAAACGCGGCGCTGGATTATCAGAACCAGTCATCTAGTCAGGAAGCCAAATAATGAGCGCAGTGACGATTCAAGTAGCCGATATAGGCGTTAGCAATGATGCTCCAATGGTGTTGTTTGGGGGCATGAATGTGCTTGAGTCGCGGGATATGGCCATGCAGATTGCAGAAGCCTATGTTCGTGCCACTGAAAAGCTTGGCATTCCCTATGTCTTTAAGGCTTCTTTTGATAAGGCCAATCGTTCGTCGATTGATTCCTATCGCGGTCCCGGCCTCGATGAAGGGCTGAAAATATTTCAGGAAATTAAGCAGACTTTTAATATTCCGCTGATCACTGATGTTCATGAAATCGAACAGGCTAAGCCTGTGGCGGAAGTCTGTGATGTGATTCAACTGCCAGCATTTCTTGCCCGCCAGACCGATTTGGTCAAGGCTATGGCGGAAACCGGTGCGGTGATCAATGTTAAAAAGCCGCAGTTTTTAAGTCCCGGCCAGATGGGCAATATCGTTGATAAATTCCGTGAGTGCGGCAACGACCAGATCATGCTCTGCGAGCGTGGCACCTGTATGGGCTACGACAACCTAGTTGTGGATATGCTCGGCTTTCGCACCATGAAAGACGTCAGTGGTGGTTTACCCTTAATATTTGATGTGACTCACGCACTGCAGTGTCGAGATCCCTTGGGCGCAGCCTCTGGCGGTCGTCGTCATCAGGTAGCTGAGTTGGGTCGTGCCGGTATTGCCGTAGGTATTGCCGGTCTATTTCTTGAGGCTCATCCGCACCCGGATCAGGCGCGCTGTGATGGCCCCAGTGCTTTACCCCTAGATAAGCTCGAGCCGTTTCTCGCGCAAATGAAAGCCTTTGATGACCTGATAAAATCCCAGGACGATCTCGGTATTATTTAAACTCGCCCATGAGGCTTTACCCCTGTCTCAGTGCGCCGTTAAACCAACTGTTACATATCATCATGTGCAACCCCCTTTGCGCATACCATTATAGATACTGGAGAAAATAGTAAATGAGCAACATTGTAGATATTCAGGCGTTTGAAATTCTCGATTCCCGCGGCAACCCTACTGTGCAAGCGGATGTGATCTTGGAGAATGGAGTTGTTGGAACTGCTAATGCTCCATCCGGTGCATCAACCGGTTCTCGTGAAGCGCTTGAGTTGCGCGATGGCGACAGCAGCCGTTATCTGGGTAAGGGCGTATTGACCGCCGTGAACAATATCAATACTACTATCAAAGCGCTGTTGGTTGGCCAGGATGTGGCTGAACAGCGTCAGCTGGACAAGTTGATGATCGATGCTGACGGCACTGAGAACAAAGCGACACTGGGCGCCAATGCGATCCTCGCCGTTTCTCTGGCCGCGGCCAAAGCTGCCGCCATTGATCAGGGCATTCCTCTTTATGCCCACATAGCCAATGTTAACGGCACCCCAGGTCAGTACAGCATGCCTGTGCCGATGATGAATATTATCAACGGCGGCGAGCACGCCGATAACAATGTTGATATCCAAGAATTTATGGTCCAGCCAGTGGGTGCTAAAAGCTTCGCGGAAGCACTTCAAGTGGGTACTGAGATCTTCCATCAGCTGAAAAAAGTCCTCAGTAGCAAAGGTTTGAATACTGCAGTGGGTGATGAGGGTGGTTTTGCCCCTAATCTGGCCTCCAATGCTGAAGCACTGGCGGTGATCAAGATAGCCACTGAAGCCGCTGGTTATGAGTTGGGCAAAGACGTTACCTTGGCGCTGGATTGCGCAGCCTCTGAGTTCTACAAAGATGGCCACTACAATCTCTCCGGTGAAGGCGTGGTATTTAGCTCAGAAGGCTTTAGCGACTACCTGGCAGAGCTCTGCGATGTCTATCCAATTATCTCTATTGAAGATGGTCTCGACGAGTCCGATTGGGATGGCTGGAAGTATCAGACCGAAAAGCTTGGGGAGCGTATTCAGTTAGTTGGCGATGATTTGTTTGTTACCAACACTAGCATCTTGCGTCGTGGTATCGAACTGGGTGTAGCCAACTCCATTCTGATCAAATTCAATCAGATCGGCACGTTGTCTGAGACTCTGGATGCCATTGCTATGGCCAAAGAGGCGGGTTACACCGCAGTTATTTCTCACCGCTCTGGCGAGACTGAAGACACGACTATCGCCGATCTTGCTGTGGCTACCGCTGCCGGTCAGATTAAAACCGGTTCACTGTGTCGCTCGGACCGTGTTGCCAAGTACAACCGTCTGTTGCGCATCGAAGCAGAGTTGGGTGAACAGGCTCAGTATCGCGGTCTAGCAGAATTTAAAGCCGCTCAGTAATTCCCGGCGTTGGCATTGTCGCCCATTGGCTTCTGCGCTCATTACTGATTTTCAGTGAAAGGGCGCAGCGGTTGATGGGCAAATATCCGAAAAGCGAATAGAATGCCTGCATGCGCTGGTTAATCATTATCTTAGTTGTTCTTCTGGCCGGTCTACAGTGGCGACTGTGGGTCGGTGAGGGCAGTCTCGCCCACCGTGCCGAGCTCAATCGACAGCTACAGCAACAGGAAGTTGAAAACCAAACTCTGCGTCAGCGCAATCAGCAGATTGCCACTGATGTGGAAAGCCTAAAAAACAATCTCGATGCCATTGAAGAAAAAGCCCGCGCCGATCTGGGCATGATCAAGCAGGGTGAGACTTTTTATCTGGTGATCGATAAAAAACGGCCGCCGCGGCCAACCCAGGACAGTCAATAATGACTGCCAACTATTGGGCCATTGCTCCCGCCGCCGGAAGTGGTCAGCGCTTTGGTGCTGAGATAGCGAAACAGTTTCAGCGCCTCGGTGACCATTTAATAGCTCAGCACAGTCTAAGTCGTCTGTTAAATATTCCCTGTATTACAACAATCATTGTTCCCTGTGATATGGCCTCGCCCTATTGGCAACAGATTCCAGCGGCCAGTGATTCTCGAGTCGAGCTTGTTGCCGGTGGTGCTGAGCGAGTTCACTCTGTACTGCAGGGGTTGCTGGCCATCAGTGATCGAGCTGACAGCAATGACTGGGTGTTAGTCCATGATATGGCGCGGCCCTGTATTACCAGTGGCGACATCAATAAGTTGATCGGCGAGCTAGCCGATCATGCTGTGGGTGGCATACTCGCCACCTCGGTGACTGATACTTTGAAGACAATCGACGCCGATAATCATATTCAAGCAACCCCAGATCGCAGCCTCTATCGCGCAGCGCAAACCCCGCAGATGTTTCGTTATGGCCTGTTGGCGAAAGCCCTTGAGGCAATGCTTAAAGAGGGTCTAATGCCCACTGATGAAGCCTCGGCCATAGAGTATTTGGGTGAGCAGGTAAAAGTTGTCGAAGGTCGTCGCGACAATATAAAAATTACTCACCGCGAAGATCTGATTATCGCTGCGGCGATCATGAGCCAACAGGAGGCTGAACAATGCGTATAGGACATGGTTACGATGTGCACCGATTCGGTCCTGGCGACAAGCTGATACTGGGTGGGGTGAGTATTCCCTATGAACATAGCTTTGTTGCTCATTCAGATGGCGATGTGCTGATTCATGCCCTGATCGATGCGCTGCTCGGCGCCGTGGCGCTGGGAGATATAGGCCAGCATTTCCCCGATACAGATGCTAAGTGGAAGGGCGCCAATAGCCGCCAACTGTTATTGGCGGTGGTCGCCATGATCAGGGGAAAAGGCTATAAACTGGGCAATGCTGATATCACTATTGTCGCCCAGCAGCCAAAAATGTTGCCGCACCTGGATAAGATGCGCCTCAATCTATCGGCGGATATAGGCTGTAATATTGATCAAATTAATATCAAAGCGACCACCACTGAAGAGCTTGGCTTTGCCGGGCGCAAGGAAGGTATCGCCTGTCATGCAGTGGCTTTATTGGTCTCTTCTTAAAGCTGCCTAGAGTCTGTCTAAAATCTGCCTAGAGCCTACTTAAAGACAGGTTAAAGACAACACAAGAGCTGAAATAATAAGCTCCACCGAAACACAACTTTCCTCGGATTAAACATTATCGACACACAAAGCTTCGACTTTCAGCGTTTCCCACGCCTGTTTCCAGCGACCTTTGGCCGCGCCCAGTTCCGTAGTCAGCCAGAAGACTTCCAGGTCGATGAAATACTCGGTTTTGAGCCCAGCGGTGAGGGTGAGCACCTGTTCGTACATATCCGCAAGCGCGATCAAAACACTCAGTGGGTGGCGGGGCTGCTGGCCGAGCTTGCCGGCATTAAGCGCAATGATGTGAGCTACTGTGGTATGAAAGACCGCTTTGCTGTGACCACTCAGTGGTTCAGCCTCTATTTGCCCGGCAAAGAAATTCCCCCGGAACAATTAGTGCACGGCGATTTTGAGATCCTCAGCATGGCGCGAAACAATAAAAAATTGCGCCGCGGTATGCATCGGGCCAATACCTTTAAACTAGTGCTGCGAGACTTCGCCGCGCTGGATGAGCATTTTACAGATATTGATGCTCGCCTCAGTAGTATCGCCAGCAACGGTGTGCCGAATTATTTTGGTGAACAGCGCTTTGGCCATGACTGTGGCAATTTACATCAGGCCCAGGACCTAATCGAGCGCGATCAACTCAAAGGTAACCGCCGGGGCACCGGCATTTACCTTTCGGCGGCGCGTTCCTGGCTGTTTAATCTTGTACTGGCTGAGCGCCTGCAGCAGAACAGCTGGTCAGAGCCCTTTGACCATGAGCCAGAGCCCAGCGGTCCACTCTGGGGTCGCGGTCGCTCAGCGGCCAGTGGTGATCTGGAAACATTGGAGCAGGGGGTTTTGGCCCCATGGCAGTCTTGGTGTTATGCATTGGAGCATGCTGGACTCAAGCAGGAGCGTCGGGCGCTGGTATTGACGCCGCAAAATATGCATTGGCAGAGATTGGCTGTGGATCAGTTGGAGCTCAGCTTTGACCTCTCTGGGGGCTGTTTTGCGACGGTGATACTGCGTGAAATCGCTGAATTATTCCGCCCTCCAATAGAGTCCCTGTGATATATTTGCAGGCTAATTTTAAAGCAAATTTTAAAGCAAATTACAAACTAACCCCGATAAGCCCTAGGCGGCTTTAGGAATAGAGGATACTGTGTGAACTCGATTGATTTGGCTGGTGTCGGCATGACCTCTCAGCGTACGCGTGAGCGGCTGATTCAGCGTTTGAAAGATCAGGGCATCACCAATCAACGGATCCTCGATGTCTTCCGGGTAACGCCACGACATATCTTTCTCGATGAGGCATTGGCCCATCGCGCCTACGAAGATACGGCTCTGCCTATCGGCTTTTCTCAGACCCTTTCCCAGCCCTATATAGTCGCTCGTATGACTGAAATTTTGCTCTCTGCCGGACCCTTGAAAAAGGTTCTTGAAATCGGCACAGGCTCTGGCTTTCAGGCGACTATCTTGGCGCAGTTAGTGGATAAGGTTTATTCAGTGGAACGTATAGAGCCACTGCTGATAAAGGCTAAAGAGCGTTTTCGCAAGTTGGGTTTACGTAATATCACCGCTGAACTCTCCGATGGCAGTTTTGGTTGGAAGCGCCACGCGCCTTACAACGGCATTATTACTACGGCAGCGCCCCAGGCGATTCCAGACGACCTGTTACATCAGTTGGCACCAGACGGAATCCTGGTGATTCCGGTGGGTACTGGCGATGTTCAGGATTTGCGGGTTCTGCGCCGCATAGGCAGCTCATCTGAGTTTGAAGAAGAGATTGTCGAGCAGGTGAAATTTGTTCCATTGCTCGGTGGCTTAGCCCAATAAGGCTATTCGCTGCTAGGTGATTCGCTGCTAGATGCATGGCGAACGCACAGAAGACATATACAGAATCAACTTTGGGGTAACCATGCGCAGTTTCAAACAATACCTGTTACTTTTCTCCAAAGGCCTGGCTATGGGCGCTGCCGATGTGGTTCCCGGAGTTTCAGGAGGCACAATAGCCTTTGTCAGTGGCATCTATATGGAGCTAATTGACAGCATTAAGTCGTTGAATCTTCAGGCGCTCAAAACATTAAAGTCTCAGGGACTGGCCGCTGCCTGGCGACATATTAACGGTAATTTTCTGGTCACCTTGGTCAGTGGTATTTTAACCAGCTTATTTTCTCTGGCGGTGGGTATGCAGTACCTGCTGGCACAACACCCTCTGCCAGTTTGGTCATTTTTTGTCGGTTTAATTGCCGGCTCTGTGATCTATCTATTGCGTCAATACCGCATTGCTCGCTGGCAGGATATGCTGTTATTTGTGATTGGTGTGGCTATCGCCTGGTCTGTGTCCGTGGCGCCAGCAGTGCAGCTTGAGGGCAGCCTTGTAACTATGTTTTTTGCCGGTAGCATTGCGCTCTGTGCGATGATTTTGCCTGGTATTTCAGGGTCCTTTATCCTTGTATTACTTGGACTATACCCTGTTTTTATCGGCGCCATTGCCGGACTGCAATTGGATATTCTCAGCGTATTTGCCCTCGGTGGCCTTATAGGTCTGGCGCTATTTAGTCGCTTTCTCTCCTGGCTATTGGCCCGTTACGAAGTCTCGGTTATTGCCACCATGTGCGGTTTTTTGGTGGGCAGTTTAAATATTATCTGGCCGTGGAAATTAGTACTGGAGTCGGTTGTCAGTCACTCGGGTAAAACCATAGTGCTGGCAGCGCAAAATCTATGGCCAAGTCAATATACAGCGTTGGTTGGCGCCGATGCGCAAACCCTCCTCAGTGTCAGCGCCATGCTATTGGGCTTGATTTTGGTGCTGGGTTTAGAATATGTTGGATCAAGGTTTCAGGATGAAGCCTTATAAACACCTTTAACTCTCTGTAGGTAGTCTAATTTGACAACCAGGTCGGCACCATTAATGTCTATTCTAGTCTCCGGACTAGTCTCAGTTTTAACGCTGACAGCCATCATTTTAGTGACTGGCTGTAGCAGCCATAACTCGGCGCCTGTGAGTAGCCGTTCAGCGCCGCCGAGCAATCGTATCCTGGTGCATCAGGTTGAATCTGGGGAGACACTTTACTCTATCGCTTGGCGCTATGACCTGGATTTTCGCAAGCTGGCTCGGGCCAATGGCATAAGAGAACCCTTCGTTATCAGTCGCGGCCAACTGGTGTCATTGGATACCAGTAAAATTAGTAGCGCAGCAGCCAAGACTGTCAACAAACCAACGAAAAAGACTAAAATAGCAGCACCAAAAGCTAAAACTAATGTTGCTGTAACTGTGCCAAAAGTTACAAAAACTCTTAAAAATAAGCCTAAATCTGTCTCCAGTCCGGCGGTGTATGGCACTAATTGGCAGTGGAAATGGCCGATTAAAGGTAAAATAGTTGAGTCATATAGCCTTCCTAAGCTCCATAAGGGAATAAAAATTAAGTCCGTCAGCCGAGCAGCGGTGCGCTCTTCAGCCCCGGGCGTAGTAGTTTACGCAGGAGAGGGTTTACGCGGGTATGGTAAGCTGGTTATCATTAAGCACAGTGAAGTATTATTAAGTGCTTATGCTCACAATGACCAGATTATGGTCAGAGAGGGTCAGACCGTAAGACAGACAGAAATTATCTCTCGACTGGGTTCTGATGGTACGATGTATTTTGAAATACGCAAAGATGGCTATCCGGTTGATCCTGTAGCCTATTTGAAATAGAAAGATGCAGTAGAAATCGGTTGTAAAAGGCTGTTAAAGAGGTTGATAAATCGGACAGCTATATCGTCAACCTTTTTGAGCTAGCTCAACGCAAGTAGTAGTAAGTTAGACAAAACGCAGTTTGTAGAAAAATAGCAGGTAAAAAAAGCAGTAAATAGAAAAAGCAGTATGTAAAAAAGGAAGCGGTACAGTTCTGGATAGGTCACTAGATGGTGACTTGGAACATGGAGTAACACTAAAGGGATTATAACGTTATGGAATCAGCGTTAAAAGTAGATCGAAAAAAAGTAGATCGAAAAAAAGCAGAAAACGACGATCAAGGAAGTTCATCGGAAGTTAGTCATCAGGTTATTGATGCTACCAGTCTCTATCTTAAAGAGATTGGCTATGCTCCGTTACTTACGGCAGCAGAAGAAGTCTTCTATGCTCGAAAACTCCTCAAAGGCGATGAATCAGCACGCAAGCGCATGATCGAAAGCAATCTGCGATTAGTGGTTAAAATCGCACGTCGCTATGTCAATCGTGGTCTTGAACTGCTCGATCTTATTGAAGAGGGCAATATAGGCTTAATGCGTGCGGTAGAAAAGTTCGACCCCGAGCTGGGCTATCGTTTCTCCACCTACGCAACATGGTGGATTAGGCAAACTATTGAGCGCGGATTGATGAATCAGACCCGTACTATTAGATTGCCTGTGCACATAGTCAAAGAACTGAATGTCTATGTGCGCGCATCGCGCAAGCTAGCTCAGAAACTCGACCACACACCGACACCGGAAGAAATTGCCAAAGAGGTGGATAAGCCGGTGGAAGATGTACTGAAGATATTCAGTCTTAGCGAACGTATTTCGTCCATCGACATACCGGTTGCTGAGAATGAAAAGAGCCTTATCGAAACGATCTCTGCGGCGGGCGCCAGTAGCCCTGAGCGACAGATCGAAGGCGAAAATCTTTCCGAAGTACTCAACAAGTGGCTCACTCAACTGCCTGAAAAACAACGCGAAGTGTTGGTTAGACGCTTTGGCTTGTTGCACCACCAGGAGGAAACCCTGGAGCAGGTTGGCCGTGAGATCGGTCTCACCAGAGAGCGTGTGCGCCAGATCCAAGTAGATGCTCTGAGAAGGCTGCGTGATGTACTGCGCAAGCATGGGTTAAACGGTGATGTGCTGTTTGAGGAGCTCGACGGAGCTTAGGTCAAGGACCGTCTAGATTCACGAGCATAAAAAAAACCGGCATCTAGTCTATAGATGCCGGTTTTTTATGCTTTACGCTAGGGGCAGAGATTACTCAGCCAGATAGCGCTCGCGAGATGACATAATTTCAGCACGGGCCGCTTCAGCATTGTCCCAGCCATCTACCTTAACCCACTTGCCTGGCTCTAAGGCTTTGTAGTTTTCAAAGTAGTGGACGATCTGCTTGAGCAGCAGCTCAGGCAAATCACCAATTTCCTGAACATGGTCATAGATCTTGGTCAGCTTGGTATGTGGCACGGCGAGAAGCTTGGCGTCGACGCCAGATTCGTCAGTCATATTGAGAACGCCTACAACACGGCTGCGGATCACTGCGCCAGGTACTACTGGGTAGGGCGATACAACCAATACATCCAGTGGGTCACCATCTTCAGACAAAGTCTGTGGCACATAGCCGTAGTTAGCTGGGTAGAACATTGGCGTAGCTACAAAGCGGTCGACGAAAATCGCGTCGCTATCTTTATCTACTTCATATTTGATCGGATCGTGATTCGCTGGAATCTCGATAATTACATTAATATCGTTGGGTAGATCATTGCCTGGTGGGACGTCGTTGTAGCTCATGATTTTAAATCCGTGAATGTGGAATGTGAATGTGAATGTGAATGTGAATGTGACAGCGCCGAGAGAAGGACAAATTTAACAATCGCGGATTATAGCGACTTGCTGAAAAATTGGCCAGTCACTTGAGAGATTGGCGGCACAGAGGGACTGTGCCGCCGCTTTGTTATTCAAGTTTAAAGGTTATGGGTACGGTGATTTCGAATTGATCTGTATTCAGAGCAGCTGGCAGCTCAGGAAAAGGTGCCGCCCGCTCAGTGGCTTTAATAGCCGCTTTGTTGAGCGTTGAGTGCCTGCTCTTTTGGACTACGGTGACTTTCTCTAGAGCACCAGACTTGCTGACGACTATCGCGATGCGCACAGTGCCCTCATGGCCTTTATCAACAGCGCGGCTGGGATAGCTGATCTTCTTGTAAATTGCCTGCACCACCAAAGGTGTGTAGTCGCGCATGGCCAGGGCCTCGGCAACACTAAAGTCGACTTCGTCTTCAGTGTCAGCTGACGTCTTGGCAAGGCCATCACTCTTAGAACTATCACTATCAGCCTCTGCAGTGGGTTTTGCTGCAGAACTCTGATCTGCAGTCACAGCGGGCTTAGTTGCAGTGACTGCCGCGGTTGCTACCGCAGTTGAGGGCGTGACCAGTTTGTTTTCAAGAGGCGCTGAAATTACTTTTGGCTTAGCTGATACCACCGTTTTAACTTTGAGGTTCTCTTTGATCACAGGCTTTGGCTTTACCTTAGAAACTACTACAGCCACAGGTGCAGGCGGCAGTATCCAGGAGGCAGCCAGAGTGACTCGCTGTGGGTCTGTGGTAACTGTCTCTAGCAGGTCGACTGCCACAGGGTTGCGCTGCCTGCCGAGAATCTCGTCTTTAAAGCGGGTAGTGGGTGGGATTGCACCAATCCACGTGTTGAGTAATAGGCCAAATACTTCCGCTGGCAAGTCTGCAACTAATTCGGTGCCATTAAAACGCATTGAAGTGCCCTGGTCAGGGCTCGACAGATACTCGATAAAATCACCTTTTTGCGGCGCCGACTTAGCGGCTTGCATCAGGGTAATCAGATCTTGCGCAGACTCAGAAAAGGTTTCGCGGCTATTGTTGATTGAAATGCTCTGCATCCACAGATTGAACCAGCGGCGTTTGGAGTAATTGTTCAAGACCCGCACTTCCATGCGTTTTTCCCCCTGCATCGAATGAGCGATGCCAGCCTTTTCCTGAAGTGTTTCTAAATAGAGAGCCGCGGCGAACTGGTCTTTGCCCAGGTCGGAGTAAACACTGCTGCCATTCATCACAAGATCGGGTTGTGTCGCTGCTGTTGAGGCTAGAGTTAGGCTGATAATAAACTGCATAACTCTGAACAGGCACTTTAATGCTCTGGTCGGCTGTAAGATCAATTTCATAAACCGTTTGTTAGGTTTGTTAGGTTTGTTGCCTGTTAGTTGGGTTATAGCTACCTGACCCGTACTACTGTCTTGAATATCCATTTTAAAAGTCCCTTTTGTGTGTCCCAGCGAATTCATCGCCGACCAACTGGACCACCATTGTCCCCAAGGGATAGTAGAGTTCAACCAAGTAAAGATGAAATGCCAACTGCGACACTGCAAAGACTGGTAACTTGTTGCGGATATCACATTATAGGTCGTCAAATAACGGGTAATTCCCCACTTTGTTAGGGCTAATTCAAGTCTAAAACCCAACCGAGCGCACTGCTTTTTAGACTAATGAAACTGTCGGTTGGGCAATCCAAGCTGCATTTTTTCAACATCAGAGCGAAAACCAAAGTAAACTGCAAAACAGAATCTGCCGTAGACAGAGCGTTAACAATAACTAGCAAAATTGGATGGCTACCCTTGAACAGTAATGTGCGTGTATCACTTATTATTGCCCTGGCTATAGGCCTGTGGCTGGTCTCTGGATTATTTGCCTCTCCGGCAACTGAGAATAATTCCAGTAAAGTCGAATCAAAACTCACCAATGTGCAGGCAGACTGGTTTGATATTCAACCCTATGAGCCGCAATTGGTCTTGCGTGGGCGAACTGAAGCCAATCGATCTGTGGATGTGAAGGCGCAGATTACGGGCCGGATTGTCGCTGTGCCTGCAGTTGAGGGCGCTCTGGTTAAGGCTGGCGCAACACTCTGTGAAATCGATCAGGAAGATCGCAAGCTACGCCTGCAGCATGCAAGGGCTGGTCTCAAACAGGCGACCATTGAATATCAGGGTGCTCGGAAGCTCGAACAGGGCGGCTACCAGTCAGAGTTGGCCATTGCCAAGGCTAAAACTCGACTCGAATCCGCTCGCGTGGCCCTTGAACGCAGCACCCTTGATCTCGATAACTTATCGATCAAAGCGCCTTTCGCTGGCATTGTTGAGCAACGTCCTGTGGAAGTGGGAGACTTTGTTCAGCCAGGTCAGCTCTGTGCCCAAGTGGTTGAGCTCAATCCCTTAAAAGTCTCTGCAGTGATCACTGAACAAGAGATCGGTAAAATTTCCCTCGATAGAGGTGCGCAATTAACTCTGGTTAATGGCGAAACCCTGAACGGCAAGATCAGCTATCTATCTCGCCAGGCTAACCCAGTTACCCGCAGCTACCGGGTTGAGGCAACCATTGCCAATCCGCAATTACGCTTTCTAGCGGGCATGTCTGGAAGTCTGCAAATTGCTGCGCAGCCTATGTCGGCGCATCTTATTCCCTCTAGCTTGGTGTTGCTGGATGATGCCGGTCATTTGGTGGTTCGTGCTGTGGATGATCAGGGTATTATCAAGACCCTGTCTGTGGCCAATGTGGGTGAAAATAGCGATGGTGTTTGGGTGACTGGACTGCCCGATAGGGTGGCTCTGGTCACGGTGGGGCAAAACTATGTCACTGAAGCTGAACAGGTTTCTGTCTCTTACAGAACCAGCTCTTCTTCAGATAGCGATTCCCTAAATAGCTCTGCTCTCAATAGCTCTGGCAGTCAGTAACAGGAATAACAAAACCAATGAAATTTCTTAATCTGATTGTCGATCACGCCAGAGCCACGCTCTCAATTATGCTGCTGGTATTATTTGCCGGCACCATGGCTCGCATTGCCCTGCCAGTAGAAGTTAACCCCAACGTCACTCTGCCATTGGTTATGATTATGGTCAGACATGATGGAATTTCCCCAGAAGACGGCACGCGGCTGCTGATTCGACCTATAGAAAAAGAACTCAAAACTCTGGATGGCCTTGAAGAAATTAATGCCGTTGCCCGAGAGGGCGCCATTTATATTATGGCCGAGTTTGATATCAGCGAAGATATCGACAAAGTGGTCTCCGAGGTACGTGAATCTGTGGATCGCGCCAAGGCGGAGTTTCCTCAGGAGACCAAAGAACCTATAGTTAATGAGCTCAGCCCCAGCCCTGAACCCACAGTGGTGATAACCTTTTCAGGGGAGCAGGTCTCCGAGCGCGAGCTCTACAGAACGGCCAAGTTCTTTCAACGCAAACTTGAGATGCTTCCCGATGTCTTAAAAGCCGATATTTCCGGCCATCGTGATGAGGTGGTTGAGGCTGTACTAGATCCCTATCGCCTCGAGCAGTACAACATCACCGCCGATGAAATGCTGCGCTCGGTACGCGCCAATAATCTGCTGATCCCCGCCGGTGAAATAGATACAGCTCAGGGTCGCTTTGGCATCAAGGTGCCAGCACTGATCGAAACCACAGAGGATATTCGCAACCTTCCTATTCGCTTTACTGCCGACGGTGTTATTACCCTAGGTGATGTTGCCGATATACGCCGTACCTTTAAAGATGCAAATGGTTTCAGCACCATCAATGGCCAGAAAACGATAGCCATTGATGTGCGCAAGCGACTCAATGCCAATGCCATTGAAACCGTCGCTTCCGTGCGTGCCGCCGTTGCCAGTTACCAAGGCCAGTTTTCACAAAATATCAATATCGATTATATCTTCGACAGTTCTGAATACGCTCAGTCTATGGTCAGTGAGTTGCAGGGCAATATCCTTACCGCTATGTCTCTCGTTCTAGTGCTGGTTGTGGCAACCCTAGGTGTGCGGTCGGGGTTGCTGGTTGGCTTTGGTATCCCATTCTGCCTGCTCGGTTCGATGATAGTGATCTATCTTCTCGGCTTTAGTTTTAACTTTATGGTGATGTTCGGCCTGCTGCTGTCATTGGGCATGCTGATTGATGGCGCCATTGTGGTGGTGGAGTTTGCCAACACCCGTGCCTCGGAGGGCTTGTCCAATCGAGAAGCTTATTTGGTTGCCGTAAAGCGCATGGCTATTCCAGTTATTGCCTCGACTGGCACCACACTGGCTGCCTTTTTACCGCTGCTATTTTGGCCCGGTGTTGCCGGCGAATTTATGTCTTATTTGCCGATCACGGTGTTCGCTGTGTTGGGTTGGTCTCTGACCTACGCACTGATTTTTGCGCCGACTCTGGGCATAGTGATTTCACGCCGTCGCGGCAAGTCTAAAAAGCTTCCTGAGGATCATGGCTCTGAAGAGTCGGCAAAAAACCTTTTTCAACCGCTACTGAATTTCTATTTAAGGATGCTGAAGCCGATTATTGCGCGCCCGGCAATATCCTCTGTAGTAGCGATATTTTTTCTGCTGTCGATATTCTGGGGTTATGGAAAATTCGGTGCCGGTCAGGCATTTTTTGCCGATATCGAAAACCGCTACGGCGTGGTTAATGTTCGCGCTCAGGGCAACCTGTCTATCGAAGAACAGCGCAAAATTACAGCTGAAGTTGAGCAGCGCATCAGTACCATTCCTGGCATCCAACAGCTCTATGGCTTTAGTGAGGGCAATTCAATAACCCTTGAGCGGGATTCAAGCCGCGACAAGATCAGTTCGTTTTTGGTGGAACTCTATCCCAGGGGAGCGCGTGAGCGTGGCAGTCTTGAGATTTTTGCTGAGATCCGTCAGAGCACCGCCAATATGCCGGGAATCTATGTCACCGGTAAGGAAGTTGAGGCCGGACCGCCGGTGGGTAAGGACATTCAAATCCAGATTTCCTCTACTGATCGTGAGTTGATGTACAAGACCACTGCAGAGATTAGCGACTGGATAAAATCTAATGTCGAAGGCTTGCGGGATATCGAAGATACGCTTCCCCTAGCAGGTATTCAGTGGGAAATGGTCGTAGATCGACCCTACGCAGCAATGCTCGGGGTCAATGTTGCTAATATTGGCCAGATGGTTCAAATGGTCACCAATGGCGTAAGGCTTGGTGAATTCCGTCCCGACGATGCCGATGACGAAGTTGAGATTCGTCTGCGCTATCCAGAGCAGAACCGTCAGTTAGCCGCCTTGGATGAGCTGCGCGTCAATACTCAAGCCGGTCCAGTGCCGATAAGCAGTTTCAGTCAGCGTGTTGCTAAGCCGAGAGTCGATGCTATTCAGCGTATTGATATGCTTGAGACAGTATTTATTTTGGCCAATACCGAAGATGGCTATCTATCGAATAATCAGACCACTGCTATAGCGGCCTGGTTGGAAACCCAGAATATAGATGAGTCGATCAAGGTGGTCTTCCGTGGCGCCAATGAAGAGCAGGCTGATTCAGCTGCGTTCCTCGGTGTGGCATTCTCTCTGGCCATGTCGTTGATGTTGATTATGCTGGTAATGCAGTTCAACAGCTTCTATCAAGCATTCCTGATTCTGTTTTCAGTGGTTATGTCCACGGCCGGTGTTATGCTTGGTTTGCTGATTTCTCAGGCGATATTTAGCACCATTCTGACCGGCGTTGGCATAGTTGCGCTGGCCGGCATTGTGGTTAATAACAATATTGTACTGATCGATAGCTATAACTTTTTACGTCGCAGTAACACCAGCTTGAGCGCAGCGGAGGCCGTTTATTCTGCCGCTAAGTCGCGCTTTCGCCCGGTGATGTTGACCACTGTTACCACTGTGGTTGGCCTGTTACCTCTTGCCAATGGCTACAGTGTCGATATTATTAATCGCACTTTTGAAGCCGGTGGTATGGTTTCTACATGGTGGCAGCCTTTGGCCAGCGCCATAGTCAATGGTCTGCTGCTCTCCACTATTCTGACCTTATTGCTAACCCCAGCCATGCTGTTGTTGCCCGAAATTATCTCCAAGCGTTTTGGTGTCCGGGTGGGCAACAATGAGTTTGATAGCGACGCTGCCTAGCTTCCTAACTATTTAGCAACCAACTGAGTACTGGATATAACACCAGTTATCAGTTGGTTCCTGCATCCGTATCTAGTATCCTAACGCCCTTGGTATCTGCTCAATTAAGCTCCAATACAAGACTTTTTAAGAGCGGTGTCTTTATTAAAGGCCATTTGATGGAACCGGGTAGCGCAACAAGAAAAATTATTCACTGTGATTGCGACTGTTTTTACGCCGCGGTGGAAATGCGCGACGACCCCTCTCTACGCCACTACCCAATCGCCGTTGGCGGTAAGTCAGATCGTCGCGGTGTAGTTGCCACCTGCAATTACAAAGCCCGGGAATACGGTGTTAGATCAGCCATGCCCACAGGCCAGGCGCTAAAGCTCTGCCCAGACCTAGTGGTGGTTCCCGGCACCATGGCCAAGTACCGCGAAGCGTCGATGAAAATTCGGCAGATTTTCTATCGCTACACGGACAAGGTCGAGCCCCTCTCCCTAGATGAAGCCTTTTTGGATGTCACCGATTGCACCCAGTGTAGTGGCAGCGCTACTCTGATTGCCGAGGAAATCCGCCGCACCATAGCCGAGGAAGTGGGGGTTACCGCCTCCGCTGGCGTTGCATCAAACAAATTTCTCGCCAAGGTCGCCAGTGACCTTAATAAGCCTGATGGTCAGTATGTGATTACACCGCAAAATATTGCAGCTTTTGTGCAGCAGCTTGAGGTAAAGCGTATCAATGGTGTTGGTAAAGTCACCAATGAAAAACTGTCGCGCCTCGGGGTTAAAACCTGCGGTGATTTACAGGCCTTTGAATTGTTGGACTTAGTGGATAAATTTGGCGTCTTTGGCAAGCGCCTCCACGATCTTTGCAGAGGCATAGATAACCGGCCGGTGAATGCCAACAGCAGACGCAAGTCTCTTAGCGTTGAGCGAACCTACTCTGGGGACCTAGCGGACCAGCCGGCCTGTATATTGAAGTTACCTGAGCTGCTGCTGGAGCTACGCAGTCGGTTGCGCCAGGTGGACAGCGATTACATAGTCACCAAGCAGTTTTTGAAGATTAAGTTTAATGACTTCACCAGTACCACGCTAGAGCGGGCAG
>CAWLBR010000019.1:0-25003 GCA_963855085.1 Gammaproteobacteria bacterium
GGTTGGGTGCAATAGGGCAGGAGATCCTTCGGCTTCGCTCAGGATGACAAAGTTGGGTGCAATAGGGCAGGAGATCCTTCGGCTTCGCTCAGGATGACAAAGTTGGGTGCAATAGGGCAGGAGATCCTTCGGCTTCGCTCAGGATGACAACGTTGGGTGCAATAGGGCAGGAGATCCTTCGGCTTCGCTCAGGATGACAAAGTTGGGTGCCTGTCATCTCGAACGTATGTGAGTGGTCTACTTCTGCATCAGCAGATCCCTCGTCGCTGCGCTCTGTCGGGATGACAGGGTTGGGATGGTGCGCTCTGTTGGGATGACAGGCCTAGTGTGGATGGCTAAACCTGAGGCTCTTGTATAACAGCCTATCCCGTCGTCTGGACGAAACTCACTAATTACTCGCCATTTGCTGAACCGCTAAAATGCAGTGCGTCATCGGAGTCTATGGGGAGACTGAAAAGGGCCCGCTCACTGCGGAAATCTTGGCTATTCACCCAGGGTGCCTGATTGCCCTGTTTAGGTTGCAGATGCATAGCCCGCTGCAGGTAGCCTGCTGGGAAGTCGGCAATCCAGTCTTTGGTGGGCATATTTTTTAAGGACTCCGGCACCAGCGGCACGACCTTACTGGTCTTGGTTTTAGTCATATGATTTAGTGCTCTGCACACCCATTCGGAGATCAGGTCTGCGCGGAGTGTCCAGGAGGCGTTAACATAGCCAAAGGTCGATACCATATTGGGCACATCTGAGACCATAAAGCCTTTGTATGTGGTCAGGGTGGCGAAATCTACGGCTTGGCCATCAACACTAAATGTCGCACCGCCCATTACCTCAAGTTCAAGGCCAGTGGCACTGACAACAATATCTGCCTGTAGATGCTGGCCCGATTTCAGCTCAATGCCAGTCTCGGTAAAGCGCTGAATATGGTCGGTTACAACGGTGGCGCTACCGCTGCTAATGGCTTTAAATAAGTCGTCATCGGGCACTAGGCAGAGGCGCTGATCCCAGGGGTTATAGTTGGGCGTAAAATGCTTTTCGACGTCATAGTCCTTACCAAGCTGTTTGCGTAACTGATGGATTAGAAGACGCTTAGCCATCGCCGGATATTTGCGCGCCTGCTTAAAAAGAAACTCTTGGAATAGCGTATTTCTAAAGCGCGTTACCGCATAGGCCCAGGTCGACGGCATGATTTTTCGCAGACCGTTGGCAAACCAGTCTTCGGACGGCCTTGAGAGCACATAGGTGGGGGAGCGTTGCAGCATAGTCACCTGTTTGGCTTTTTTTGCCATGGCGGGAACCAGTGTCATAGCTGTAGCGCCGGAGCCAATGATCACCACGGCCTTATCTTTGTAGTCGAGATCTTCGGGCCAAAATTGCGGGCGAACTACCTTGCCTTTAAAGCTATCCACTTCGGGAAACTGGGGATCATGGGGTTTCTCATAGCTGTAGTAGCCAGAACACATATAGAGAAAATTACAGGTCATCTGCACAGTTTGATCGCTGTCAGACTGACGTATCTCTAATGTCCAAATTGACTGCTCCGAAGACCAGCTAGCTGAGACTAGGCGGTGGCCGTAACGAATATGTTGGTCGACGCCATGGTCAGCTGCGGTTTCGCGAACATAGTCGAGAATAGAGGGGCCGTCGGCAATGGCTTTGGCACCTTCCCAAGGTTTGAAGCTATAGCCCAATGTGTGCATATCACTGTCGCTGCGAATGCCGGGGTAGCGAAACAGATCCCAGGTGCCACCCATAGCCTTGCGTGATTCCAGTAATAGATAACTGCGGTCAGGGCATTTTTCGGCGAGATGGCAGGCCGCGCCAATACCGGAGAGGCCAGCACCGACGATAATAACGTCTCTATGCTCTATAGATGGTTCTATAGATGGCTCTGTGGCTAGTTCTTTATCTGAGTGCTGCGCTAAAGATCCCGACATTTGTATTTCCCCTTACTGTGCTTCTGACAATTCAGATTTACATTGTAATTGACGGGCTTCAAGTCGAGGGGTTCAAATACGGTCTATTAAGGACTCATTTACCATCATTATGCAGCTTGCCGGTCTGTTATTAGCTTAGAAACTGGGCCTAAAGACTGGGCAGGCCCACAACCGGTTTCTTATTACGTAAAAAGGTCAGCGGCACAGTAAAAAATGGAAATAACTTTTCGTAGTGTATGGGCATCAGACGCTGGCACAGGTCCATCAGTTTTGCGTCAGTACCGACAAGAATTCGAGGGCGATTTTTTAACACGCCATTGAGCATAATCTGAGCTGCACGGCTGGGATGCATACCATTTTGTTGAAAAAACGCGGCCATCGATTCCTGGTCATCACCTATACCTGCTAGCTTGCCCATCAGGCGCTGAAATGCGTTGGCGGATTCTTCGCTTTTATTGATCCGCGCATTGCCGAGAATATTGGTGCCAATATGGCCGGGATGCACGCAGTGGATCTGCACTGAGCCACCTTTCATTTCTTTGGCGAGACTTTCGGTAAAGCCGCGCACAGCAAATTTTGCCGTGTGATAAACCGACTGTCGTTCAACCACAATCATGCCAAATATAGAGGAGGTATTGATTAGCGCGGCTTCAGGTCGTTGCTTTAGATGAGGCAAGAAGGCGCGGCTGGAATTGATCACTCCTTGCAGATTGATATTCATAACCCAGTCCCAATCGGTTTCCGAAATATCCTCAAAGGTTGAGTCAACGGTAACCCCGGCGTTATTGAATACAAGGTCAACATGTCCATGCTGGGCAATGACCTGTTCAGGTAAGGCTTCAATCGCCACTTTGTCAGCTACATCGAGAGAATGACTAGACACTTTGACAGGGTAGTTTTGGAGCATCGCAACGGTCTCTGCGAGAGCTACTGCATTAATCTCACAGGCAGCTATATTGGCACCAGATTTTGCCAATAGTATGGCGAGATAGCGGCCTATACCTGAACCTGCACCGGTGATTACTGCGACTTTGTTGGAAAGCGTTTTCATTGAGGTTGCCCTTTTTTTAATTTTTTTTATTGGCTAGGTCTGAATGTTGCACAGTGGCCATTAGCCTTCTAGGCCAAGCGCAGAGTAATAATGCCTCGGTTTATTCTGTTTGCGAACATTCTAGTTGCCTATTGTAATTGACAGGCCGTTAAAGGACAGTGTCAAATACGGTCAATGAGCAGCTCATTTGCCGTCATTTACTGGTTTTTCAACAATTGCTTTGAGGTGTCTATGCTTTCTCCTGTATTACCAGTATTGATCGATCTACTCGCTGATCAGGGTATATCTGAAACACAGCTGCTTGAAAAAACTGGCTTGAAAGCTCTAGATTTGGGCGCCACGACGTTTTTCAGTTCCCAGCAAGCGGATGAAATTTGCAGTAAAGCCATCAAGCTTTCTGGTGATCGATTACTGGGTGCTAAGCTTGGCACGAAGCTCGATATAGTCTCCCTGGGCATCCTCGGTTACGCCTTGATGACCAGCGCTACCGCAGGGGATATGGTCAAAATATTGGTACGTTATAAACGTGTGGTACTGCCCAGTGTGCGTATTGAGTTAATAGCAGGGGTCGGCACTTTGGAATTGCACTGTTCAGCTGCCCATTTGCCCGAAGCCTTAGAGCAGTTTTATCAAGACTCACTGTTTGCTGGTCTGGTCACTAATCTAAAATTACTCACGGACAATCAGGGGGCCGCGACACGCCTTGAGTTGGATCATGGTCAGGCAGAGGACATGAGTTTTTATCAATCTGTATTCGGTCCTAATGTCCGTTTAAATGCTGACCGTTGTTGCCTGGTGTTTGATGCCGCTAGCCTAGCTGTGCCGATAACCTCGTCTGACCCTGTGGCTCAGGATATCTTTCGCCGGGAGTGTGATCGTATTTTGGCCAACGATGATTATTCTGGTGTTGTCAGCGAGCGGGTTAAACAGCTGTTGCTGTTGTCGCGCTCAGAATTCCCCACCGGTGCCGCTGTAGCCGAGCAGATGCATATGAGCGAAAGTACCTTGCAGAGAAGACTGGCCAAGGAGGGGACTCGATTCCAGCAATTGTTGGATCAGGTGAGATACCGGCTGGCGCTCGAGTACCTGCAGGGCACGGCGTTGCCAGTAGCAGAAATTGCAGCCTTGGTGGGCTTCAGTAGTTCGGCTAATTTTCGCCGTTCCTTTAAACGTTGGTCGGCAACAACGCCAGCAGGGATTCGACAGGCTAACCATGCTGCTGTCTAGTTCGGCACGCTGCTTGATCATTTTACAGCTTGGGGTCAGCTTGCTTTAGATCTTACGGCTGTTTCTTTGGCTGAAATCCAATAGACTATTACTCCGACCCTATAACAATAATAAAAAGATTCTTTTATGCGAAATAAATTCTCTAGCCATTTATGGCTGCTCCTCAGTTGCTGTCTATTTTCTATGTCCAGTGTGTTTGCTGGTATTGTTATTGACGGGGTTCTTGACGAGTGGGAGTGGGCCGATGCAGAGATATACAGTGACTTTGTGACCGTAGAGCCGCTCACTGGGGACTCGGCGAAATATCGTACTGAGGTGCGAGTAATCACTAATTCCGAAGGAATTTTCGTTGGCTTTAGCAACTATCAACCGGCTTCAGTAAAGCGTGTTAATCGGCAATTTCCCCGCGATGCACAGATTGAGGCAGATCGAAATATTGTCAGTATCGACTTCGATAGCACTGCGCTTGCAGGCTATGACTTTACTGTGGGCTCGGCCAACTCGCAGCAGGATGGCATTGTCACGCCCGGCGACTACTCGGGAGATTGGGACGGTACCTGGTATTCCCAAACATCGTCTAACAAGGATTACTGGTACAGCGAAATGCATATTCCCTGGACTGTAGCGCCGATGACCGATGCCGGGAATGGTCGTAAAAAGATCGCTCTGTGGTTTTCCAGAGTGGTGTTTGATGAATCTCTGCGCTTCGCCTTTCCCAATGCCTATTATTCGCGACCCACTTTTATGGAGGACTGGCAACCATTAGAAGTTGAACAGGTGTCCACCTCAACCTTGGACTGGTTTCCCTATATTAGTTACAGCAGTGACCTGCAAGACAGCACACCTGGAACTACCAGTGATGAGTTTAATGGGGGCCTGGATTTTATCTGGCGACCCAATAGTAGCAGCCAGCTGACTGGTGCGATTAATCCTGATTTTGGCCAGGTGGAGAGTGATGATCTGGTGGTCAATTTCTCAGCCTTTGAAACATTCGTTACTGAAAAACGGCCCTTTTTTACCGAGAACCAATCACTGTTTAGCAGCAATATTCGCAATGGGGATCAAACACTTTACACGCGGCGCATCGGCGCCGGCCCTGCAGGTCAGGGCGGTGGTTTGGTGGATATTGATTTGGCGGCCAAGGTGACTCATTTCGGTGAGACCACTGACCTAGGTCTTTTTGTCGTCAGAGAAGATGATTCTAAGGGCATTTATGGTGGTGACTTCTTATCCAGCAGGATTCAGCGCACAGTCAACGGGTTAACCCTTGGGCATCGTCTGACCTATGCAGAGAGATCTATTCTTGATAGAGAGGCGACAGTTCAGGTGCTAGATATGATCTGGCGCAAAAATGAGACTACAGAATTTCGCGGGCAGATTCTCCATGCTGATGTTCAGCAGCAGGGAAACAGTGCTAACAGTCAGAAATCTGTAGATGATCAAGATGTTGCTGGTTGGGCTAGTGGGTCTTATGCACCCAGTGATGAGTGGTACCACAGTGTCTATTTATCCCATTACGGTGATAAGTTTGATATGAACGATATGGGCTTTATGAAGCGCAATGATTTTAGAGAGTTTGCCGGTAGCACTCGTCATGATCGCTTGGCGTATGAAATTGGTTCAAATATCCTCTCCAGCACTACGTTGTTTGAATATGGCTATATCGAGAATACTCAGGGCGATCGCCTGGAGTTGCGCGCTGATTGGGATCATACCTGGACCTATAAATCGACCCGTAAGCTAGGCTTAAAAGCCGGCGCTTCTGCGTCCAGCTGGGATGATCGATTGACTCGCGGCAATGGCCTGTTTGCTAAGCCAGCTCGTTATTGGCTAGAGACAAGATACTCAAGCCCGAGGGGTGATGACCTGACCTTCAATATTGACGCCAATGTTGAATATGATGAGATCGAAAAAGCGGCTCTAAGTCTTGGATTTAGTGCCCAGGTATACCTTAGTGAGACAGTGACTCTGGGCACAGATCTGAGTTATAAACGCTTACAGAAATGGTTAATATGGGATTTTGACACAGCCCAATTGGCGGGTTTTGAGGCTGACCGCTTTAATGCCGACCTGCGTTTTGATTGGTATCCATCGGCGAGACAAGAAGTGCGCTTAAAATTCCAGTGGGTGGGTATAGACGCAGAGCAGGTCGATAGTTATCAGCTCGATAGCGATGGCACTTTGGGCTTATCCGCCAGCTCGGCTGATGATTTCAGCCTCAGTGATACGGCGTTGCAAGTGCGTTATCGCTATCAGTTAGCACCGTTGTCCGATATTTTTCTGGTCTACAGTCGCGGTGCTTACTTCTCCAGCGATGAGGGTGATGAGGGCCCGGGAACGCTTATTAAAGAGGGTTGGGATGGGGTTCAGGTTGAATCTATTATTGCTAAGATTCGCTATCGTTTCTAAAGCTATAGTTTCTAAAGCTATAGTTTTCAAAAGTTATGGATTACTCAAATAATATGTTTAGGGGAAGGCAATGCCACGCTATTTAGACAGTGGTGAACAACTGAAACTGGTCCTTAATCTGGGGGCCTTTGTCTACTTGGCAGAGCTATGGGTTGTGGATTTACATCAGCTTGTGGATCCGTATAGCCTCGCACTGTGGATCATTGAGTTGATCCCTTCTGAGCTAATGGTTTACCACTGGGAATGGGATGTTAGATTAGCTCAGGGGATTTTTTCCCTAGTGGGTGCGTTGCTTTGGATACTGCCCTACAGGTTACTACCTTTTTTGAGTCCTGTTAAAGTCATACCCTATTTATGGATTCTGTCTCTGGGTATCATTGCTTTTCGATTGTTTATGGCAGGCTCATATCAAGGCGAAATTATGATGCCTGTTTTAGATAGTTTTCTGGTTGGGAGTCTTGCATCGTACTTAGTGCCAGCCGCGCTATTCCATTATTACTTTAGGCCCAAGGCACCGGACGCTATTGTAGGGGCTAAAGAGCCCAGTATTTGGGCTGCGAAGTAGATTGCTATGGCACTAACTTAATCGCTTAATTAAGGCCCTTTACCAATATCGATGTCACTGTGCTGCCAGCATTGCGATGCTTTGCAATCGCCTGATATTCATCAGACATCATCCAGGTTAAAGCGCTTTCCTTTGACGGAAATTCAATAATGACCGATCGCGTGGCCTGCCAATCTCCTGACAGCACCATTGGCTCTTCGTCGACACTTAGCATTTTGCCATCAAACTTTGCGAAGACCTCTGCAAAACCACTCTCGTATATGTCGTATTCGCTGCGGTCATGAATAGTGAATGTGGCAATGATGTAAACGGTCATTTAGTCTTTCCTGTGTTTTAAAAGATTGGCTAGAGACTCTTTCGCGAGCCTCTAGGGTTTTGTCCTTATTGAGGCATTTCCTGGCCTTGGCCATATTGCTCATAGGTCGATTTAAGCTTTGAGGGCAGTATATTAACCTTACTCAGGTCACCATTGATATGGGGTAGGGCGAGCACGCGCTTATCCATCACTTTAAACCACAGCCAAGGAATATAGGCAAGCAGATACATGCCGTAATAGCCATTGGGTAGTTCGGGGATATCATCAAAGTTGCGCAGGCTCTGGTAGCGGCGAATAGGGTTGGCATGGTGGTCTGAGTGTCGTTGCAGATGAAACAGTGCCAGGTTGCTCATAATATAATTAGCATTCCAAGAATGGTGTGGCTGGCAGCGCTCGTAGCGACCGTTGTCATTCTTTTTGCGCAGTAAACCATAGTGCTCAATATAGTTGGCTGAGGTCAGCTGATACCAGGCCCAGAAGTTATGCACAGCCAAAAATGGCAACATAATCCAGCCAAACAAATAAACCAATGTGCCCTGTAATACGAGACTTATCAGGTAGGACTGCAAAATATTATTCTGCACAGACCAGGTAGCTTTGCCCTGTTTATTGAGACGGGTTTTTTCCAGGTTCCAGCCGCGCACAAAGGTGCCGGGTATTTCACGCAGGGTAAAGGCATAGATGTTTTCACCCAGTCTTGAGCTGGCCGGGTCATCCGGCGTTGCTACCAGTACATGATGGCCGCGATTGTGCTCGACACAAAAATGACCATAGGCGGGAACGGCCAGTACTATTTTGGCCAGCAGTTGTTCCAGGGCAGTTTGCTTGTGGCCCAGTTCATGGGCAGTGTTAATCCCCAGACCGCTGTAGCCGCCGGCAATAATTGCCATAACCAACACTGTCCAGGGGCTCAGGTCGTTGGTGCCCACCACATAGGCCATTACACCGAGCACGGCAAAATGGAGAGGAACAGTCAGCATGGTCAAAATACGGTAGTACCTGTCAGCTTCTAACTGAGGTACCAGTTCTTCCGGGGGATTGTTGAGGTCGCTGCCGATCAGGTAATCGACAAAAGGCAGAACCAGATAGTTCACTGCCAGGGGCAGGGCAAGGGTCCACTGCATACCTGTCTGATAAAAAATAGCCACACCCATTAGGGGGAAGGCTGGCATTACCATGGATATTAACCATAGGTAGCGTTTTTTATCGGTGTAGGTGATTGAGCCTTTGTCTGGGTGCTCTAGTGTATAAGTCGCCATTGTGATCCCCTTAGGTTTTATTTGCGGAAATTCTGTTTTGAAGATTGTAATTGACAGTGAGCTATCGAAGGGTGTCAAATACAGTCAATCAGTAAGTCATTTTCCGTCAATTAGCAGGTCATTTACAGTCAGCTTTATGGCTTTCTGATCAATGGCTTTGAGGTATTTATGAATTCTTTTGTGTTGCCTGTATTGATAGATCTGCTAGCAGAGCAGGGTATCTCTAAGACTCAATTACTGGAAAACACCGGTCTGGAAGGTGTTGATCTGAGTAAATCACAGCTTTTTAATGCGGCTCAAGCGGACGAGATTTGCGGCAAAGCGATTGCACTTTCCGCTGACAGGTTGCTGGGTATTAAGTTGGGCACTAGGTTGGACATGGTCTCTCTGGGCATTTTGGGTTATGCCCTGATGACCAGTGCCACAGTGGACGATGTGCTCAAATTAATGGTGCGTTACAAGCGTGCACTGCTGCCGAGCATGCGTATTGAGCTCATACCAGGTGAAGGGTCTGTGGAGTTGCGCAGTGCCGCCCCCCATCTCCCCCAAGCATTGGAACAGTTTTACAAAGATGCGCTCTATGCGGGTCTGGTGACCAATCTAAATGTGCTTACCGACAATCGCGGGGCTAGGGCGGTTCTTGAACTGAATCATGGGCAGCCAGAAGACCGTGCGTTTTACGAGTCTGTATTTGGTTCGACGATTCACTTTAACTCGAATCGTTGTGGACTGACCTTTGATGCTGAGAGTCTTGCGGTGACTGTCTCCACATCGGACCCTGTGGCTCAGGGTGTGTTTCGTCGGGAGTGCGATCGCATTTTGGCCAACGATAATTATTCTGGTGCTGTGAGTGAGCGAGTTGTGCAATTGCTGTTGTTATCGCGCTCAGAGTTTCCGACCGCTGCAGCTGTTGCCCAGCAGATGTTTATGAGTGAAAGTACCTTGCAGCGTCGGCTGGCAAAAGAGGGGGCTAGGTTCCAGCAGTTGTTGGATCAGGTGAGGTATCGCTTAGCGCTCGAATATTTACAGGGCACAGATTTGCCTGCCGCAGAAATTGCTGCTCTGTTGGGTTTTAATAATTCGGCTAATTTCCGCCGTTCGTTCAAGCGCTGGTCGGGAACCACCCCGGTGCGAATTCGGCAGGCGAAGGATCTGCTCAGTGGGAGCTAATCGCATCTGCTGTTTAGGCTAGCTGTGTCTCTTCGGACATCGGCGGGGCGCTGAGTGGCTCTGGGGATACGGAGGCTGTCGAGTATATAGGGGCTAAGCAGAAGAACTCGCTATTTCGGCAGTAAATATTTAAATGATTAAAAGTGTTTCCAATAGTGAACTTCTCAGAAAGTAGCGGTCTTACTTTATGTGCATGATTCTTCCCCAAAGAAAATACACGTTTATATCCCCCTCTAAAAGGTCCTGATAACTCAGGGCTTTTTTTTGTGCCTGAGAATTGGTTAACCCTGTAGTTTTATTTTATTGCCCTGAGCGAAGATCGAAGGACTTCTGCCGACTGGATGAGATCCCTCCACTGCGGTCGGGATGACATGGTGGGTGGGGTCGGGATGGCACCCAAGCCTGTCATCCTGAGCGGTGTCGAAGGACCTCCTACAAAATGGCACTCAAGCCTGTAAGCCTGAGCGGTGTCGAAGTGTATTGTGCCGACTGGATGAGATCCCTCCACTGTGGTCGGGATGACAAGGTGGGTGGGGTCGGGATGGCACCCAAGCCTGTCATCCTGAGCGAAGCCGAAGGACCTCCTACAGAATGGCACTCAAGCCTGTAAGTTTGAGCGATGTCGAAGTGTATTGTGCCGACTGGATGAGATCCCTCCACTGCGGTCGGGATGACAAGGTGGGTGGGGTCGGGATGACAAGGTGGGTGCGGTCGGGATGGCACCCAAGCCTGTCATCCTGAGCGAAGTCGAAGGACCTCCTACATGATGGCACCCAAGCCTGTCATCCTGAGCGGTGTCGAAGTGTATTGTGCCGACTGGATGAGATCCCTCCACTGCGGTCGGGATGACAAGGTGGGTGCGGTCGGGATGACAAGGTGGGTGCGGTCGGGATGACAAGGTGGGTGCGGTCGGGATGACAAGGTGGGTGCGGTCGGAATGACAGGGTGGGCAGGCTCGCGTCGTACTATTGCCTTTATAACAATAAAGATACCCATATCCCTGCATTTATCTCGGCCATAAACAAAGCGACAATACACTGGCTTGAAATGACTCCTACGCGCCTGCGCCTAGCGAATAATAAAAATAACATTAGGTTAATGATGAAACCCAACCGGTTTCAGCCTAGGAGAAACAAATGGCCGGCAGCAGCAGCCCGACAATCAAAATTTTAACCAGAATCTCAAACATCGAAGCCTCAGAGGCTAAAGCCGTCTTCAGCTCATTTTTGTTTGTCGTGGTATTGATGTCAGCCTATTACATTCTGCGGCCAGTGCGAGACGCCATGGCCAGCGACTGGACCGATGCAGAAGTGAGCTGGCTGTGGACACTTAACTTTTTTATCAGTACTGCGGTGGTGGCGGTCTACGGCATAGCGGTGTCACGGTTTCGCTTCCGTATTTTGGTGCCGGCGATGTACGCTATTTTTGCCCTAACCTTTGTGGTCTTTTATCTACTGGCATCCAATTCTGTGGATCGCACATTAATCGATAAAGCCTTCTATGTCTGGGTCAGCGTGTTTAGCCTGTTCCATATTTCAGTGTTCTGGAGCTTTATGTCAGACCTGTTCAGCAAAGAACAGGCCGGTAGGCTATTTAGTATTATCGCCGCAGGTGCCAGTGTTGGTGGTCTTATTGGTCCCTCCATACCCTCGTTTTTCTCGGCCTCTCTGGGTACCGACAATCTTATGCTGATTGCCAGTCTAATGCTGCTGATTCCAATCCCGATTATCTTTTATTTGCAGTCGCTGAAATCGTCTGAGCTCGGTAATCAAGAGTTAGATGCAACCCCTCCTGCCGGAGCCATTGGCGGCAATCCTTTCGCCGGTTTCAAAATGTTTTTCTCAAACCCTTACTTACTGGCCATAGGTCTGTTTATATTTCTCTATACAGGTATCAGCTCCTTTGTCTATTTTGAGCTAAAGAATTTACTCAGCGAACTGACTCGTCCAGAGCGCACCGCGGTGTGGGCGCAAATGGATCTGGCTGTCAATATCCTTTCCATCGCAACCGGCTTATTTGCTACTAGTCGCATTGTCAGTAAATTTGGTATGCCCACCACTATTGCGCTGGTGCCTGTCATGATCTGTATCGGCTTACTGGTGCTGGCGGTTTCTCCCTTCTTAGGAGCGGTTATAGCCTTACAGGTCATCCGCCGTGCCGGTAACTATGCTGTCACCAGACCGGCTCGGGAAATGTTATTTACCCGGGTTGATCGGGAGACCCGTTTTAAAGCTAAGCCGGTTATCGATATAGTCGCCTACCGTGGTGGTGATATGTTGATGGCCTGGTTGTTTACTGGACTGACACAGGGCCTGGGTTTGGGTTTGGCGGCTGTGGCTCTAGTGGGGGCCGGCATAGCCGCGCTCTGGTCACTGGTGGGTATCTATCTGGGGCGTTGGTTTGAACAGGATGAAAGTGATTCAGTAGACGAGGCAAAAGAAACAATCATTATGGCGTCTAAAAAAAGTCCAGTATAAAAGTCGCCGATTAAAAAATTATCAACAAGCGGTAATACCAGTTAATCGGTGTTAGGTTTAACAAACAAAAAAAGGTAGTGGATCAAAATCATGAAAAATTTCTCAATTATTACAACTTTGGCGGTTTTATTAGGCACTACATCTCTCGCTGTTGCAGGGGAAACTCAAGGCAGTCTGAAATATGTCGAGTTTAGTCAGATGGGCAATCCTGCTGAGGTATTAGAGGTTAAATATCATAGTGCTCAGGCGTTAAAAGCCGGTGAAGTGAGAGTGGGTGTATTGGCTGCACCAATTAATCCATCAGACCTTCTTCAGATTGCTGGCAAGTACGGGGTCGATCCAGTGTTGCCCTCTAATCCCGGTAGTGAAGGTGTGGGTCGTGTATTGGAAGTGTCTCCAGAAGTGAAGCACTTGGTGGTTGGCCAGATGGTATTGCTTGCCAGCGGCAGCACTTGGCGCGATGAAATTGTCGCCCCAGCCGCAGGCTTTCTTTCCTTGCCTGATCTCGGCCCTGTGGGCCCAGAGGTGATTGAACAGTTGGCCATGTCAGCGGTTAACCCGCTGACGGCACTGCTGATGCTGAACAGCTTTACCGACCTTGAAGAGGGTCAGTGGATTGTTCAGAGCGCGGCTAATTCCGCTGTCGGTGGCTATGTTATTCAGCTGGCAAAGCAGCGTGGCATTAAGACAGTCAATGTTGTGCGCCGTGAAGGCCTGGCCGAAGATCTGATGGCCAAGGGTGCGGATGTCGTCTTGATCGATGGGCCTGATCTTGCGGCTCAGATTGCTCTGGCCACAGACAATGCGCCCATTGCTCTGGCACTGGACCCAGTGGGTGGTGAGACCTTTACGCGACTGGCGGACAGTCTTGGCTATGGCGGTACTCTGGTCACCTACGGTGTGCTCTCGGGCCAGCCCTCAAGCTTGAATACAGGCAAGATTATTTTCAATGACATTAGCATCCGTGGTTTTTGGCTTTATAAGTGGTACCAAACCGCTGATATGAAAACCAAGCAGGCGGCTTTCGGCCAGGTTATTCCTTTGGTTGCTCAGGGTATTTTAAAGGCCAATGTTGATTCGCGCTTTAGCGTTGATCAGATCAAGCAGGCTGTCACGCGAGCTGCTGAGCGCGGTAGAAACGGCAAGGTGTTGATTGTGCCCAATGCGCTCTAGTAGTTGTTATCAGACTTGAATAATAGAGTCTAAGCGTTGTTATAGGGATACTCAGTCATCTGGCTTAGTATCCCTTTTTTATTTGTTTTAGGAGAGCGGGTGGGAGCTTCTTTGGATTGAGTGCTTGAGCCTCAGCGGGTGGAAAAGTGCGCCACTAAAAAATCCACTGCGACCTTCACTTTCGGCATCAGGTACTGCTGCTTTTGATAGAGTAGATAAATGGCCAGGTCTGGGTTTTGGCTGACTCTCAATGTTGGCTCGATAAACAATTCTTGTAATTCACCACTGTCTAAATAGTCCTGCACTGACCACCTGGGTACCATGGTAATTCCCCGTCCGGCGACGGCCTGCTGACCCAACCATTTGCCATTATTAGAAATGGCTAGAGTCTGAGCTGATACATCTAGCCATTGGCCATCCAGCTCGCAGAGCCAAGGGCTGGGGCCAGCTGGCGTGCGAAAAAATAACCCCTGATGCTGTTTCAACTCAGTGGCTTGCACTGGTGTGCCCATAGTGGCTAAGTAGCTCGCCGCCGCCACAGGTATAAACTCGTTATCCATCAGCCGCACGGCCTGGACTCGCTCGTTAGGGGCATAGCCGCCGCGGATGGCAATATCTACATCGTCCCGTGACAATGTGGAGAGCTCGTCGCTGAGACTGACATCCAAAATAATCTCTGGGTAGAGGGTTTTAAATTCTTCTAAGAGGGGCAGCAGCAGGCGCTCGCCAAAACTGACCATAGCACTGATACGCAAAAATCCTCTGGGCTTAGCTTGGTAGCTGCGCACAGTTTCATCACTCTGTTCAAGTTGAGCGAGAATCTCCTGTACTTGGTTAAAGTACTGCTGACCGATCTCAGTCACCTGAACCACTCTGGTGCTGCGTTTTAGCAGGTTCGCGCCGAGACTTTTCTCAAGGTCGGCAATGCGTCTAGAGAGGGAGGAGGGCGGTACTGAAAAGGCTTCGGCGGCGCGGGTAAAGCTGCCGGTTTCTACAACCTTGGTGAAATAGCGCAGGGCTTTTAGTTGATCCATGGTGAGATATTCCTCTAGCGCTGGGGCTATTGTTGCCGAAAGGGCAGTCCTAAAGACAGTAGAATAACGCACTTCACCTTGGAAAATCGGATTAATAGATTAGCTGTAAATAGCCTATTCCAGCTTTTCTAAAGCCAGGGGCAGTATTCGCTCAACAAACTCAGCGTAGATGAGTTCTGAAGGGTGAAAGTTGTCAGACGCTAGTAAGCTAGGGTTTTCTAGTCCCTGCTCTGTGATATCGGTGATGTAAACAAAGGAAATGCCATTTGCTTCAGCGTAGTTCTGGGCAAAATTGTTATACAGTTCTAGCTCTGCGCTGATGGTCTCAGGGCCGCTGCTTTGCCCCAGGCGAGTAAAAGCATAGTCGGGAATTGATAAAACAATTAATTTGCTGGCGTCGCCCCCGACAAATCTAATGGCGTAATTAACCAGTTCGACAAATTCTGTTTCATAGAGGCTGAAGGGGTTGTTTCTAAACTGGTTATTGACCCCAATAAGCAATGTTACCAGATCAAAATTCTCTGCCGGTGCCGCAGTGACAATCGCATCTTTCAAGTTACTTGTGCTCCAGCCAGCCTGGGCAATGATTTGTAACTCGATCTGATCTTGCTGGGCATACTCTATTTTTAGCGCCTCTTTTAACTGCATGGGAAAACTGCAGGAATCACAGACACTTTGACCAATGGTGTAGCTGTCGCCCAGGGCTAAAAGCTTAATAGTTTGAGGTGACTCATTCTCTTTAAAAAATTCCCAAATAAGTTCATATAGATTGAAGTCTTGACCAAATGAGATGCTATGCCCGGCATCGGCGACGATGAAATAGCGAACCTTTTGACCCTCGATGCAGTCGCTGAAGGTATATTCCTCAACACTGTAGTCACCCCAGCTTTTAGCTTGGCTGGTGGGCACCATGTTGCAGTTGGCATTCGCCGCCCAATTCTCTGCACTGGATTGGGCAGAGATAAAGACAGTATCGGCAACGCCATTGCCACCATCGGCAGGAACCAATTCATCTTGGCCGCCATTGACTTGAAAAACCGATAGTGCCGATGGTGAAACAGTCTGCGCTATGGCTTCGCTTTGCTGACTGAGTAAAGGAGCGATTGCTTGGAATATGCCTGTCTCTTTGGCGATCTTATTCACCAGCCCGGCACCATTAGATACTCCGACCCCGTATATTCTGGTCAGATCAATTATGCCTGAAGGGTCAAAGCTATTGAGGATGAGGCTGACAAACTCCACATCGTCGGCGTTAGTTTCGCCGCTCACATTCCAGCGGTTTTCATAGCCATCTGGAAAAACACCAATAAACTCTCCAGTGTCGATTAAGTCTTTTAAACTAGGGTTATTGTCTAACCAATCTCTGCCATTGCCGCCAGCACCATGGAAGAAAAATAGGGTGGGGTATTGCTCTTCTGTGAGATTGTCTGGGTAGCGCAGGCGATAGGTCCGTTCTACAAGCGAACCATTGACTGTTTGAGTAATGGTTTTTTCTTCGTATAGAGATGTTTCTGGAACTGGAACTGGAACTGAAACTTGTGCGTCTGGAGTTTGGGCTTCAGGCGTCGGGGTGGTGGGTCCACCGCCGCTGCTGCCACCGCCGCAAGCGCCCAAGAGTAAACCACAGATCAAAATGACAAACTTCATAATGCGCTCCTTTTTAAAGCTCTTTCTTTTTACGCACTAGAGTGGTTTCAACATTGCCGGCTTCAAGGCGTTTATCAATTTCTTCCACTGAGAGATAATCCAAGTCCCAGTGGTTACAGATGTCATTTCTGTAACGGGTATGGTTTTTATCGGTAGAGTCTGATTTCTTCCGGTTGAAGTATTTGAGTAAACGATCGCTGATTGACATGCTTTTTATACTACGGGCTTTGATAAGTGGATTGATTTGGTTGTTGCAGTCTCAGTTTCATCCCCGGTGTTATTTTACAGTGGTTTGTCGATGGCCTAGACTGATGTGATTAAAGCCCTCTTCGCCAATCCCAAGGATATCTATCGAATGAACAGCCAATTACCCTTTAGTGAAGTTGTGAAAATACGGTTCCGCGATCTAGATGCCCAAGGCCACCTCTATTTCGCAAACTACTTGGTTTATGGGGATGAAGTTCTTGGTGCTTACATGGAAGAGCTGGGTCTCAATATCATGGACCCACTTGTGGCACCCTGTTTGATCTTTACGGTGAATATTCGCTGTGACTATCTCAATGAGATAGGCGGTAATAGCGAGGTTAGGGTGGCTGTTGGCTATTCGCGGCTGGGCAACTCTAGTGCCGATGCGGAGTTTGAACTCTATAACAGTGGTGACGGGACGCTGTTGGCTAAAGGAGGATTGACTCAGGTATTTGTCGATCCGAAAACCCGCAAATCCATTTCTATTCCCGCATTCTATAAGACCAATATTCTAAAGCTACAGCCTAATCTGGTTGGTTAAGTCGCTTCGATCACAGGCTTCAATTTAATCGGTCGAGCTTTTCTGGCGCCAAGTCTAAAGGTTAAAAGGAACTGACATCCTTCCAGACACTGTCGGCGGTGTACTCTACAGAGACGACAAATTCATGTGCGGCCCAGTTTTCAATCATGCTCAATAGATAGCTGTCGTCGGTCTTCTTGTAGAGATGGTACTGCTGACCAACCCGAGGGACGAAGTTATAGGAGGATTTGTAGACAAGCTCATTTAGTGCGGCAAGACTTTTTATAGCCTCATACTCTCGATTTAAGAGTTCAACGGCATTCTCGAAATAGTTCTTGGTTAATGAGCCGCGCTCAGAGAGAAATAGGGCGGTATCAGGCAGCACTATAGGGGGAGAGCTGGAAGTTGTTCCGTAGGGTAACAATGCTTTCTTCAGACCAGTCATGGTAAAACCTTGTGTGTTAAAACTCTTCCCGGCTACGTGATCAGTAGCTATTTTGGACCATTCTAAGCGTTGAGATAGAACCGATCCACCTTCTTAAGTGGCACCTTTAGTCTGAAACCTTCAGTCTGAGACCTGCTGTTGAAGCCATTGTTGATAGTCGCGCTCTACACTCAGTCTATCTAAGACAGAGGCATTGTCTGGTATATTCCAGAGCGCCACCACCCGAGCAATGGCATCCGCCTGGGACTCACCCTCCTGAATTAGTTGATGTACCCAATTTGCCCTGGCGCTCTTATCGGTAACAATATTCACAATCGAGGGTTTTAAAACCTCGGCAAAATAAAACTCACCAGTCCCTGGGCCATATGACCTGAGCTGCTCAAATGCCTTCTCGCGAGTAATCTGGGCAGTCTCGGCGCGCTCGGTTTTTGATAGGGACTCAATCAGGAAGGGGAGTCGGATATGGTTGCAAATATCACTAATTGTGGCACTGCTAAATCTATGGCCAAGATCATTGTTACGCTGACGACAGTCGCGTATTAGATCGATCATATTTTGAACCGAGGTGCTCATCTCTATAGAGGCCTTGTGCCTAGTTTTAGTCTTTCACAACCCTATACGTGTGACTGCTGAAGACGGCCTTCAGTGCGGTACTCAATTTATTCACGCGAACATCTCTAGCCTTAGTTCTGTACTATATTGCCCTTGTAATACTCAGGTGACTACCATGGAAAAAACATCCAGCTCGATGCGCTACCACGCGGACTTTGATCAGCGGGTAGTGATCTATCCTCACGACTACCAATGGCTGCCATCTCCTATGCCGGGCGTCGAACGCATGATGCTAGACCGCATCGGAGATGAAGTCGCTCGCGCTACCTCGATTGTGCGCTACGCGCCCAACAGTACCTTTTCGCCCCATAGCCACGACGGTGGTGAAGAGTTTTTGGTTCTCGAAGGGATCTTTGCCGACGAACATTATTCTTATCCAAAAGGCAGCTATGTACGCAATCCCATAGGGACTTCTCATACACCTATAGTGGGCGCTGAGGGTGCGACTATTTTTGTCAAACTGCATCAGTTTGGCGAGCAGGACACTGAGCATAAAATCATAGATACCAGCTCAGGACAGTGGTTTCAGGGAATGGTTGGGGGATTGTCAGTGATGCCCTTGCATGAGTTCCAAGCCGAACATGCTGCATTCGTCAGATGGCAGCCCAATACCCGCTTTAATCGTCATCAACATTGGGGCGGTGAAGAGATACTGGTGCTGGAAGGGACTTTCTATGATGAGCAGGGCGCCTATCCAAAGGGCACCTGGCTGCGCAGCCCGCATCTAAGTCAACATACTCCTTACACCAAGGATGATGGCGCGTTGATCTATGTGAAAACGGGTCACTTAGGCTGAGCCTTAGTTCAAATAGGTGCAGCAAGGCTGCGTCGATAAGAGCCACTTAGAGGTGAGAGTCGATTTTCTCAAGCTGGGGCTAATGGAAGCGGTTATTTAAACAAGACTTTATCGACTGGTTTGAAACCGAAATCTATGGCGCTGTTACTACTGAAAATTTACTTGATGGAATAAGTGAATTTGTCAATGTACAGCCTGTTAAGGGTCCGATATATGCGTAAGTGAATAAATCCTGTACGATCCGTAAGGTTATTGATTAAAAAAACTAAAACATAATCTTATAGGAGAGGGAAATGAACGAATTTCAAATATGGAGCGTATTTTCTAGCTTGTTAATATCCAACGCAATTTATATGGCAGGTATCTTTTTTATCCTGTGGGTGGCTTTCCGTGCCGCCAATCAATTGACCAGTTCCGACTCGGTACTGATCAAAGTTTTACTGTCACTGTTCTCTGCTGGCATCATCTTTAATGGTCTGACAGTTTCTGCGATATTAACCTCAAACCTTCAAAATACAGCTTATTCACTGTCACAAATCGGCGCAGAGAGTCCAAATGCCGCCAATTTTATCAGTGATTGGGGTACCGGTGCAGTCGCCGAAATGAGCTTTGTGAGCAATCCCATTATGGCGGGTTGGTGGTTAGTTGTTGCGATTATGCTGTTTGGTAAGATTTGGCAGAAAAAAGCCTAGTTTTTATCAAGCTATCAAGCTACCAAGCTACCAAGCTATCAAGTAAAAAAGCTATCAAGTAAGAAGCTATCAAGTAAAAAAGCCTCCCATTCGGGGGCTTTTTTTTGCTCTTTTTTCTAGGTGTTTTTATATTTAGTGTTTTTTTAGCGGAGTCGACTCAGTTTATAGTCATACCTAGGTCGGCTATTAGGATTTCTATTCCGTTTAACCATTTAAGGATCAGGATTTAAGCTAGAATGGACGCAAAATAATAATAACCAGTGGCAGGCTAATTAACTGACTACTCTGGGGGGACCCTATCAATACAACGGACTTGAGCGCAACGCTGCTGAGTTGCCTTTTCTTTATGCTACTGGTGGCGTGGATTTCCTATCGCAAGAGCAGAGGTGAGGTGGCCACCCGCGACGGCTATTTTCTCGCAGGTCGCGGACTGACCGCTGTATTTATTGCAGGCTCCCTGCTGCTGACCAATCTCTCGGCAGAACAGCTGATCGGCCTCAATGGCTCGGCCTATGGGTTTAATCTCAGCAGTATGGCCTGGGAGGTCACGGCTGCGATCGCCACGATCTGCATGGCATTTATTTTTCTACCACGCTATTTGGCGGGTGCCTTCTCCACATTACCCGAATTTTTAAACAGCCGTTTTGATGACGATGTGCGACGCCTAACAGTGTTGCTGTTTATGCTCGGTTACGGTTTGGTGACTATTCCTTCGGTGCTCTACTCAGGTTCTATTGCCGTGCTGCGGCTATTCGATGTGCCCGAGCTGTTTAATCTGCCTTACACTCAGGCGCTAACCCTGACTATTGTGATGATCGGTAGCACTGGCGCTCTCTATGCAGTGTTTGGCGGGCTTAAGGCGGTTGCGGTGTCGGACACCTTAAACGGTATTGGTTTGTTGCTAATCGGCCTTGCCGTGCCTCTGCTTGGGCTCTCCGCTCTGGGCAATGGCAGTGTTGGCGATGGGCTGCATATAGTGGCTAATACTCACACCGAGAAGCTCAATGCCATTGGTGGGCCCAGTGATCCAACACCTTTTGGCACGCTGTTTACCGGGATGATCTTTGCCAATCTATTTTATTGGTGCACCAATCAATATGTGATTCAGCGAACCTTGGCAGCAAAAAACCTTGCCGAGGGGCAAAAGGGTGTGCTGTTCTCTGGGTTCTTTAAAGTCCTTGTGCCGTTTTTGATGATGATTCCTGGGGTGATTGCCTTTCATCTCTACGGTCCAGTTGGCTCAGAGGGCGGGCTGCCGTCTATTGATCTGGCCTATCCGCAATTGATTCGCGATGTGCTGCCTACCTATGCCATGGGGTTCTTTTTGGCTGTCTTATTGGGGGCTGTTTTTAGTTCGTTTAACTCCCTGCTCAATAGTGCGGCTACACTGTTCTGTTTGGATATTTACCTGCCTTTAAAACAGCGTCAGGGTGCTCCGGCAGTGGATGATAAACAACTGGTCAAGGTGGCCAAACGCGCCTCGGTGATGATTGCACTGTTCTCCTTTGTGGTGGCGCCTATGTTGCAGTTCGCCCCGGAAGGTCTGTGGCAGATTATTCGTATTTTTACAGGCTTCTATAATATTCCGGTGATCACCATTGTTATTGTCGGATTGTTTACCCGCCGGGTGCCTGCTCTGGCGGCGAAGCTGGTCATCGTTTTCCATGTGATTGCCTATGGGCTGTTGAAGTTTGTTTTCGATGGCTGGGTGACGATTCACTTCCTACATCTGTATGCCATCCTGTTTGTTATCGAAGTGGCGATGATGCTAGTGATTGGCCAGCTGTATCCCCGCGATGAGGCTTGGACTTTTAAGCGCAGTGAGAAAATAGACTTGCGGAGATGGCGCTATGCTGTCCCCTGCGCAGTGACACTGGCGTCATCCGTAGTGGGTCTGTACCTGCTGTTTTCGCCGATTGGTTTGGTCAATGGTATCAGCGTGGCATTTTGGCCACTGATATTGACGCTGATTGGCATTAATATGCTGGTTTGGTGGAATGCTGCCAGACAGCAATTCGCAGGAACAGCGTAAAAATCGGAATAAAAAGCAGAATAAAAAGAAAAATAAAAAATGCGGAATCCAGATTGAATAATTCAAAAGGTAGTAAACCGATAGCCCGTATACCAAGGCTCCGCTTCTTTGAAGACGCGGCGGGTCAACAACATATAGCGGAAGCTGATCAGTATCTCTACCGGCGTCCAACGCCGAGCCATAATCTGGTGGTCATTGGCACCGGCACTATTGGGCAAGAGCATATGCGTGTGGCGACTCTACTCGGTCGCGCGCAAATCCACGGTATCTACGATACTCAACAACACAGCATGAATATTGCCGAGGCTAACTTTGCTGGCTATTCCCATAAGTCGCTTGTCCGTTATCCAGACCTAGAGTCTGCCTGTAATGATCCAGCTGTAGATGCGTTATTTATCTGCACGCCCAACTATACCCACTTCGAGATTCTGCAAACCGCCATCAAGTCGGGCAAGGCGATCTTTTTAGAAAAGCCTATGGCTACCGACCTGCAGGATGCTGCGGCCACCGAGGCTATAGCGCGAGCCTATTCCTCGTTTATCCAGATCGGTTTGCAGTATCGTTATAAGGCTCAGTATGTTGAGGCTTTTCACGAGGCGTTAGACAGGGCGTCTCTGGGTGATATCAAAACCATTAGCCTCAGTGAATACCGACCGCCGTTTTTGGATAAGGTCGAACAGTGGAATAAATTTAATATTACCAGCGGCGGCACATTGGTTGAAAAGTGCTGCCATTATTTTGATCTGATTAATCTGCTGGCACAGTCTCAGCCGGTGAAGGTTTATGCTAGCGGCGGTCAGGCGGTGAACTTTGTCGACTTTGAGCGCGATGGTAAAAAGTCCGATATTGATGATCATGCTTTTGTGGTGGTTGACTATGCCAATGGTACCAAGGCCAATTTCACGCTGAATATGTTTTGCCATGACTTTAGCGAAGAGCTGATTGTTAGTGGTGAGCGCGGTCGTTTAACCGTCAAGGAAGTCTTTAATTTTCACCAGCAGCAGGGCGCCAAAGCGAGCCTGGCGATTGAGGCCGGTGAGCTGGGTCCGTCGAAAACCATGGATGTGACTTATCCTGCACTGATAGAACAGAGCGGCCATCACGGGGCCACCTATTTTGAACATATTGCCTTTGTCGATCAGCTTGAGAAAAAGTCTGTGTCGGCTGCGACGCCACTCCAGGGTCTCTGGTCGATGATTGTTGCCAGTGCCGCTCAGGCGTCTATTGCCAGTGGTGGGGCAGTGGATATAAATGAATTTATGGTGGCCAATGGCTTGGCCCATTACTTAAACAATTAGGAATATTATGTCTGACGTTATTAAAGCCCCTGTCATAAAAGTCTCTTCCAAGTCTATGCCCGCTGTGGGTCTGGGTCTGTGGAAGATCGATCAGGACGGTGCTGCAGATGCAGTCTATGAAGCAATCAAAGTGGGCTATCGCCATCTGGATAGCGCCGCAGACTATGGCAACGAGCAGCAGGTAGGTGAGGGCATCGGCAGAGCTATAGCCGACGGTCTCTGCACTCGTGAAGAGCTGTGGGTAACCACCAAGCTGTGGAATACTTATCACCGTGCCGAGCATGTTGAGGCGGCCTGTCGCCGATCAATGGATGATTTGGGTTTGGATTATATCGATCTCTACTTGGTGCATTTCCCTATTGCCCTGCGCTATGTGGATTTTAATCATCGCTACCCGGCGGAGTGGATCTTTGATCATAGTGCTGAGAATCCGGGTATGGAGCTTGATCAGGTTCCCTTGAGTGAAACCTGGGGCGCGATGGAACAGCTTGTTGAAAAGGGTTTGGTGCGCCAAATTGGCGTCTGTAATTACAGTGCAGTTCTATTACATGATCTGATGAGCTATGCCCGAATTAAGCCGGCTATGCTGCAGATCGAATCTCATCCTTACCTTACTCAAGAAGGCTTATTGCGCACAGCGCGCTCTTACAATATGGCCGTCACGGCGTTCTCGCCACTGGGTTCTCTGTCCTATGTGGCACTGAATATGGCCAGTGCCAATGACACAGTATTAACCGATCCCTCAGTGCTGGCAGCGGCACAGCGGAATGGGGTTACAGCAGCTCAGGTGGTATTGCGCTGGGGTATTCAGCGGGGTACGGCGGTGATTCCCAAAACCAGTAATCCCCAGCGTCTGATTGAGAATTTAACTCTCACGGAATTCACCTTAAACGATGAGGAAATGGAGGCTATTTCCGCGCTTAATCAGAACCGTCGCTTTAATGACCCGGCACAGTTCTGTGAAGCGGCGTTTAATACTTTCCACTCGATTTACGATTAATCCCTATGAGCCAATTAAACGTTGAGACGATCGATTTAGCCGGACAACAGTATTATGCCGAGACGGTTTTTCCGCTAGCGTTGTGTTCGGATCAGCAAGCGAATAAGACCGTTATTGCCGATTGGATCGCCGAGCATCGCGATCAGATCGAAGATCAGTTGGCACTCACCGGGGCGATTTTATTTCGCGGTTTTGGTCTTGTAGACGATCGCGATTTCGATGATTTTATTCGCGCCTTTGACTGGCCCAACTTTACCTATGCCGAGTCTCTGTCCAATGCCGTAAGACGCAATCGCACCGAGTTGGTCTTTACTGCCAACGAAGCACCACCAACGGTGTCGATCTTTTTACATCACGAGATGGCCCAGACGCCGGTTTATCCGTCCAAACTGCTATTTTTCTGTGAGCATGCGGCGGAAAGCGGTGGTGCTACGCCGATCTGTCGTTCGGATATTTTGCTGCAGCAACTGCGCGAGCAACTGCCGGATTTTGTGACAGATTGCGACAACAAAGGCGTGCGCTATTCCCAGACCATGCCTCTGGTTGAGGACCTGGCTTCAGGTCAGGGCCGCAGCTGGAAGAGCACATTGAGTGCCGAGAATTGCGAACAGGCAGAGAGCAAGCTTAGGCATTTAAATTATGACTGGCAGTGGCAGGAGGACGGTTCACTCAGTGTGACCACCCCTGTATTGCCAGCGGTACGCCAATTACATGATGGCCGAACAGTGTTCTTTAATCAGCTGATCGCCGCCTTTCGCGGTTGGAAAGATGCCCGTAATAGTGGCGAAAAATCCATCTGTTTTGGCGATGGTTCAGCTATTCACAGCGCCCATATGGCTCTGGCCATCGAACTGGCCGATGAACTGACTTTTGATATTCCCTGGCAGTCTGGTGATGTTGCCCTGTTAGATAATTTTTTGGTCATGCATGGACGGCGGCCCTTTCAGGGCAAACGTGCTGTGCTGGCTTCGTTAGTCGCGTAATGGAGTGCGTAATGGAGTGCGTAATGGACTGCTTGATTAGGACGTGGTTATGAAAACGATTATTTTAGGTCTGCTGTTAATAGTGGCAGCGCCCTTAGTGAGTGCGGAGTATTCCCGCAC
>CAWLBR010000020.1:0-23694 GCA_963855085.1 Gammaproteobacteria bacterium
TGAGTCAAGTGATAACTGGAACTGTTCCGAACAGCTACTCAAAGGCGGGGAGTTGGTCTCTCCGGTTCAGGTTGAAGCCGAGGCGGTTGAGCTCAATAATTCAGAGCCAGCCGAAATAACCTTGGATGCCAGTGTCCCTGATACTGATCTGGCCGAGGAAGAGGGCGCTATAGATAAACCACTTATTAAAGTGTTGGCGTTTGATATCAGCGCCAAGGGTTACACAGTGCAGCTAGGTGCTTACCTAAGTCAAAAAATGGCGGAGCAGGCGGCAGATAATATTAGTCTGACAGAGGGAGAACTGGTGGTGCGCGATATAGTCGATGGCGAACGCTATCTGTTTGTATTGGTTTACGGCCAGTACCCATCGCGCCAGCAGGCGGAAATAGCCACTGAGGAGTTAATTGAATTAAATCCTGGATTGAATTTTTGGATTCGGTCTATTAAATCTATGCGCGAAAGAGATTGAACACTTTAGGAGCAAAAGGCTTTGCTCTCTCAGAATGGCAATAGGGAGTTGTGTTGGAACTTCAAGCCCACAACTTGTCACTTAGAACACTCGGCCTGTCATCTCGAACGCATGTGAGAGATCTCGAGATCCCTCGTCGCTGCGCTCTGTCGGGATGACAAGTTAGGTGCATAACACTCCATCCTGTTATCCTGAGAGAAGTCGAGGGATCTCCTACACTATGCAACTTTAATCAATGAACGCCCCCACCCCTAAACGAGCCCCACTCAACCTGCTGCAAGACCCTTTTGACTATCTTGCCCCGCAGAGTCTCGAATCACTGCTATATCTGTTAGCTGCGACGCTGTAAATAAGGTATAAAAGCGCTCGCCTAGAACAATAATTGCCACCCTTCTTACGAGACCTTCTATGAGCACCCATCAGCCTGCCGCCGCGCAGCTTATTTTTCGCCTGTTCAAATACACTGTCTATGCACTGCTAACCTACAATATTTATCTTTTCTTCCAAGAAGAATGGCTGGCTACCGAGCAAACTTTTAGTCAGGGCATTATTTTTGCTGATCTAATTTCTGGGTTTGCTGCCACCATAGATACTGCGGCCTGGGTTGTGCTGCTGTTGTTATTTGAGCTGGAGACATCGGTTATTGATGATCGAGTGTTGCGACAGCCCAGAGTCAAATTTGGCTTTATCGCTCTTCGGGTGGTTTCCTACAGCTTCATTCTCTACGCCTTTTATGGCTACTTTGACAAGATGCTACTGACCTACGATATCAGTCCCTTTGCTCTCGAGGGTATGATCGACAATCTCTGTGGTCTGGTGGGGCAGGGTTACGCCAGTATTATTACTATCGACGAATATCCGCTTTTGGATGCTCAGACTTGTGTGGCGCTGAATGGTCAAGATCTCTATAGACTCAATGGTCAGCAGGTGATTGGCACATTACAAGACTGGCAGGCAGTGCAATGGTTGGCTTGGGTTGATGTGATCAACTCTATTACCTGGGTCGGCGTTGTGGTGATCTTAGAAGTGGATGTGTGGCTGCAGTTGCGTGGACGCTTTGATGGCAGGGTGGTTACTCTGAGTAATCTGGTCAAAGGGGTTTTCTACAGCATCTTATTTGCGGCTGCGGCCTATTGGGGAGCGCTAGGTGACTTCTTGGATTTTTGGGATGCGTTTATGTGGCTGGTGGCGTTTGTCTTTATTGAGATGAATCTGTTTCGCTGGCAGGCTGAAACCAGTTCAGAGTAGGGTTTGTTAGATAGAAGCTAGTGGCTCTAATTATGTAGAGCCATTAGCCTCTTTAGCTATAAACCAGTCTAATTACATCGGCAGTATTGCAAGAGTTAGCTTAGATAGGCAGGTTAACTTTCCGCGATCATCTTCCAGACGAATCTCCCAAATATGCGAGCGGCGACCTAGATGAATCGGTCGCGCGGTACCAGTGACCAGCCCACTAGAGACTGGTCGCAGGTGGCTGGCACTGACTTCTTGGCCGAGACATTTGGTGGTGGAAAAATCAATTACATGGGCACCGGCAATACTGCCCAGTGTCTCTGCGAGTACAACATTGGCACCGCCGTGAACCACGCCATAGGGCTGAAAGGTTCGTGCATCAGCGGGCATGGTACCGGTTAAAAAATCATCACCGACTTCGGTAATTATAATCCCCAGATGTTCAACAATGGTGCCGCTGTTCATCTTGCCATTCATAGTTTCAAGCTTGGGTCGGTTGTGCCAAATGCTGCTGCTCATAGTCATTCCTTACGCTCTCAGGCGCTTATATTTAACTCGGGTCGGTTGTGAGTCTGTGCCTTTGCGGCGAATATAATCTTCGTGGTATTCGCTGTAACCGCCGGCAAAAAACTCCATATGGCTGTCGCCTTCATAGGCCAAAATATGAGTGGCGATTCGGTCGAGGAACCAGCGATCGTGAGAGATAACCATGACACAGCCAGGGAAGGAAAGAATCGCTTCTTCCAGGGCGCGCAAGGTTTCAATGTCCAAATCGTTAGATGGCTCATCTAGCAGTAAGACATTGGCGCCCTGTTTTAAGGTGTTGGCCAAATGCAGGCGGCCGCGCTCACCACCGGAGAGTTCACCAACGCGCTTCTGCTGGTCGGAACCACGGAAGTTAAAGCGTCCGGCATAGGCTCGTGAAGAGACCTCGTAGTTGCCAATAGTGATCATGTCGTGACCGCCGGAAATGGCTTCCCAGACATTGTGATTATCGTTTAGGGAGTCGCGGCTCTGCTCAACATAGGCCACCTTGACCGATTCACCCATGGTCACTGTGCCGCTATCTGGCGTTTCAGTGCCGGCGATCATTCTGAATAGGGTGGATTTACCGGCACCATTGCCACCGATAATGCCGACTACAGAACCTTTGGGGATAGATACGGAGAAATCTTCGATCAGCACCTGATCGCCAAAGCCTTTGCAGACATTGTCCAACACAATGACCTTGTCACCGAGGCGTTCGCCTGGGGCAATATAGATTTCATTGGTCTCGTTGCGTGATTGGAATTCCTGCGAGTTCAACTCGTCGAAGCGAGCCAGTCGCGCCTTGCTCTTGGCCTGACGGCCCTTGGTGTTTTGACGTACCCATTCCAGTTCCTGCTTAAGTGCCTTCTGTCGAGTGGCCTCTTGCTTGGATTCGGTTTTCAGGCGACGGACTTTGCCATCTAGCCAAGTGGAATAGTTGCCTTCATAGGGAATACCATGGCCGCGATCGAGCTCGAGAATCCAGCCGGCAACGTTATCTAGGAAATAGCGATCGTGGGTTACTGCAACCACAGTGCCAGCAAATTCTTCGAGGAATTTTTCCAGCCAGAACACTGAGTCAGCATCCAGGTGGTTGGTGGGTTCATCGAGGAGGAGCATGTCGGGCTTCGACAGCAGTAGGCGACAGAGAGCAACACGACGGCGTTCACCGCCGGATAGGGACGTGACATCCGCATCCCAGGGCGGCAGGCGCAGTGCATCGGCCGCTACATCCAGGGCGTGATCGAGATTGTGTGCATCCCAGGCTTCAATAATTTCTTCGAGCTCACCCTGACGTTTTGCCAGTGCATCGAAATCCGCATCCGGGCTAGCGTAGTCCGCATAGATCTGATCCAGCTCACTGAGCGCATCCACAGCTTCGCGAACACCGTCTTCTACATTGCCGCGCACATCTTTGTCCGGATCTAAATGCGGTTCCTGAGCCAGATAGCCAACCTTGAGGCCGGGCATAGGGCGGGCTTCACCTTGGAACTCAGTATCCAGACCGGCCATGATTTTCAGCAGCGTAGACTTACCGGAACCGTTGAGGCCGAGCACGCCAATTTTGGCGCCGGGGAAAAAAGAGAGTGAGATATCTTTAAGGATCTCGCGTTTCGGAGGAACAATTTTGCTCACCCGATTCATTGTGTATACGTATTGGGCCATGGGTAAAGACGTCGCCTATGTGCAATTTAAAGAGTGCGCAGTGTAGCGGAATACCGAGCTTGAGAGAATTGCCAATCGGCAAATAGAGATGCTACTGAAGAGTGCGGATGAATAAGCCTCTGTCGATGTTAGATAGCGACAGAGGCCTAGGGATTATATTGCTTAGAAACGCAGCCCTACATAGGGTTGATACGCAACCAGGGCTTCATCAAAAAGCCAAACGGATTGGTCAATTTAATCGGTGCTGAGAGGGCTGACAGGCAGATACATTCGCCGTTCTGGGCGCCCATGGGCTGGTGTACATCACCGGGTTCGCGGACCAAGAAATCACCTTCGCGATAGACGGCGCTCTCGTCGGAGAAACTACCCTTCAAGACTACAGTGTACTCAAGTCCATGGTGATCATGTTTGGGGATCTTACCGCCAGCACAAATTTTGTGCAGAGCAACTTCAAAGTCTTTTTGCCCTGTCTCAAAGCGTGCCACATCCACTGACGCGGAAAGGCGCCTCCAAGTCTGTGAGACAAGATTATTTTTCATCAGCTTGCTGACGCTAAAAGGGTAGCTTGTACGCTTGTTGTCACTCACAGCTGGAATCTGCTGGCTGCTATCGAGATTGGCCATTACGGTATCAAAGGCGTCGTCTTCTAGCTCCAGAGGATTGGCTTCACTCATCAGTTGGGCACCTACCTGGTCGAGACGCAGCAGCGAAGTACGACACTTGGAGCAAAAGTGCAGGTGTGCAGAGACACAGATTGAAGGAGCTGTGGCTAAGGTTCCCGCAGAAAACTCTAATAGCATGGTTTCATCGGGATGGAATTGACTTGTGTTGTTCATTCTTGCGCCTCTGTGGACACTATTACTTGCATTTTTTGTAGCGCCAGGCGAACACGTGATTTAACGGTGCCCAGCGGTAACCCCAGTTCGGCAGATGCTTCGGCGTGAGATTTACCTTCGAGGTAAACCTTGCGCAGAATTTCGTCTTGCTCTTTTGGCAGCTGAGCGAGAGAGCTCTGTACCTTATCTTCGCTGCGCTTTTGCTGCAGCAGTGAGATCGGTGTCTCTTCATCCGGCTCATGCCAGAAGTCTTCGTTTTCTAAGGGAAGGTGTTGCGTATTACTCTTGCGGCGCAGCATATCGATGCGACAGTTGCGCGCTACGGTATAGATCCAGGTAGTGGCTGAGGCTTTTTCGGCATTGTATCCACCGGCCTTGTTCCACACTTTGATCATCACTTCCTGAACTAAATCATCACCAAGACCCGGGAACCAACCTTCATTGCGGCTGGCGTGGGCGAAGCCCTTGAGCAGCGGCCCAAAGTGTTTGAACAGCTTGGCAAAGGCCTGCCGGTCGTGAGTTTCGCCCACAGAAATTAGCAGCTGACTCCACTGGTCAGAACGCTTTTCTGTAGATTTGAAGACAGCCACGCGATCACCACTGGTTCTAGGGGTTGCTGGAGTGTTAGTTTCTATTTTATGCAGGCTCATTGAGCTACTCTCTACCTTATCATCTTTATATGCGCTTTTTACGCCCAATTGTGGAAATTGGATTAAATCTATAATGGCTATTTGTTCTTTATACATAGCTTCCTAACAGTCTTTGGGGCCATAGTGCTTCGTCTTGCGTATATACTATAGTCGCCCAAAAAAATAGCATCTTCATAATAATTTCCCAGGATAAACAACTTGAAAAAAGTTCTCTTGCCGATTGCAGTACTTGCGGCTGCCGCAGCCATTTCGATTATCATAACGATTCTGCGTCCAGCGCCTCTAAAGCTAGAGGCTCCTGACACGGCGGTGGCTGTAAAAACTCTGACACTCTATTCGCAGAGCGCCGATTTACTGGTCGAGTCTCAGGGCACTGTGTTGCCGCGCACTAGCACCCAGTTGATTTCAGAGGTCTCCGGTGCCGTGTTGGCTGTGTCACCACAGTTTGTGGTTGGGGGCACCTTTAAGGCTGGGGATGTTTTACTACAGTTGGATCCTACCGACTATGAAGTTGCCTTGCAGCGAGCCGAAGCACGCCTAATTAGTATGAATGCCCAGGCTACTTTTGAATTGGCACGGGCCACTCAGGCGCAAAAGGAATGGGCCATGACCGGCCGCCCGACCTCTGAGGCACCGCTGTTGGCTCTGCGTGAGCCCTACCTAGCGGAGGCCCGCGCCAATGTCTTGCAGGCTGAGGCCGAAGTCAAACAGGCCAAACTCAAGCTTGCCCGCACGACTATTCGTGCGCCCTACCTGGGCATGGTATCGGCAAAAACTGTCGATATCGGTCGTTACGTTACCGTGGCGACGCCACTGGGTGAAATCTTTGCCATCGACTTTGCAGAGGTAAGGTTACCGCTGACGGAAAAAGATCTCGCCCGCATCGACCTGATAAAGCACAGCGATAAAGCTGAGCTGCCTGCAGTGACTCTAAACGCCACAGTGGCCTCTCAGCCAGTACAGTGGACTGCGAAAGTGGTGCGCTCGGAAGGCGTGGTGGATCAGCTCAATCGCTCCCAGTATTTGGTTGCGCAGATCATTGATCCTTATGTAGTTGTCAGTGATTCCGCAGGCAATAGCTCGCCACTGCTAATGGGTACCTTTGTGCGTGCCGAAATTGCCGGCAAGACCATTGATAATGTTTACGCCATACCGCGCCACGCGCTGATGGAAGGAAATCGAGTGGCCCTGGTGGACAGTGAGCAGCGCCTGCGCTTAACCCCAGTTGAAAGCTCCCATGGCGATGACCAGTTCTATTATGTGGATGCCGGTCTCGTGGACGGTGCCGAAATTATTGTCAGTGCCATGGGTGCTGCGATCGAAGGCATGTTGGTCAGACCTGTAGGAAGTGCTAACTAATGCAAAAGCCTATTAATCCCATTGACCCCATGGACAGCAGTACCGGCCTTATGGCTTGGTTTACCCGCAATCCTGTGGCCGCCAATTTACTGATGTTGTTTTTGCTCTGTGCGGGCATTCTCAGTTCGTCGGATATGAGCAAGGAGATGTTTCCGCGAGCCGAGACTGATGCGATTCAGATAATTGCTCCCTATCCTGGTGCTGCACCGATCGAAGTGGAAAAAGCGGTTATCTTGCCCATGGAGGCGGCGCTACAGGGCCTAAAGGGCATTGAAGAGATTCGTTCATTCGCCGACCGTGACATGGCCTCTATAGTGCTGGATGTTGAGTCCGGTGAAAATATCAATGAGCTGATGGCGCTGGTGGAAAACCGCATCGACAGTATTGTGAATTTGCCGGTGAATCTGGAAAAACCCACCGTTAAACGAGTGGATAACTACGCCTGGGCTCTGGGTATAGCTGTTTCTGGGGACATGGATCAGCGCACCCGCAAAGAGATGGGCCAGCAGATGTTTGACGAGGTTCAGGCATTGCCTGAGATCAAACGCGCTGAACTCTGGGGCGATGGTGACTATGAAATCTCCATTGAAGTAAAAGAAACCCGCCTGCGGGAGCTTAACCTGACCCTAGCTGAGGTTGCTCAGGTGCTGCGCAACTCATCGGTAGATCTGCCCGCCGGTATGATTCAGGCGAGCAATGGCAATGTCTTATTGAGAACCCAAGGCAAGTCCTACAGCGGCGCAGAGTTTGCCAATATTGTTTTGCGCAGCCGCGACGATGGCAGTCAGTTGCTGCTCTCGGATGTGGCCACGATTAAGGATGCCTTTACCGAGGCCCCCAGCATATTGCGCTTTGATCGCCAAGACGCTTTTTCTATCGGCGTGTTTACTCTCGATGATCAAGATCTGATTACCATTAGTAGGGCAGTTCAAAAGTATGTGGATTTAAAGCGCCCGCAGTTGCCAGAAGGGCTAAGCATCGCGACCTTTAATGACGATTCCTTCCACCTGTTGGGACGACTCGACATGATGCTCAGCAACCTAGCCGCCGGTGCTATTTTAGTGGCGGTGGTGTTGGGACTGTTTCTCAATCTGCGTGTTGCGGCTTGGGTTGTGGTGGGTATTCCGGTGAGCTTTTTGGGTGCTATCTGGCTGATGCCAGTGAATCCCTTCCCGGTGAATATCAATGTATTGAGCCTGTTTGCCTTTATTCTGGTGCTCGGGATTGTGGTGGATGACGCCATTGTTATTGGCGAGAGTGTCTTCACCGAGGTCAAAGATGAGGCCGATAAAGTATTGGCCGCGAGCAGTGATCCCAACCTGGTCTATGTGGCGCCTATGGCGACAGTTATTGCCGGTGCCAAGCGCGTTGCCATTCCTTCGACCATTGGTGTGCTGACCACGGTGGCAGCCTTTGCGCCACTTCTGTTTGTCGGCGGCACATTGGCCGCCATGTATGAAGCGCTGTCTGTAGTGGTGATCCTCTGTCTGCTGTTCTCTCTGGTTGAGTCTAAGCTGATCTTGCCTGCGCACCTGGTGGGACTAAAGTTTGGCGGCCGCAAAACATCACAGAATTTTGTCAGCGCGACTATTGAGCGCTGGCAGCTGGCGATTAGTGCAGGGTTGAGCCATTTTATTGAACATCGCTATCAGCCATTTCTGAAAAAATGCATGCGAAATCGCTATATCACTCTGGCGACCTTTATTGGTGTGTTGATGATTTCAATCTCGACACTCAGCGGTGGCATTGCTCGGTTTGAGTTTTTCCCGGATGTACCGGGGGACGGTATCCATGCGGTTGTCACCATGCAGGATGGCAGTTCAACTGAGAGTTTCAATGAAGCTCTACTGTCCATTGAGGAGGCGATTTATAAAGTCGACAGTGACTTTATGGCGGCCAATCCTGAAGCCGAAAGTCTTTTGGCTCACACCTTCTTTTGGACTCAGTCGGATGTCACGGCAAGTTTTCGAGTGGAACTCACTCCAGGAGAGAGCCGACCTTTAAGTGCGGTTGATGTGGAAAAACTGTGGCGCAAAGAAGTAGGCAATCTGCCCAATGTGCGCAAGCAGGATTATTACTCCAGCAGCAGTGCCGGGGGTGGCGCGAAAATCAATATGTCTCTTTATGGGCCGGATCCAGATCAGCTATCAATGGCCGGTGTGGCTCTGGCAAATAAGCTCGGCGAGTACGACGGGGTGTTTGATATCTACAACTCCCAGGGCGTCGGCGGCCGGGAAATTCTTATCAGTTTAAAACCCTATGCCAGCCAGCTGGGTATTTCCATGGCGGATGTGGCGCGTCAGGTACGCCAGGCATTTTACGGTGAAGAAGTGCAGCGCCTACAGCGTGGACCGCACACCTTAAAAGTGATGGTGCGCTATCCTCTTGTCGAGCGCAGTTCGATTGCGACCCTGGAGGATATGCATATTCGTACCTCAAGCGGCCAGGCAATTGCGATCAGTGAAGTGGCGGATATTCGCCTGGGCTTAGGCCTGGCAAAAATATCCCGTATTGAGCGCAAGCGTGCAGTGACTATTACTGCGGATGCCGATGCATCCAAGGTGCAGAGCAGTTCTGTGATCGATGATATCCGTAATAATTTTATTCCCCAGCTGTTGCTCGACTACCCATCGGTTGAGTTCGGTGTCTCGGGTGCCAGTCAAGAGGAGTCTGATTTGATTGGCCGCTTGATGATTGCAGGTGTGGTCTCACTATTCTTGATTTACGGTCTGCTGGCGGTGCCGCTGCGCTCCTATGTGCAGCCGCTGATTATTATGGCGGTGATTCCCTTTGGTTTTGTCGGTGCAGTCATCGGGCATATTCTCTTTGATATGGCGATCAGCTCCCTATCCATTGCCGGCTTGATTGCGCTGTCTGGGGTAGTGGTGAATGACAGCTTGATCTTGGTGGAGTTTGCCAACCGTGCCCGGGAGTTCGAAGACAGTGAAGAAGATGCGCTGCTGGCCGCCGGCAAGCGCCGCTTTAGAGCGATCTTGTTGACCACATTGACAACTTTTGTGGGACTGCTGCCAATGCTATTTGAAACCAGCATGCAGGCCCAGTTTGTGATTCCTATGGCGCTGTCTCTGAGTTTTGGTATTTTGACTGCTACTGCGATTACGCTGATTTTGATTCCCTGTCTATACCTGATTTCTCATGATTTAAAGCTTGGATTGGCCCGCATTGCCGGTGCTGAAAAGACTTAGTTGAGAACGGCTTGAGCGATGGGTTCTTTCTTGGTCTATAAAGACTGTTCTTATTGATAGGGCTTGGCGGTAGATTGAGATTAACCGCCAGCTCAAATGAAAGAGTGAGTTGAGTAAAAAATGATCGATCAAACAGAGCTTTATGTTCAACATCTAGTGGAAAAGACACGCCGGTTTCAGGCTATTCTTACGGCTACCGGATTTGATGAAATTATTATTGCCGCCGGTGACAGCAAAACCCAGTTTGCCGATGATATGGACTATCCCTTTGTGGCCAATCCCTACTTTCGTGAATGGGCGCCACTGGGCAAGCGACCTGGCTCTTATCTACAGATTTCATCCAGCTTAGATCGACCGCGTCTGTTCCTACTCTGTGTTGAAGATATTTGGCATACCGCGCCACAGAGCCTGCCGGCGGGATTTGAGCAGGGTCTAGATATTGTAGAATATGCCAGCATTGTAGAATTAAAGAAGCATCTTTCCTCGCGTGAGGGCGGCTCGGCTTATATAGGCGAAACCAATAGTCTCGGTGTCGGCACAGCGTCCTGGAACCCTAAATCGGTTGCCGCTCAAATCGACTATCAGCGCCGCGGCAAAACCGCCTATGAGCAGGACTGCGTGCGTCAGGCTAACCGTCTGGCAGTGCCAGCTCATCGCGCTGCTCATGAGGCGTTTATGGCCGGTGCCTCCGAATTGGAGATTGCTGCTGCCTATTTGCGTGGTTGTGACTGCAGCGAAAATGAAATGCCCTACGGTATTATTGCCGGCGTCAATGAACATGCCGCTGTGTTGCACCACCACAATTTGGATAAGCAAAGACCTACTCCACGAAGTTTTTTAATCGACGCAGGTGTGGCCATGAACGGCTATGCCTCGGATATTAGCCGCACCTATGCCTATGATTCCGGCTCTGATTTTGCCGCGTTAATTGCGGCAATGGATGTGGCGCAGTTGGATCTGGTCGCCAGCGGTGGCATAGGCAAGAGTCCGGTTGATCTGCATGTGCTGTCCCATTTAAAAATCGCCGAAATACTGCGCCAATTTGATGTGCTTAATGTCTCTGCAGAAGAGGCGTTTGCGAATGATATTACAGGCACTTTTTATCCCCATGGTCTCGGGCATCATCTCGGTTGCAATGTTCATGACAAAGGCGCCAACCTAGCCAATGCTCAGGGTGATCTGTTGCCCGCTCCAGAGAAATACCCCAAGCTGCGCAGCGCAGCGCCAATGGTCGCCAATCAGATCCATACAGTTGAGCCTGGAGTCTATTTTATTCCTGCGCTTTTAGAGAAGCTGCGTCAGGGTGAGCATGGCAGTAAGATTAACTGGTCGCGGGTCGAGGACTTCCTGCCTTTTGGTGGCATTCGTATTGAAGATAATATTATTGTTCACGGCGATGGATCTTTAGAAAATCTGACGCGGGATGCATTTCGGGATATCAATTAATGAAAAAGCTGCAGATATTCACCACCGGTGGCACTGTCGATAAAGTTTATTTTGATGCGCTTAGCGAATATCAGATTGGCGATCCGGTGGTGGGGCCCATTTTAGAAAGCATGAATGTCGGCTTTGAGTTTTGTGTCGATAAGTTGATGCGCCTCGATAGTTTGGATATGACCGACAAGCACCGCCAGACGATTCAGCAGCGGGTCCGCGAGTCAGATGCCGAGTATATTTTGATTATGCACGGCACCGACGGCATGGTTGAGACTGCTGGCTGGCTCGCGGATATTGTCGGCAAGAAAATTATTTTTACCGGTGCAATGCAGCCCGCTGCTTTTACCCAGACCGATGCAGTGTTTAATATTGGCTGTGCGGTGGGTGCGCTTCAGGTGGTTGAAGAGGGTGTTTATATTGTCATGAGTGGCCAGGTTTTTGCGGCTGACAAGGTGATTAAGAATCGGGCTGGGCAGTGTTTTGAACACGTCTCAGCGTCCTGAGCTGGCTGTTGGCAGCGTCAATTTGTGGCCCTCTGATTCTGAGAGGGTGAGGCGGCCGCTGCAGGATTGTAGTGCCGTTATGGAGGTCCCTCGGCTACGCTCGCGATGGCAGAGTGGCAGAGTGGCAGAGTGGCAGAGCGTAGGAGTTCGTGATAAAAGACAGGATAGTCATGCTGACAAGCAGCCCACTCAACCTACCAGCAAAACCATGTAGGCCCTTGTCGATCAATCAGGACCCGTTTATGAGTTTGTTGTTTTCAGATTGAGAGAGCGCCCTGAGTGAGCGTCAGCGAGTTGCGCGAACGCTGGAAATAGCCAACTCATGGGACCGATCGACAAGGGCCTATATGGGTTTGCCGCACCCAACCAAGAGTTCCCTGTTACGTCGTGCTATCCGTACCGCAGCACTGCAAACCCTCAGCCCTGCAAAATCCTACTGAGCCGCCGCAGCTCTAATTGCAGCCACATACTCCAGTCCATGCCCATGCTCACCGGCAACTTCCACAAGGGTTTTGCCATCTGGGTTGGCGGCATTGAGGTCGTGACCCGCTTCTTTAAAGAAACTTAAAAAGGTCGCAAAGTTATCGATGTTCATTCCACGATAGGCTTTTTCCAGCAGGTGAAAGTCAGTACTCACTCCTGATGGCGGTATCCATTCTAGGAAACTTCTTACGCGCTCATCATCAAAGACTTCGCCTAGGACTTTCTCTTTATCTTTCTTCAGTGACATGATCTTTCCTGATTTTTTAAACTAGTTCGTTAAGCTTTTGTGCGAGGATTTGATTCACTTGCTGGGGGTTGGCCTGACCCTTAGAGGCTTGCATAATCTTACCCATAAAGCCGCCGAGCTTTTTCTTGCGCTTGGCTTCGTCGGTATTAATATATTCATCTACCATGGCTTGGTTGGCGGTTAATACTTCGACAACCATCTTTTCTAGGGCGCCACTGTCAGAGACCTGTTTGAGTCCGCGAGCTTCGATAATTTCATCGGCACTGCCCTCGCCGGCCCACATGCCTTCGAAGACTTCTTTGGCCATTTTGCCGCTGATGCTGTTATCGGCGATTCTAGCCACTAATCCACCGAGCTGCTCTGCATTGACTGGGCTTTTGCCAATACTGAGGTCTTGGCTATTCAGACGTGCGGCCAGTTCACCCATGGTCCAGTTGGCTGTCAGTTTGGCGTTGCCAGACGTCTCTGCGGCAACTTCAAAATAAGCTGCCATCGCCGCGTCGCTGCCAATAACCGCAGCGTCATAATCAGACAGACCATATTGTTCAATAAAGCGCGCCTGCCTGGCATCCGGTAGTTCCGGCAGATTGCGGCGCAGTTCTTCAATGGTTTCATCGCTGACAATTACAGGCAACAGGTCGGGGCAGGGGAAGTAGCGGTAATCGTTGGCTTCCTCTTTGCTGCGCATGGAGCGCGCGACCTTGGTGTCGCCGTTGTACAGGCGGGTTTCCTGTTTGACGGTGCCGCCATCTTCGATCAGGTCGATCTGGCGCTCAACCTCTTTGGCGATCGCCTCTTCCATAAACTTGTAGGAGTTGAGGTTTTTGGTTTCGGTTCTGGTACCCAGCTCAGTAGTGCCTGTGGGACGGACGGATACATTGACATCAAAGCGCATACTGCCCTGAGACATCTCGCCGTCGCAGATGCCGATGGAGGTCACAATGCTGTGGAGTCTTTTGGCAAAGGCGATGGCTTCTTCGGCATTGCTCATGTCCGGCTCGGAGACGATTTCGATCAGCGGGGTACCGGCGCGATTGAGATCTATGCCGGAGACACCGTGGCGGAAGTCGCCTTCATGCAGTGATTTTCCTGCATCTTCTTCCAGGTGGGCATGGTGGATGCGCACGTTTTTGGTGCTGCCATCGGCCAACTTAATTTCAACATTGCCGCGACCCACTATGGGCTTTTCCAGCTGTGTGGTTTGGTAGCCTTTGGGTGAGTCGGGGTAGAAATAGTTTTTTCGTTCAAAAGCCGACTCTTTGCCAATTTCTGCATCAATGGCTAAACCAAACATCACTGCGTAGTGCACTGCCTGTTTGTTGAGTACTGGCAATGTGCCGGGCATGGCCAAATCAATGGCGCAGGCCTGAGTGTTGGCTTCGGCACCAAACGCAGTGCTGGCGCCAGAGAATATTTTGGTTTTGGTGGCCAGCTGCACATGCACTTCGAGGCCGATAACGGTTTCCCAACCTGAATAACTCATTAGGCAACTCCCTCTGGCGTTAGGCTGTGCCACTGGGTGGCCTGCTGATACTGGTGGGCAATATTTAACATGCGCGCTTCATCGAAGTAGTTGCCTATAATTTGCAGGCCTACGGGTTTTTGATCAACCATGCCGCAGGGTACTGACATGCCAGGTAGGCCAGCCAGATTGGTGGCGACGGTGTAGATATCTTCGAGGTACATGGCCACGGGGTCGTCGCTCTTGGAGCCAAATTTAAACGCCGGTGATGGGGTGGTGGGGCCCATAATCACATCGACTTGCTCAAAGGCTTTTTCAAAATCTTGCTGAATCAGCTGGCGCACTTGCTGGGCTTTGCCGTAGTAAGCGTCGTAGTAACCGGCCGACAGGCAATAAGTACCAATGAGGATGCGGTGCTTCACTTCGTCGCCAAAGCCTTCGGCTCTGGTGCGGGTATACAAGTCATTGAGGTCTTTGGGGTCTTCGCAGCGGTAGCCGTATCGAACACCGTCAAAACGGGTCAGATTGGTCGAGGCTTCGGCAGGTGCAATGACATAATAGGCCGGTACCGACAAGCCAGTGTTGGGTAGGCTGATCTCGACGAGTTCTGCCCCCTGAGCTTCATATTCTGCCAGCGCAGCGCGCACAGCTTTTTCAGTATCTGGATCCAGACCCTCGGAAAAATATTCCCTAGGCACACCAATTTTCAAACCTTTGATGCTGTCGCCCAAGGTGGCGCTGTAATCCGGCACTTCACGATCAATGCAGGTGGAGTCTTTGTCGTCATAACTGGCCATGCAGTTGAGTAATATGGCGCAGTCTTCGGCAGTGCGAGCCATGGGACCGCCCTGATCCAAACTCGAGGCAAAGGCAATCATGCCCCAGCGCGAGACGCGACCATAAGTCGGCTTTAAGCCGGTAATGCCACAGAGCGCTGCTGGCTGACGGATCGAACCGCCAGTATCGGTTGCGGTTGCCCCTGGAGCTAATCGCGCGGCAACTGCTGCGGCAGAACCCCCTGAGGACCCGCCGGGAACTGAGTCACTGGCCCAAGGATTTTTCACTGGCCCATAGAAGCTGGTCTCATTGGAAGAGCCCATGGCGAACTCGTCCATATTGGTTTTACCCAGAACCACAGCGCCTGCCTGTTCGAAATTTTCGACCACGGTGGCATTGTAGGGAGGGATAAAGTTATCGAGCATCTTTGAGCCACAGCTGGTGCGGACGCCGTTGGTGCAGAAGATATCTTTGTGCAGTATGGGCACACCACAGAGAGCTGGGGCATTGCCCGCGGCCAGCCGCTCATCGGCAGCGGCGGCAGCTTTTAGCGCCTGATCTGCGGTAACCGTAATCACGGCATTGTAGTTGGCGTCCAACTTGGCGATGCGCGCCAGAAAGTGCTGAGTCAGCTCAACACTGGAAAATTCTTTGCCCTGCAGCCCTGTGACAAGCTCGGCGATAGTGAGGTTATGCATGAGGGACCTGTTTATTCTATGACTTTGGGCACGAGAAACAGCCCTTCTTCGGTATCGGGTGCGATGGCCTGAAAGGCTTCGCGCTGATTGATCTCGCTGACCTCATCTTCACGCAGGCGCTGAGTGGCTTTCATGGGGTGTGACATGGCCTCGACACCATCGGTATTAACAGCTTGCAGCTGATCTACCAGTTCGAGAACGCTGCTCAAACGCTGTGACACTTCAGTAATAGTGTCTTCGCTAATGGCGATGCGGGATAGCGTGGCCAGTTTTTCGATTTCTTGCCGTTCGATACTCATTAAAATAATCCATCTGTCAGCAGCGGCTTGCGGGAGGTCTGCCGAGCCTATTAGAAAGGCCGTAAGGTACCATAAATGGTCTTGTCAGGTTAAGGGGGCGGGATTGATTAAAGGCTTATTTGTCAGGGTTTTAAGCCAGTTTTTTCTGAATCACGGCAACTTTGGGCAGGATTGGCTAGAATCCTATAAAAATACGACGAATGACTCAGTGAGCGCTTGCTCTAGCACTCTGCCGCTGTTAAATTTAGGCCATTATTTTGTGGCGGGTTGCTGCTGGCTCAAGGGCGTGGCCTGAGGGACCAATTTCAAAGGAAATATAACTAGATGTTTAAGAAACTCCGCGGCTTTTTCTCCAGCGATTTGTCAATCGATCTTGGAACTGCAAATACACTTATCTATGTTCGTGAGGAAGGTATAGTTCTCAATGAACCCTCAGTTGTTGCTATCCGCCAACATCTCGGGCAAAAAATTATTGAAGCAGTGGGAGTTGATGCCAAACGCATGTTGGGCCGTACGCCAGGCAATATTACCGCTATTCGCCCACTGAAAGACGGTGTTATCGCCGATTTTCAAGTCACCGAAAAAATGCTCCAGCACTTTATCAAAAAGGTCCACGCTTCCAGCTTTGTTCCCCCTAGTCCCCGCGTTCTTATCTGTGTTCCTTGTATGGCCACGGAAGTGGAGAAACGTGCGATTAAAGAGTCTGCCTACAGTGCCGGTGCTCGCGAAGTTTATCTAATTGAAGAGCCAATGGCTGCGGCCATTGGTGCCGGCATGCCGGTTGGCGAAGCCGTTGGTTCGATGGTTGTGGATATTGGTGGTGGTACTACTGAGATTGCCATTTTGTCCCTCAACGGTGTGGTGTTTTCTGATTCTGTGCGCATTGGTGGCGATCGCTTTGATGAGTCGATTGTTAACTTTGTGCGGCGCAAATACGGCAGCGTAATTGGTGACAGCACCGCTGAGCGTATCAAAATGGAGATCGGCGGCGCCTACCTGAGCAAAGAGGTTCGTGAAATTGATGTTCGCGGTCGCAACCTTGCCGAAGGTGTTCCGAAAAGCTTTACCCTGAACAGCGATGAGATCCTTGAGTCGCTGCAGGAGCCTCTGGCCGGTATTGTGCAAGCTGTAAAACGCGTGCTCGAGCAGTCGCCGCCAGAACTGGCGTCGGATATTGCCGAAACCGGTATTGTCTTGACCGGTGGTGGTTCTATGTTGCGCGATCTCGATCGCTTACTGACAGCTGAGACTGGGCTGCCTGTAATTCTTGCTGAGGACCCACTCACCTGTGTTGCTCGTGGTGGTGGCGTGGCCCTTGAGACTATGGATAGCAGTAAATTGAATTCGTTAACTTTCTAAGGTTGTCAGTTACAGGCAGCATCTTAGTCCCTTAGCGATTTAAGGGGTCAGGTACCTGCTGTTTCTATGGGCTTTTTATTTGCTCAAGGCTGTTTAATTGCTCAAGGATATTCAGGAGGGGGTTTATGGCAAATGTATTTAACAGATCATCTACACTCCTGAGAAAACTTCTTACGGTTACCCTGCTCGCTATTTTGCTGATGCTCGTGGACAACTTTACCTCCTGGCTCAAACCTGCCTACAGCGCTGCTGATAACCTTGTTCGTCCACTCTACTGGATCGCTAATATCCCATTGCGCGTTCAGGAGTGGAGTGCCAATAGCCTGACGCCACGCTCGGAAATTGAAAGCGATAATTTGCGCCTCACCAAAGAAAGCCTTATCTACCATGGTCAGCTGCAGCGTATGTCTGATCTGGCTGCAGAAAATATGCGACTGCGCCGTTTGCTCAATGCCACCGAACTACTTCAGGACAGCGTTTTAGTGACTGAGGTGATCGGCGTATCGGCGAATCCTCTTAGCCACACCCTCACCATTGATCGGGGCAGTGCAGATAATGTGTTTGTCGGGCAACCGCTGCTTGATGCCGAAGGTTTGATGGGACAAATTATTACGGTGCATAAGAACCATAGTACGGCTCTACTGATTACCGATAGCAACCATGCGCTGCCGGTGCAGGTGTTGCGCAACGGGCTGCGCTCTATTGCTGAAGGCCGCGCTGACTACAATCGTTTAAACCTGAAGTTTGTCTCGCCCACAGCCGATATTCGCGAAGGTGACAAACTGGTTAGTTCGGGTCTTGGTGGGCTGTACCCTGCGGGCTATCCGGTTGGTACCGTGCTGAGTATTGTCAGTAAGCCTGGTGATAACTTTCTTAAAATTGATATTGACCCCTCTGCTGAGATCGATCGCAGCCGCCATCTACTATTACTTTATATCTCTCGGGACAGTGCTGCGGACGCGGTTGAATAATGGAGTCTGACAACCGTGGCATCGCGGTTTGCCTGACGCTTATACTTGCGGTGGTACTCAGTTTGATGCCCCTAAGTGGTGATTGGATTGTCTGGAAGCCGAACTTTCTGTTGCTTACGGCTATGGCTTGGATCATGCGCTGGCCCAATGGGCTGGGAATTTTGTTTGCCGCGTCGGTGGGTCTGTTGGCGGATCTTCTGCTGCGTATGAGCCCAGGTCATTCGATGATTGTCTTTGCTCTCTGCGCCGGTGCTCTCTCATTGGTCAGTCGCTGGGCCAAATATCTTTCGATGCTCCAGCGCACCATGTTGATGGCGCTCATCATTACTCTGGTCGCAGTGCTCGAGGCGAGCATTTTTATTGTATACGGCCTTCCTTCGGGTATCGAACACCTGCCGATGAAAATTCTCCTTTCGATACTGGTGTGGCCATTTATTGATTTCCTGGTTGCCCGCTCGCAGCCAAGAAGAGGTTGAATCTTATCCATGTCCGCCGCTGATCTTATTCTTGCCTCTGCATCGCCGCGCCGCAGTGAGCTGCTGCGCCAGATTGCAGTGCGCTTTACCATTTTGGCCGCTGATTTAGATGAGACTAGGCTTGTTGACGAGTCACCTGAGGATTATGTCGCAAGGCTGGCGCTTGAGAAAGCCAGGGCTGGATATAGTCTCCAGGATGGGCGTAGTGTTAAAGATGGAAATGGCGGTAAAAATGGAAACAGCAGTGATGACAGAACACTGCCAAGCCTAGGCGCTGACACTATTGTGGTTTGCGAGGGGAAGGTTTTTGGTAAGCCTAGAGATCAGGCTGATGCAGCTACAATGCTAATGGCTCTGTCTGGCAGAGTACATACAGTGATGACAGCAGTTGCTGTCTCTCAGGGACCCTGCTCCTCCAGTCGTCTGACAAAAACTCTGGTGCGTTTTCGCACAATTAGTCAATCTGAGTGTCAGAGTTACTGGCACACCGGTGAGCCCCAAGGCAAAGCGGGTGGTTATGCTATTCAGGGGCTTGGCGCAGTGTTTGTTGATCACCTAGAGGGCAGTTACAGTGGTGTTGTTGGTCTGCCATTGAGCGAAACCGCCGAGATACTTGGAGAATTTGGTATACCTTTGTGGACTTCGGAGTCCTCAGCTTAAATTGGATAGCTTGGAATTGAGAGCCTAGATCCTTAAAAGAGCATTAACGTAGTACAAAATGGAAAAACGATGAGCCAGGAACTGCTAGTCAATATTACGCCCATGGAAACTCGAGTGGCTCTAGTCGAGAACGGCGTGCCCCAAGAAATTTTTGTCGAGCGCAACAACAAGCGTGGTCTGGTGGGCAATATTTATAAAGGTAAGGTCGTACGAGTGCTGCCTGGCATGCAGGCAGCCTTTATCGATATAGGTGAAGCGCGCACGGCTTTTTTGCACATAGATGACCTGCTGCCGCGGAAGACCAAACTCAATGCCACGGATACGGGTGAGCCTGATATTCGCAAACTCTTGCATGATGGCCAGCAGATTGCGGTACAGGTGATTAAGGATCCTGTGGGCACCAAAGGCGCGCGCCTGTCGGCGCAGCTTTCGGTAGCCTCTCACTATCTGGTGTATATGGTTGAAGGAAAGCATCTCGGCGTCTCTCAGCGTATCGAGTCGGAAGAGGAGCGTGAGCGTTTAAAGCTTATGCTAGGAACTATTGTCGATGAAGTCACTGCGGAAGAGGGTGCGAAAAATCCTCTTTCCGGTGGTTATATTCTGCGCACAGCGGCCGATGGGGCTGAAGAAGCAGAGCTGCGCAACACTGTACGATTCTTACGTCGTCTATGGCAGGATATTCTCCAGCGCAAAGTTAGCGCCAAGGCTCCTTGCTGCCTCTATGAAGATCTGCCTCTCTATAAGCGCGTATTGCGGGATATGGTTGGCACCGAGGTGGAGAAAATTCGCGTTGATTCCCGCGAGGCTTTCGACAAGCTGACTCACTTCGGCAACAAATTCAATCCGGACATGGTACGTTTGCTTGAGCACTATCCTGGTGAACGGCCACTGTTCTATATGTATGCCATCGAGGAGGAAATTACCAAGGCACTGCAACGCAAGGTAATGCTTAAGTCTGGTGGCCATATAGTCTTTGATCAGACCGAGGCTATGTCGACCATCGATGTAAACACTGGCGCCTTTGTCGGCCATCGCAACCTTGAAGAGACGATCTATAAAACAAATCTTGAAGCGGCGGTGGTGATTGCCCGGCAGATGCGGATGCGCAATCTCGGCGGCATTATTATTATCGACTTTATTGATATGCACAGCGTTGAGCATCGCCGTCAGGTGCTGCGCGCGCTGGAAAAGGCTTTGGCGCGAGATACGGTGAGAACAACAATTTCTGGTGTGACCGAACTCGGATTAGTGCAGACTACCCGCAAGCGCACCAGTCAAAGTCTCGGGCAGATACTCTGCGAGGAGTGCCCCACCTGTTTTGGCCGCGGCTATATTAAGTCTGCCGAGTCCATGAGCTATGAAATCTTACGCGATATTCTGCGTGCAGCGCGGGCCTATGAATGTGACAGTCTGCGGGTGTTGGCATCGGCACCGGTGATTGAAAGGCTAACTGATGAAGACTCCAGTCAGGTGGCAGATTTAGAGCTATTTATTAACTGCACCATTCAGTTTAGGGTCGAGAGCCTCTATGCTCTTGAGCAGTTTGATATTATTCCGGTTTAAAGAACAGTGACTATGGCGAGTATGGGTACAGCATTAAAGACGTCGATGCGTTGGGTATGGCTGACGCTCGCACTGCTGATTATCGGTACTGTGATTCTGGTGGTGATTGGTCGCCAGACAATTGCCTATGTAGACAAGGTTCGCGAGCCAGTTGAGCAGTTTCTTGGGGAACAGATCGGTCTGCAGGTAGAACTCGGTGAGCTGCGCGGTGAATGGCCGCGTCTGGTACCGATTATTGAAATCGATACGCTATCCATTACTGCGGCTAATGTTACTGGCAGTGCTGCGGGTAATAAGAGCCCGGCCCTGAGTTTAGAGGGCGCCCGAGCCGACCTAGATCTCTTTAATAGCTTGCTACATGGCTCCCCGATTTGGCGTGAGCTAGCGGTTGCCAAGTTGGCGCTTACTTTGATTGAAGATGAACGCGGGCGATGGAGTTTAAAAGGCCTTAGCAGCGGAGGAGATACTGACCTAAGTCTGATTGTTGACCCCCTGACTTACAGCCGCCTAATTCGCTTTGACGATGTGCAAACCACGTTTGAATTTTACTCTGGCAAGAGCATGGTGCTCAGCGCGCGCAATGTGGCTATGGAAAACACCCAAGATTTTCACCGTGCTGAGCTCAGTGTCAGCCTGCTGGATGAGGCTCTGATTCCAAGTGAACAGAGGATTGCCAGCGCAAGCCCAGCCTATTTATTAATCGAAGGTCAGGGGGATTTAGCAGATATAGAGAGTTTATCTGCGGAGGGCTATTTCCGCTTCGACGATTTTAATCTTTCTGAACCCCTAGCGGATCTAGTTCGCTCACTGATGCCTGAATTATTCGCCAATCTTCCGGATTTTAAAGCCAATGCTCAGGGTGAAATCTGGGTTGCCCTGCATCCCGGTGGTTCGATAGATTTTGAAGGCAATCTTGCTGTGGGTGAAGTGCCGCTAAACTGGCTGGCGGATGTGCCACCGGTTACCGAGATCAAAACCGAGATCACTGGCTGGTATACCCCTGGCTCGGACTGGGGTGCGCGGTTACAGGGATTCAGTTTTAGTTGGTCGGATACCTCAATAGAACCACTCAATCTAGTATTTAATCAGCGCATGGGTTCCCAGTGGCATGATTTTGATCTGTCAGTGAATCATCTTGATCTAACGCTGATGTCAGAACTGCTCTATACCACCCGCATTGCTGACCAAAACATTCTCGATATTGTCGACAGGTTGAAGCCCCAAGGAATGGTCGAGGCTCTAACTCTGGGACATGATGAAATTGGCTATTATGCGTCGGCCAATCTTCAGGGGCTGGGGATTGCGGCATGGAAAAAAGCACCTGGAGTGAAGGGGCTGGATGGATATTTGGAAGTATACGGCAGTCATGGATTACTCTCGGTTGCTGACAATGATGGCTTCGAGGCGCTGTTTCCGACGGTTTATAAAAATTATCAGAGTATCGAAAAAGCTCAGGGAACGATTAACTTTTCTTGGGATGAGGCTGACAAACAGCTGACCTTGCGCAGCGATGTAATGCGTGCCGAGTTGGATGCTGGTGTTGCTTCAATACTCTTCTCGATTGAACAGACCCTTCCGTCAAAGGGCAATCCGCCCTCTGTTAGCCTGCTCATTGGTGGCCGCGATCTGGATGCCAACAAGCGCAACAAATATCTACCGTACCGCATGCCGAGACAACTGCGGAAATGGTTGCAAGAGTCTATTTTGGATGGCCATGTCGACGAGTTTGGCTTATTAATTCGCACCCAGCCACCACAGCTTGAGCCATTAGCCAAGACTACCCAGTTGATGGTAAAAATGAGTGATGCAGATATCGACTATGACCCCAAATGGATGGGTCTTCGCGATGCTAAAGCTCTGGTTCTCGTGGACGATACCTTCACTGAGGTTGAGGTCTATTCTGGCACTGTGGGTGATACGTCTATCAGCAGTGCCAAGGTGATCTATGACAGGATCGGTCCCAATCAAGCTCCAGCTATAACTGTCGCCGCGGAGGTCGAAGGAGATCTCAGTGCGGCCATGACTCTGTTGACAGAGTCGCCGCTGCAGAGTCGTCTAGGGGCATTAACAAGCTGGGACTTCAGCGGCAAAATGACCAGTCAGCTGGACCTTTTGATCCCTTTGCCTGCAGTCGCTAGTGAAGCCCTTGAGGCCCAATATAATGTCACTGCAGTGGTCGAGAGTGGTTCCCTGAGCATTCCTGGCGGCCCAATTAGTGTCGAGGAGATTAATGGTCGGTTGAATTTCTCCCTTGATAAGGGGCTTTATGGCGACGAAGTTAGCGCCAACTTTTGGCAAAGACCCATGCTGGCAAAATTGTATAAAAGTGATGGCGACCAGAAAATTGCTGTGACCGGCACACTATTGCCTGAGAGCTTAAGTCAGCTAGTGGATTTCCCCTGGCAAGAGGTGGTCGTGGGGGTGATTGCTGTCGACAGTCTGATTACAATTCCCGGGACCGAAGGCGAAGGTCAGCAGGTCGTTGCAGCCCCTATAACTGTGCAGATAAAAAGTCAGCTTCAGGGGGTCGAGCTGGATCTTCCTCAGCCTCTGGTGAAGACCGCGGCGGAATCTCAAGATCTCAACATGTTACTTTCATTTGCCCCAGAATTTGAGCGGCTACAGGCAACTATTACAGGGCGATCCGACGGGCTACAAAAGAGTGCCGATCTGGACTTCGATCTGCGCTTTAATGAGGCTGGTCTAAGTGGCGCCCATATTCGTTATGACCGTGATCAAGAAGAACCGCAAGAAGGTATTGTGCGAGTGTCAGCACATCTGCCAACAGCTGACTTTTCACTCTGGCAACCACT
>CAWLBR010000021.1:0-22912 GCA_963855085.1 Gammaproteobacteria bacterium
GCCGGCAGGCGTGGCAGCTTGGTGCTCGGCTTGCAGTGCCAAATTAATATGGTCGGCTTTGCGTTGGCTAATGTCCGTCATGCTGTTCTTCTTGTTGGTTCCCGAGAATAAAATCAACCAGCACCATGTGCGGCACGGTGAGTGCGGCGAGGCCGATAAAGGTCAGCTGTAAAAGCGCCGGTGTTATAGCTGTTACGGATGCCGGGCCGCTGTTGGTCTGCAATACAAAATAAATCCCTGCAGCTACGTAGGCTAACAGGCTGTAAGCCGCGGCTTCGCCAGCACTGCGTTGACGCTGATCCGGGGCAATATTGCGCCAGATACGCTGCATGTGACTGCGGCTGTGCCAGAGACAAAAATACAGGGCAAAGCTCACTAGGGGCGGCAGCAGATAGGCCAGTGCAATCAGCACTGCCAAACTGAGCAGCGATTTGCGCCAGCGCGGTTGGTAAACGCTGTAGATCAGATAGGCAAATAGACTGGCAGCCCAAGGTAATCGCAGCTGATCGATTTGATTGAGTAGCCAGAGGCTGTTCTCAGCCCCGACTAACACTGCAAACAGTGGCCCTACTGCGCTGCTTTGAAAAACCGGTATGGCGATGACCACCAAGCCGCCGTGAGCCAACAGGGGAAGCCAGGCGTCTCTCGAAGAGGGTGAACTTATATGGCGAATGTCGCTGCTGCCAAAATGTAGTGCTGAGATCCCCAAGAAAAACAGTAGACTGGGCAGCGGGTAGAGCCACCAGAGGCCGGCGACGCTAGCAGCCAGCAGCAAGTAAATAATATGAAAAAGTATCCATGGCAGCATGCCGCTGGGCCAGCCGACCCGTCGGGCCACTGCGCCATCGAGTCCGCCGTGGGGTACACCGATAAGCAGAATCGCGGCAATCGCGAGAAGGGAGGCATTGGATAATAACGCTAACTCAGGCACGGGATAGCTTCTGTGACAGTTGCTTGGCTGCCTGCTTTACAACCTGCTTTATAAACGGGCCCTTGGGCATGGCGGCTATCACTCGCAGCCAGTCGTTGGCGGTTGCTTGACCGAGCATAAAGCGCGCAAATTGGTCGCCATTTAACGCCCCGGCCATATCCATATACAGTGACACGGCGAGATCCGGACGACTGAGTAGCACGCCGTTAAAAATAGTATCCATAGCGGTCAGGCGGCTAGAAATCGGGGTGGGAACCGCCATATTGCCCTGAGCAATGCCCGCCGCCAGTTGGCTTATCTGCAGTTGAATATGCTGAAAGGCGTAACCTGAAGAGCGCCGCACTGCGCCGCTAGCCGCACCAATGGTGGCGATCAGTGGCCCTGGTTCTGAGGGTTCTGAGGGTTCTGATGCTGTTGCAGCATCGGATTCGGTCGCCAATGTATCCATGGGAATAACACCCATCTCTTCACCAATAATCTCTGCGATTTCAATATTATTCTCTCGCAGCCAACCTTTAATGGCATCGCGATACCAGTCTTGAGTTTCCATTCTGCCTGAAATCAATGTGGATTCGATCAACAGATGATGATCAGAAAACGGCAGGGCATAGATAAAGTGCAGCCCTCGGGACTGATCCACGCGAAAGTCCATAAGTGTGGCCATATCGGGATCTTTGATCGGCTCTTTGGTGAGGATTTGCCAGCCGAGAAAATGCTGTCGCAAGCTACTATAAGGCACTTTAGGCGGGCGGCTGTCATAGACGCTCTCGGCACTGAAGCTGCCTTTGCCGGTTTCAATAATGGTCTGCTTCTGTTGCCGGTGCAGATTAATAACCGAGTCTTCAATCATGCTTACAGGCTCGCGCAGCTGCGCGGCACAGTCGAGCAGGTAGTCTGCTGAGCTTAGGCTTAGGTAGTTGTATTGATTGCTGCTATGAACCACTCGGCTAGTTTCATCGATCAACTGCCAGCGACGCCAGCGACCTTTTGTTGAATGGGTCAGTTGCTCCGCCTGTTGATCCAGTGCCCAGAGTGCCCAGCTGCAGTCACGCTGTGCAGCGGACTTGGGTTCAATCACCACTGTGGTCGGCGGGTTCTCTTGGGCTGCGAGCTTCGCTGCCAGCGTTAAGCCAGCATTGCCGCCGCCAATAATGGCGATATCAAAGTCACTCGACACCGGCTAATCCCTTTAAATGTATGTGCAAGCTTGCCTTATGTTCAGGCACTTTTTTCCATCCCAGTCCCGATAACAGGTCAATCAAACTAGTAATGCTGAGGCGCGCTTTGGTGAGTTTGTTCACCACTGTGCGACCACACCACCATTGCAGTCCACTCCGTTTAAGCTTATGGCCAATCTGGCCGTAAACTCGCAGCGCCACAATAATCGAGAATCTACTGCGCCAGGGCAGCAGATGAATGCCTATCAAGGCGCTGGCGTAATATTGATTCGCCAACTCTAACAGCTCATTGATGGCTGCGGCCACTGGCAAATGGCTGTCATTAGCGGCCTCGGCAATGGTCGCTGGACTAAGGGGCGTATCAAACCAGTTGGCGGGCAGATAGCGGCGATCCATCTTGGCATCTTCGAGTACATCTCGGGCAATATTGGTGAGCTGCATGGCAACCCCCAAATCAATGGCAAATGCGTCGGCGCGGGCATGTTGGCAGTTGAGTACTCGGCACATCATCAACCCGACTGTACCGGCCACGGCATGGCAGTAGCGCAGCAGTTCGGCTTCGGTTTGAAGAGCTGTGGGATGTTGGTCACGGAGCATGCCGTCGAGTAGTTCGCCAGCGGCCTTAAGGGGAATATTGGCTTCCGTGGCTAGGGCAACAAAAGCCTTCAACTCGGGAATAGTTGCCACCGCAGGATGTTTCGGGTCAGTTAGCCCAGCGCGAATATCTTCTAGAGAGTCGAGTCTGTCAGGTAGATCGCCGTCCGCTAGGTCGTCGACAAAGCGGCAGAATTGATAGAGACGTGCGGCGCGATCGGCCAACTCAGAGCCGAGAAATAGGCTGGCCCAATAGAACGATTTACCGTTTCGAGCGAGAACCTGCTTGGCTTGAGAGTTTTGCATGGGCTATCCGCCAGAACCTACCTCGACCCCGGTCAGTAACTCTTCAACCACTTTGGCTGAGCTGACTACGCCCGGCAGTCCAGCGCCCGGGTGAGTGCCGGCGCCGACAAAGTAAAGGTTGGAGATAGCGCGGTCGCGATTGTGAAAACGAAACCAAGCGGACTGTGTAAGGCGTGGCTCGATGGAGAAGCCGGCGCCGTGCATGGAGCGATAATCTTTGGCGAAATCTTCTGGGGTCATCCAAAACACTTCTTCGATCACTGAGGACAGTTCAGGAAGGATTGTCTCTTCCAGTGACTGCACAATGCGATCGCGCAATTTTGGTCCTTCAGTTGCCCAATTTACATCACCGAGTAGATTGGGTACTGGGCAGAGCACATAAAAAGATTCGCAGCCCTCAGGTGCAAAGCTTGTGTCTGTAGCAGTGGGTCTGTGTACATAGAGCGAATAGTCTTCACTCATGGTTTTGTGATCAAAGATCTCGGTGAGTAATTCCTTAAATCTTGGCCCCATCCAAATACTGTGGTGTGCCACATCGGGATAGAGTTTGCGGGTGCCGAAATAGAGCACATAGAGACCCATGGAATACTGTTTTTTGATGGTCGGCATGCTGAAGGTTTTTTTCGCCGGCAGCAGATGCTTGTAACAGGTCTCGGGATCGCCACCAAAGACTACAATATCAGCGTCTAAGGTTTCTCCTGAATTCATTCGGACGCCAGTGGCGCGCTTGCCGTCGAGAATAATTTCATCCACGTCGGCGCCGAACTGGGTTTTTATCCCATGACGATCCATCAGCTTGCCCAATTCTTCCACTAGCTTGCCGGTGCCGCCCATACAAAAGAACACGCCCCAGCGTCGTTCAAGATAATGAATTAACGTATAAATCGCCGTGGTTTTAAAGGGATTGCCACCCACTAAAAGGGGGTGAATCGAAAACGCCTGACGAATTAATGGGTGCTTGAGATGGCTGTTTACCATTTGCGAAACGCTGCGATAGCACTTCAACATTAGCAGTGCGGGAATCTGTTTAACCATATCCCAGACCCGGGTAAAGGGGCGGTGCACTAGCTGTTTAAAACCTATGTCATAAACTCGCTTAGATTTTTCCAGCAGCTTCAGATAGCCATCGGCATCATCTGGATTAAAGCGGCGGATTTCGGTGAGAGTATCTTCAATGGAGGCGCGATAATCGAACTGGCTGCCATCGGCAAAGTGAAAGCGATAAAAGGGATCTAGGGGGACAAACTGCAAATGATCTTCGAGCTTTTCGTCGAATAGTTCAAACAGCTCATCAAACAAAAAAGGCGCGGTGATAACTGTTGGGCCGGCGTCGTGGCGGTAGCCGCCGCGCTCAAAAACCTGGGCGCGACCGCCGAGGCTTTGTAGGCGCTCTAACAGAGTAACGTCGTAGCCGAGTTTGCGTAATCTGAGTGCTGTGGCTATTCCTGCAAATCCTGCTCCGATGACTACTGCTCTTTGAGCGTCCTGCTGTGCGGTTTGTGTCAAGCGATCTGCCCTTGGTGTTTGATGAGATGAGTATTAGTGGTCATTTTTTTAACGGATGCGACTAGACCGGCGCTAACAGACTGCAACTGCGGCGGCACGGATAAAACCAGAAGCTCCGCTTGAAGTAACCAGTAGTCCACCGATTGGTTAGCCTGCAAAATCACATCACTAGTGGCTATACGTTTCTGCCAATAACTCAGTTTACTCAGGTCATCAGATTGGTACCAGAGATTAAACTCATCGGCGCTGGGACCCTGTTGTGCAAATAGGCTAACCACTAAATTGGGTTTGCGGCCATCGAGATCACTGGAGCGTCTGCTTGAAGGAATAATGTCGTCGATATCGTTGCGGCCCTGATAAGCCAGGCCACAAAATCCGACGAGTTTTTCAAGGCACTGCAGCTCTGTATTGAGCTTTTCATTTTGTTCTGTATTCAGGCCTGCTGCAATGGCAGCGCCCTTGATCGGAGCAATTAATAATGGCGCGGTTTTACCTTTGGCAATGCGCTGCCAGTCTTCTAAATTGGCGCATTCACGCTGGCTGATATCAGAAATCTGGCCGCTGCAAGTCTCTTGCATCGCCTGAGCTAACAGGCACACCAATTTGCCGCCATGGAGGGCGTTTCTGGCGCCGAGCTCAAAGGCTTTGGCCACCATCCAGTCGCCGAGGCAAAGTGCCATATCAGCGCCGAAGTGCTGATGGATGCTCTCTTGTCCACGTCTGTGGGTGCTGGCGTCGCTGATATCGTCGTGTATCAGCGAGGCATTGTGCAGCAGCTCGCAAGCGGCGGCCCAATGTAGATTGTCCTGTGGGTTTAGACCTAGGGATAGACCACTGGTCAGCGCAAGTTGCGCACGAAAAGACTTACCGGGATTTTGAAAGTGGTAGCGAGCAGCTGTTGCAAGTGCGCTCTGGGCATCGGGCATCTCTCGCTTATAGAGAAACTCTAGCTCTGCTAAACCCCTTGGTCCGGTAGAAGCGTTCGAAGAAATATTTTTAAACGGTGTTGGGGACATTGTCAGTACCCTTATAATTTTTATATGCAGTTACTATTTTGTAACTTTGTTGTTGTTGTTGTTGTTGCTTAGATGCTGTAGCTGGTGCGCTGTGTCTGCCGAATAAAGTAGAGAGCGGCAGAGAGAGAAAGAGCCAGCAATGCTGGCCCTTTCAAATTCACACTCACTACTGGTTCAGATTACTCTGAATCAGCTACTGCTGCTGCCCAGATAACTACACCGAAGGCAATCTTGTTCCAGAAGTCAGCTACGTTATAAATAACGTTCAGCATAACTGGATCTTGGCTTCCCATGAAGTAGCCAAAGAAGTAACCCAATGGGTAGATTGACCAACCGACAGTGACTAACAGAGTCATAGTCTTATAGGCTTTTTGGACGTTAGCGTTGGCTAGACCAGCATTAATCTGGCTTGCTTCACCTTTAAAGATTTCCCAGATGATATAGAACCAAGCTGCCATTGATGGAATAAAGGCCATCTTCGCGTCCATCCAACCAGCTTCACCAGCATAGCCGAAGCCAAGCATAGCGATTGAACCGATCAGTAAACGCCAGAAAACACCAGCTGGTACTTTAGTCACTGCAGACAGAATCAAGTAAAACTCGATCATCAGCAATGGCACAGTGAGTAACCAGTCGATATAGCGGAAGACTGTTGGAGACGTTCCAGTTGATACCCACACATCGCGCATATAGAAATAGTGCACTGCAGCGATCAGAGTAACCAAACCAGATACTGTCAGAGACGTCTTCCACTTGCCCGCGACACGATCGCGTTCAATAAAGAAGAATGCTGTGGCAGCAACCAGGGCCATAGAAATCAGCCAAAAGGAAATGCCAACGGGATCGCTGGCGGTTAAGTTGTTTGTCATGTGGAACCCCTACAGTTAGATATTATTTTTATTATGGGCAAAGCATGCTTCTTATTACACGGAGAACGAGCTGTGCCCGATGTGCAGATTTTCTGATTTATCTGTTCAGAGTAATCTGCGTGCCTGAATGTATCGCTATTTTAAAAAAAGTGCAAATGCTCACTATCTATAGTTTCATAGCGCTGCAGAGCGATTTTAGGAATATACTTGCTGGACAATAATAAAAAGAGATCATCATGTTTCGACTTTCTATACTAACGTACAGTTTTTTCGCGGTTCTTTTTCTACCAACTTTTAGCTTTGCTAGCCACCATGAGGCGACTGATAATGACATTGATAGCACTCTGTCTATCAGCGTCAGCAGTATACTGCCATCCAGCTCAAAAACTGAATATCCAGAGGCGCAATGGCAGGTTAAAAACCCTGTAAATTTGGGCGTTTCAGAGGAGAAAGTTAAACGTTTATTTGACCTTTCGTTTGATGATTCCGCCACTCAAGGAGTGGTATTAATTAAAAATGGATTTGTGATTGGCGAGCGTTATGCCGAGGGTTATAAACAGGGCTCCTATGGCACATCCTGGTCCATGGCAAAAAGCTTTTACGCCTCGCTGATTGGCATCTCAATCGACCGCGGAGAGATAAATAGTCTTGATGACAAGGTCGCTATCTATCTCGACTACTTTGGTGACCAGCGCGCTGAAATTAGTCTCCGTGACTTATTGGATATGACCAGCGGCTTGGAAATGCCTGACCATAAACATGAAGAAATGTTTTTCTCTAGCGATCATCTAGCCTATGCCCGGGCAGTGGCAGTTGAAAAACCCGCCGGTCAGAAATTTGAATATAACAATGTTAACTCGATGTTGCTGGCGGACATTCTCGAACAGGCTACAGGGCAGAAAGCCGATGTGCTTTTAAAGGAGCGGGTCTTCGATAAGATCGGTCTTACAGATGTCACCCTGTGGCAGGATAGTGCCGGTAATCCACTGACCTACTGCTGTGTAGATACCACGGCGCGCCAGTACTCGCGTTTTGGTTTACTGTTTGCCCGCAGCGGCAATTGGAATGGTGAACAGATTATTTCTGAGGATTATGTGAACCAAACTTTCTCCAAAGTTTGGGATGGACTCGAGAGTTCAACCATAGAGCAGGACCGCGGTTATTCACTGCACTGGTGGATTTCACGCCATGACGAAGATGCTGTGATCTTTAATGCCAGTGGCAAATTTGGTCAGTATATTTTTGTCGATCGAGAAAACGATATTGTCTTTACGCGCATTACTAAATATCACCCCACCGGCGGTTCGGTTCAAGACTGGGGTCTACTGAAATACATTAACTGGGTGGGCACAGTGGATTTTCGCCTAAAAGTTGCGGGATGGCTTGAGTCCATGGGGGTTATAGAGATGAACAATGCTATCAAAACCCCGATCACCTATGACGACGGTACCTCAAAAGAGTTCTTTGAGCGCTACAGTGACATCATTGACGCTTTGGTTGATGTCAGTAAGTAGTTCTATAAAAACCCGTTACAGCTGGTCTAGATTACTCAGACAATAATCGGCCCTCGCCAGTAGGGCCTGCTTCACCTCTGCATCCATTTTGTCCCAGGTGCGGTAGGCCATAGCGGTGCGCGGATTTCTCGAAAAGCGCTCGCTGTGGCGCTGCATAAAGCTCCAGTACAGACTATTAAACGGGCAGGCATTCTCTGTGAATCGCTCTTTGACACTGTAATGACAGTCTTTGCAGTAATCGCTCATTTTATTGATATAGCTGCCACTGGCGGCATAGGGTTTGGTGGCGATTAAACCGCCATCGGCAAACTGGCTCATGCCTCTGGTATTGGGCATTTCAACCCATTCAATCGCATCTATATAAATTCCCAAATACCACTGATCTACTTGGTCCGGATCTATACCCGCGAGCATGGCGAAATTGCCGGTCACCATTAGACGCTGAATATGATGGGCGTACGCATATTCTAATGACTGATCAATGGCCTGTTTCATACAGGCCATTTTTGTATCTCCGGTCCAATAATAATTAGGTAAATCCCGTTTCGCCTCGAAGCTATTGCGCTCACCATAGTCGGGCATATTGACCCAATAGACAGCGCGGACATATTCACGCCAGCCGAGAATTTGGCGAACAAAGCCTTCCACCTGAGCCAAGTCCACACCACTGTCGGGTTCGGCAAAGCGTTTTATTGCCGCCTCAATAACCTGCATGGGATGGAGGATTTTACTGTTTAGCGCGAAGGAAATACGCGAGTGGTAGAGGCTCCATCGTGATTCGCCGTGCTGGGTCATAGCATCCTGAAAGCGACCAAAATTCGGCAGGCAGTACTCACAGAAAAAATCCAATAACTGCAGGGACTGTTGCCGATTCACAGGCCACAATAAATCTTCCGTTGCGCTGCCTAAGGTGTCTATCTTGTGTCGTTGGATACGTTCTAAATAGTGGCCCACTGGATTGGCAAATAGCAGTGGTTGTGGAACCTCTAGGATGTCCGCAGCTTTTAATTTATTGCGATTTTCACCGTCGAAATTCCAGCGCTCACCCAGCGGCTCAGAACCCTCCATTAAAATATCAAAGCGCTTGCGCAGCTTACGATAAAAGGACTCCATACGATTGTGTTTGCCGACATTGATATAGTTGGCCAGTTCGTCATGGGCGAGTAAAAAGTGTTCACTCTCATAACAGCTTATGGGAATGCCAATATCCAATTGCTTAAGCTGTTCCGAGAGGCGGTATTCATCTGGCTGCTGATAGTCAAACTGTTCGATGCTGTGTTCTTTGCACAGGGCAGCGATCAAGGCGTTGAGGTCAGTAAAGCCTGCAGTGTCATCGAGGGTGAGATGTTTGACCTGATGCCCTGCAGAGCTAAGAGCCGTGGCGAAACCTTCGATAGCAGCAAAAAAAGCACAGACCTTTTGCACATGATGGCGCACATAAGAGGCTTCCTGATGCAGCTCTGCTATGAGGTAGAGTACGCCGTCGTCCTGCGCTCGATACCAAGAGTGGCTGGCATTCAGCTGGTCGCCGAGAATAAGTCGCAGGCTGTGATATTTTTTCATCGCTGTGGGTGCTTTTTAGAGGATATTTTTATTTATAAATGAATGTCTGGGAGGCAGTCTAACATGGGCTTAGATAGGCCAGTCCGCTGCATCCACAGAATCTAAGGGCAACAGCGTTTGCTCACCGGCCCAGCGCTGTACAAACTTATTTTTTGGGTCGTAAATTTGCGCCTGCTTTTGCAGATCAAAGCGACGATGCCCGCGAGGGTCGGCACCGACGCCAGCCAGATATTGCCAGTTGCCCCAGTTGGAAGCCACATCGTAATCCACCAACTGCTGTTCCATATAAGCCGCACCGTGCCGCCAGTCCAACCCCAGCTCATGGACAAAACAGCTAGCCACTAACTGGCGACCGCGATTGGATAGATAACCGGTGGCATTTAACTGTTTCATGCAGGCATTAATAATCCCGTAGGGGGTGTTGCCAGCACACCATTTTTTAAATCGCTCAGGATAAAAACTGGTGGTTGGCACTGAGCTACCAATGCCTGAAAAGGCATAGAGCTGCTGCTGGTGTCTGTGGCCATACCATTGAAAATATTCACGCCAGAGAAGCTCAAAGAAGATCCAGTAGGTGGAATCGTTGGCTCCGGCGCGCGCTTCGTATTCCTGTAACTGCTGAACAATACGCCGCGTTGAGAGCGTGCCATTGGCCAGCCAGGGAGAAAACTTGGTGGAGTAATCCATGCCGTCGAGACCATTGCGGGTCTGTTTATAACGGCTGGCGAGATCTTTGGCGAAGTAGCCTCTAAGGTGCTGTTCTCCGGCACTGGCACCGCCTTTAAACAGTGCGGGTGATTGCTCGTTGGAGCTTGAGGGGAAGTGTTCCTGCCAAACCGGCTGCCAGGCCATATCTGCTACTAGGGCTGGGGGCGGCAATCTGACTGGTGCATCTGAAGGGGGATTAATAACCGCATCTAGATCCATCTTTTCTATCAGGCGACGGAATTTAGAAAAGCTCTCTGGCAGCTGCTCGATGGCGAAGGGCAGCTGTGAGGGCTCAAACAATGTATGGGTATGACTCTGGGTGAACTGGAGCATTGAGTAGCGTCTACTCAGGGTACTCCAGATGCGCTTTTCATGGCTGCCCACGTGGTTGGAGCTGTAGAGGTGTGAGACATTGTGCACCGTAATCAGCTGGGCTATGGCTTCCAGCGGCGACTGCATGCGAACTATCAGCTTCTGGCCATACTGACTTAGCTGGCTGTCCAGATCTTCTAGGGATTCAAATAAAAACTCACGTCGTCGCGACGATAGCTTGGCCGGCTGCTGCCAACCGGGCCCAGCGCTGGTGGTGTCTACGCAATAGAGGCAGATGAGTTTATCCACCTCAGCAGCGGCGCGCAGCAGGGCGGTATTATCATCCATACGCAGATCATGATTGAACCAAAAAATACCGACTTTTTGCATACTAAACTGTCTCGACGTTGAGGGGTTTAAACGGAGTAGATAAGACCTTTAGATACGCCGAATGGGTTGATTTAGACTTATCAAACGGCTGGTTAGAATCATCTAAATTACCCTGCCTCGCGTACCATTAGGCATCAAATGAAACATATTCACTCAAGAATAAAAGCGACCCTTTATGTCTGACCAACCCTCAACAGCCTCGGCAAAATATAACCTCACAGCAATGCTTGGGGATCTTGGCTCGCTGCCGTTCATTCTGCTAGCTGGGCTGATGGCCAATGCCTATTTTAATGGTCCGGGATTGCAGAGTGCCTCGGTTTTAGGTCTCTATGCGCCCTACGTGTTTATTGCCTACAGTGCAGTGATTCTGAGCTTTTTAAGTGGTGCACTCTGGGAGCGCAGCCGGTTGGCTGAGCCAGACAGGCTGGCGGCAGTGACTATTCTGTTTAGCAACTTTATCGCCCTCAGTGCCTGGGCCTGTTTGCTGCTAATCTATGTAGCACCGATTATGACAGTGTTTGCCGTCTGCTTGCTGTTGGCGGGCTTTTTAAGCTTGCTCTGGGTGGAGCGCCTGACTGGAGCGGCGGACGTTATTGGCAGCAGCTATTGGTCGATGCGCTTACGAATCACAATTTTAGTAGTATTGTTGCACGCGCTGGTCGCAGCAATGATGTTTGCGGAGTTATAAATATGATCAAGCCCGAGCTTACAATTTTCTACGACGGCGGCTGCCCCCTCTGTGTCAACGAGATGCGCCACCTGAGTCGCCGTGATACAGCACACAAAATTGCCCTGCAAGATATTCATGCCCAGGGCTTTGCTGAAACCTTTCCCCACATTGACCCAGTGCGTGCGGATCAGATTCTCCATGGCCAGCTGGCTAATGGCGATATGATTTATGCATTGGATGTGACTTATGAAGCCTGGGCCCTAGTGGGCAAGCGTCATTGGGTTGCGATACTGCGCTGGCCTGTGGTCAAGCAAGTTTCCCATCAGGTCTATCTGTTTTTTGCCAAGCACCGTTCGCGGATATCGAAATTATTAACCGGCAGCGAACGCTGCGAAGTCTGTGAGATTAAGCGCGGTGAAGCATGAATGATGTAACTGAAGGCACTGCAGCTCTGGTCCTAGGGGCCAGCGGCGGACTAGCTCAGGCGATTATCCGCGAGCTAATGGCGGATGCTGAAATTGATACTGTGATTGCAGTGAGTCGAAACCCTGCACCGGAGCATTTTGCCAATGGTCCTATGACACCAGTGTGGATCGAAACGGAGTACAGCGAGCCAGCCATGGCCGCTGTGGTTGAACAGCTGCAACCCTTTACTGGGCGCTTCACCAGAGTAGTCATCTGTCATGGCATTCTGCACAGCGAGACATTGTGGCCAGAGAAACGTCTCGAAGATATTAGCGCCGAGTCATTACAAACTGTATTTCAGGCCAACACAGTGGTTCCCGTTCTGTGGCTAAAACTGCTGCACCGTTTATTAAAGAGTAAACAGCGCTGTGTTGTGGCGGCCCTGAGTGCCAGAGTCGGCAGTATTGGCGATAATCATCTCGGTGGCTGGTACGCCTATCGCAGTTCCAAGGCAGCGCTGAATATGATGCTGCGCACCCTGTCCATTGAATATGGGCGGCGAGTGAAAAACGTCAAGATTATTTCCTTCCATCCTGGGACTACTGATACAGCATTATCCAAGCCGTTTCAGGCTTCAGTGCCATCGGATAAATTGTTTACCCCAGAGTTTGTTGCCGAGCGCTTGTGCGGAATCATGGCTGAGTCTGAGATAGACGGGCAGCTTTCCTATCTGGATTGGGATAACAAAGCCATTCCTTGGTAAGGCCGCGACTATTGGTACACTGTTGTTCATTCAGTGGGCAACAGCAGGTAAAGCCATGCACGTTCAAGTGAAACCCCTCAATCAATATCCCTGGTATATCCGCCCGTTTTTCTGGAACCAGAAACGCAAGTACGGTGCTGTGCTCGATCCCGGACGCCTCTGGGGACTGTCGCCAAAACTGTTTGCCAGCGTGGCCATTATGTATGGGGTGTTGGATCGCAAAGGTTCGCCCTTAAGTCCAGTGCTGCGCTCATTGGTAACTGTGCGGGTATCTCAGGTTAATGACTGTCACTTCTGTGTCGATATTAATTCAGCCACTCTGGCCCAGCGCACCGGTTCCATGGATAAAATGCTCGCACTCAGTGATTGGCGCAATCAGGATCTGTTTAGCAAAGAGGAGCAGGTTGTTCTCGAATACACAGAAGCAGTGACCTATACCCATGGGGTTGTCAGTGCTGAGTTGATGACGCGGCTGCGCGGCTTTTACGATGATGAAGGAATAGTCGAACTGACAGGGTTGATTGCCTTTCAGAATCTCTCGAGCAAGTTCAATAATGCGCTGGATGTGCCTGCCCAGGGGTTTTGTCCGCTAGCTGAGCCGTCGCGCTAAGCCTGCTCTGGTGAAATGCCTTTAATCTGCTGGGATAAAGAATCCGTCTCAAATACTCGTTTCACTACGGCATCAAAATGTATCTCGTCACTCTGCTCGAGCATGTTCTGCCAATCACAGGGGATACAGTACGCTGTGGCAATAAAATTAAGAAAGTTCAACCGTAAGTTTTCGTTACATTGCCAGGTAGGCAGTGCGCTTATGGCGGCAAAAAATTCTTTTTCACAGGTAGCGTGGAGCACTAGCTGCTCGATGTTGTAACAGGCATTGCCTAGAGTGACCACTTTTTTACCTAATAGCAGTGATTCTAGTCCGACCGTCGAGTTAACCGTAATCACCGCTTCGGCCTTCTCTATTAGCTCTTGGGTGTTGCTCTCGTTGGCAAACAGGCAGTATTCGTCGAGATCATACAGCTCGGGAAAATTTCCCGCCCAGGATGGATGCTCCTTAAACACTAGGTAAGGAATATTGCTATGACCCTCTGCACGAAGCCTAAGGTGAGCATCGCGAACCAAATGAAACATCTGTTCCATTGAATGCACCCAGGGGGAATGGATTACGATTTGGCTGTCGGCGGGCACCTGAAATGGGATAAATATATAAGACTCGGGAAGAGTTTCTAGGGTTTTCCCGGTGATTTTCCGTTTCTTGTGTGGGCTTCGGGTGACCAGTTGCGTTGGCAATTCAGCTAGGTCTGAATGTTCAGTTAATTTGAGATAAAAGTCAGGATTTCTTGGCAGGCAGTTATGGGCGTTAACGCCTGCATAATCTGCAGTTGTGGTGTTGGGCAACAGGCCGTTTTCAAAAAATAAAATTCGCTTTTTGGCAAGTTCGGCCGCTTTGATCATGGTTAGATAAGGCTGTTTTTGACCGTTCCAGATCGCCACAGCCTCACAATCAAGTTTCCTGAAGATATGGTAATAATGGTTAAATCGCGCTCTCTCAGTGACATAAGCCAAAAAGCAAAATATTCGCCACAGCAGCGGGTACTTTAATAACGATGGATAATTAATTTTCTGGCGGCGCAAATGAGAGCCTAACAGCTCAGTTTCGTCGATCGGGGCTTTTTTGAACGCGCCGGTCAATAGGGCGAGGCTTGGGTAAACTGGAAAGATGACCGTTGCCTGTTGCTTGATGCGATCAGCTATCAGACTGTAGTAACGAAATCGTTTGCGGGAATTGGCGACAAAGACAATTTTTTTCATTTAGATCTGGATGCCATTAAATGGGTTAGGTTTTAGTCGAGCCGGTTAGCCGAGGAATTGTATCACCGAATATCCTCATTGTTTTATCTTAAAAGGCTGATACTACAGTTTGCTATTCAGATGCGGCGGTCAATAACCCTTGAGTGGATACTGTCATTTCGCACTCTGCACTTTGCCTGCTATCTTTTTTGCGCTAACAATTGATAGCTAATCTCCAGCCTATCTTCTACCTTAAGTAATCCATTAAACACCGAGAACGGTTCTATGCCGAAGTCGGTCTGTAGGATCGAAAAGCTACCATTAATCAGCAAGCTATTAATGTCTGACTGAGTCACGGCAATCTCTAGATCCTGCGTTTGAAAAATTCCATGCAAGCCGATGTTGGTTGCAATTTGCTGTCCAGCCATAACCCCAGCGCAATCTAAACTTTGCAGTTGCACAAAGGGAAATTCTTCCGCGTCTAAACTGATCAACATATTGGTTTTTGTGCCAGCAATATCTTTTTCACTGGGGGTGGTGAGCAGCTTGGCTTGGTTCCGCAAAACCGGGTCGTCGACTATGAGTTGGTTGAGTGAGGCGTAAAAATCTGCGCGACAGCTGTTGTCGTCACTGAGCAATAGATAGCCCTGAACATCGCGACTGGCCACTATATGGTCGTGACCGAACTTAGCCATAGCACCGCCACGGAGGACTTTGATGCGCACTATTGAGTTTGCACTGTCGACTTTGTAGAGGCTGCTCTTTGGGTCTGGGTTGGCGTAAGCAGCGGTGGGGAAGTCGGCGGGCCGCTGAGGTGCAGTGGGCTCTTCTCTAGGCACCGAACAGGCTATCAGTAAGATGGAGGGGAGTAATACTGTGGCGAGAAGTTTTTTAATTTTTCGGTCCTTGATTGGAAAACTCTTGATTAGAGTGACCCTGAGCTTGCCTCTGCATCTCCAGAGTAAAGCTAACTCTGACATCAATGCCGATCTGGTCGCCGCTGGACCAGTCGCCAATGCCAATAGAAAAATCGCTGCGTTTAAGGACTAGCTGGCCACTCATGGTAGCGCGGTCTGGATTCTGAGTATCTGGCTGCCAGACAAAGGGCACATTTACTGGTTCGGAAACACCCTTTAAATTTAAGCTTCCCTCGGCGATAAAGTTTTCCTTTGGGTTGCTCTCGGCGACAAAGCTATCATTCACAAAGCTTTCGCTACTAAAGACGGCTTCACCAAAACGACCAACATCAAACCAATCGACTCCGGCAATTTCGCTATTAAGTTCATCGTCGCTCATATCAGCACTGCCAACAGCCACTTTCACCAGTAGCTTTTCAGCGGGACTGTAATCCACAGAGAACTCAGTAAAGCGCCCCTCAATGGGCAGGCCTTGAAAGGTCACTTGATACATAAGCTGGCTATCTGCTGGCACCGACTGCCATTGGTCAGCAACGCTTGGCAGGCAGACCATCAGGAAATTCAGCAGGAAAGTTTTAGAGAAATTATTCATCAGCTTAAAACCACATGCGTTTTAGTACGCTATCGCGAAGTTTAAAGTGATGCCATAGGGCCGCACCTATATGGACCGCTAGTACCACGAGTAACAGTATCACTGATACCTCATGTACCTCTTCGGCAATTTCTTTAAGAGCTTTATTGGGACCGGTTAGGGCCGGTAGTTCCATGATCCAGAACCAATTGATCGGTCGATTGGCCGCTGAGGACATTATCCAACCACTGAGGGGCAGCACTAGCATCAGGCCGTAAAGTAAGCTGTGCCCGAGATTGGCCAGGCGTCGCTGGATGAAGCTGGGATCGGGCAGGGTTGGGATAGAGCCAGCCATGCGCCATAGCAGTCGCATAATCGCGAGCATCAATATGAGAATGCCAAATGACTTGTGCCAGCCAAACAGTTCGAGTTTTAGCGGCGAATTGGATAAGTCATCGGCATAAAAGCCAAGGGGAATTTGAATCAAAATCAGCAGCGCTGTGAGCCAGTGCAAAAGTTTGCTCGGCCAGCCCCATTGTTGCTCTGTATTGCGAATACTCATAAGAATCTCCCTCTGTTTATCTGTCCTCTAAAGAGTAATTATCAGCTCAATTCGGGACTATGTAAAACAATCAAAAGCGATTACCTCAATCTGCTACTATAGCGGCCTTAAATTTGACCACACAAGATGCCACTATGGCCAACGAAGCTCCCTTGATCTGCGAAATTGTTGATTTGATTCATGATGGCCGTGGCGTCGGTCGCCCCGACGGTAAGGCTTGCTTTATCGACGGCGCGCTGCCCGGTGAAACCGTTGAGTTTCGTCGCCACAATCAGAAGCGCAATTACGACGAAGCCCATGTGCTCAATGTTGTCTCGGCATCGCCAAGTCGCGTCGATCCAACCTGCAAACATTTTCCCCGCTGTGGCGGCTGCACACTGCAGCATCTTGAGCACGGTGCTCAGATTGCCTTTAAACAACAGCAGCTTCTCGACAGCCTCGAGCGTGCCGACCTGATGCCAGGCATTATTTTGCCGGCACTGAGTGCGCCGCAATGGGGCTATCGCCGCCGCGCGCGCCTTGCAGTGCAGCGGGCCAAAGACGGCCAGATTATGGTTGGCTTCCGCAATGCCGGTAGTCGCCGTATCGAGCCGATCACTGAATGTCATGTGTTGGTGGAGCCGCTGCCTGCAATCGTTGCCGCGCTGCCTGCTTGGATGGTTAATTTCCCTGTCGGTATTCGCCTTTCTGAGGTTGAACTGCTCAGTGCCGATAACGCCGTGGCTATCGCCATCGAGGCCAGTCGTGTGCCTTCCGCTGGCGAGCGTGAAGCCATGTTAGCTGAACTGACTTTTACCGATGCTCAGCTGTGGTGGAAAACCGAAAAGCAGACTGCCTTTAAGCGTATTGATGGCGGTGATAAAGCTTTAAATGTTGCCTTAACCGATAGCATTCAGCTTCAAGTAGAGCCTGGGCAGTTTGTTCAGGTCAATGGCGAGATTAATCGTCAGATGATTGATCAGGTACTGGATCTGGTGCGTAATACTACTTCCGAAAGAGAGTCTGTTGCGGTAGATCTATTCTGTGGTTCGGGTAATTTTTCCCTACCACTGGCGGCTCAGTTCGATCGGGTGATTGGTATCGAAGGGCTCACCGAGTTGGTGGAAAAAGCTCAAGAGAATGCCCAGCGCAATAATATTACCAATACTGAATTTGTGGTTTCCGATCTGAGCAATTGGACAGGCATGCGCAAAATCAAAGGCAAGGTTGATCTGGTGCTGCTGGATCCTCCGCGAAGTGGCGCTGCCGGTGTGATGCCCTGGATTGTAAAAACCAAGGCCAAACAGGTTATTTATATCTCTTGTCACCCCTCGACCATGGTTCGCGATTTGAAAGTGCTCGCCGAAGCGGGCTATAAAATGACTGCGGCTGGGGTGATGGATATGTTTCCTCACACAGCCCATATCGAGGCGATTGCCCTGCTCGAAAAATGATCTCGAGTAAGATTTTTGACTGTTAGCCGCATCGGCTTTCGGTTAAACTTCCCACCTTTTTTAAACTTGATACATTTTAGACTCGCTACATTTAGACTCGCTACCTTTAAAAGCCACCAGCTATGGGAATGCCCTAACCATGTTTGATAAAAACCAGACTATTGAGAATTTTGATGCCGAGGTATGGCACGCCATGCAGCAGGAAGATCAGCGTCAAGAGCAGCACATTGAACTGATTGCCTCTGAGAACTACACCAGCCCGGCGGTTATGGCAGCTCAGGGCGGTCAGATGACCAACAAATACGCTGAGGGTTATCCCGGCAAGCGCTACTACGGCGGTTGCGAATATGTTGATATCACTGAGCAGTTGGCGATCGATCGTCTGAAAAGTCTCTATGGCGCGGCCTATGCCAATGTGCAGCCGCACTCTGGCTCCCAGGCAAACAGCGCTGTATTTCTGGCCCTGATCAAAGGCGGCGACACTATTTTGGGCATGAGTCTGGCCGACGGTGGTCACCTGACTCACGGTTCCAAGCCAAGCTTTTCTGGCAAGCTCTACAATGCGGTTCAGTATGGTCTCAATAACGACACTGGCCTGATCGACTACGAACAGGTTGAAGCTCTGGCTATCGAGCACAAGCCGGCAATGATTATCGCCGGGTTCTCAGCTTACTCTGGAATTATGGATTGGGCGCGTTTCCGCGAAATCGCTGACAAGGTCGGTGCCTATCTTATGGTTGATATGGCGCACGTCTCTGGCCTGATCGCCGCAGGTGTTTATCCGAACCCAGTGCCACATGCTCACGTGGTGACGTCTACTACGCACAAAACACTGCGTGGCCCACGTGGCGGCATCATTATTACTAATGACGAAGCTGTGGCGAAGAAATGTAACTCTGCAGTTTTCCCTGGTGGACAGGGCGGCCCTTTGTGCCATGTGATCGCGGCTAAGGCGATTGCTTTTAAAGAAGCAGCCAGCCCCGAGTTTGTTGAATATCAAAAGCAGGTTGTGGCCAATGCTAAGGCTATGGCAGCGCGATTTATGAAACGCGGTATTGATATTGTTTCTAACGGCACCGAAAACCACCTGATGCTGGTTAGCCTGATCGGTAAAGAGTACACAGGTACAGACGCCGACCGCGCCATGGGCGAAGCGTTTATTACAGTGAACAAAAACGCTGTACCCAATGACCCACGCTCACCCTTTGTCACCTCCGGTCTGCGAGTTGGCACGCCAGCTATTACGACTCGCGGTTTTGGCATTGACGAGACTGTGCAGCTGACTGATTGGATGTGCGATATTCTCGACAGTCTGGAAAACGGCACTTCTGAGCAGGTTATTGCTGAGGTGAAAGCCAAGGTATTGGAAGTCTGTGCACGTTTCCCTGTCTACGGTTAGTCGCTGGTAACTGGCTTGTAATAATGAGCCTGAAATAAGTGAATCGAAAAAGCCCTGTTTACTACAGGGCTTTTTTGTTTTTAACTAGCGCCATTAATAATAAAAAAAGAGGCGCCACATTGAGCGACACATCCAGCGACATACCAGCCGTAAATGTACGCAGCGCCGCAACCGTTTTGATTATGCGTCAAGCTAACGCCGGTATGGAAATACTGATGCTGCGCCGCAATGCTAAATTGGTTTTTGCTGGCGGTGCGTGGGTATTTCCCGGCGGTGCTGTAGATCAGGCTGACAGTGAAAATGCTGGACTGGAGCATGAAGAGCAGGCGGCGCGGGTTGCCGCGGTGCGAGAGTCCGCTGAAGAGTGCGGCCTGCTGCTCAAGCCTCAACAGCTAGTACATTTTTCCCACTGGACCACTCCGGTCAATCAAAAACGTCGTTTTGCCACCTGGTTTTTTGCCGCTGTTGTCGCCGAAGAAGATTCCGACGTGGTGATTGATGACGGTGAGATTCACGATTTTCAATGGCTGACGCCGGCTCAGGCAGTGGCCCATCATCGTGCTGGTGACCTGAAAATGATGCCGCCGACCTACCTGAGTATCAAGATGCTCGACCAGTTTGCCAGTGCTGATCTGGCCCTGGAAAGCTTGCGTCATTTTGCCGCTTACTGGATTACCCCAAGAATTTCTCGAGACAGCGAAACCATGGTGCTGCTATATCCGGGAGATGCTGGTTATGAGGCTTCTGATGGCGCTCTTCCGGGACCTCGACATCGCTGCGTTATGGATGATCGTGGGGTCAGTTATGTCCACTCTGGCAAGGATGTGGGAATAGCGGCTATGGATAATCCGCAATAGTTTTTAGGGCATTATCTTGTGCTAGACTAGCGCCCCTTTTTTTCGATCTACAGCTATGTATTGTCCCTTTTGTAAAGCTGATGACACCAAAGTCGTCGATTCGCGTCTAGTCGCCGATGGCGGCCAGGTTCGTCGACGTCGTGAATGTCTCAGTTGCAGTGAGCGTTTTACCACCTACGAGATGGCCGAACTGGTGATGCCGCGGGTAATAAAAACCGATGGTACCCGCGAGCCCTTCGATGAGAACAAGCTGCGCGCCGGTTTACAGCGCGCCTTGGAAAAACGTCCAGTATCCATTGAGCAGATCGAAGTTGCGCTGACTCAGATAAGACATTTTCTCCAGGTCACTGGTGAGCGTGAAGTGCCGTCGCGAATGATTGGTGAAGCGGTGATGGGTAAATTACGTGAGTTGGATGAAGTTGCCTATGTACGCTTCGCCTCGGTGTATCGCAGTTTTCAGGACCTCAGTGAATTCCAGGATGAGCTCAATCGTTTAAATGCATTAAAGCCCACTGAGGCGGAAGACTGATGGTCTACTCCGTTGCAGATCGTGAATATATGTCTCGGGCCCTGGAGCTGGCTGCCCGAGGTCGTTTCACCACGACACCGAATCCCAGCGTTGGCTGTGTTTTGGTGGTTGATGGTGCGATTGTTGGGGAAGGTTACACCAGACCCGCCGGAGGCAATCATGCAGAAGTTGAAGCGTTAAATGCTGCATCAAACGCCGCATTGACTACAGTGGGCGCGACCGCTTATGTGAGCCTCGAGCCCTGCAGTCATACAGGCAAGACCGGTCCCTGTGTTCAAACGCTTATAGATGCAGGTATCAGTCGCGCCGTTATAGCCTGCGAAGATCCCAATCCCAAAGTGGCCGGTGAGGGTATTAAGTTACTCCAAGATGCCGGAATCGAAGTTGCCTGCGGTCTCTATGAAGATCAGGCGCGAGAATTAAATAAAGGTTTTATTAAACGCCATGAACAGGGACTGCCCTGGGTTGTGGTCAAGATCGCCGCCAGTCTCGATGGCCGCACCGCCATGGCCAGCGGTCAGAGTCAGTGGATTACCACACCGGCATCGCGCAAAGATGTGCAGCGTTTGCGCGCCGCCAACTGCGCCATTATTACAGGAATTGGCACTCAGCTGATGGATGATCCCTCGCTGACTGTGCGCATTACCAATGAAGATGTTGGGGTCGAAGATAGCCTGCGCCAGCCCCTGCGGGTTGTGGTGGACAGCAAATTACAGATGAGCCCCGAGGCGCGGATGTTTGCCCAGCCCGGTGACACCCTGATTGCCACAATTGATGGCCCGGAGCAGCGTGAAAAAGCCGCTGCCCTGGAAGCTGCTGGTGCCGCAGTTGTATTTTTACCGGCTCGTGATGGCCACGTAGATCTCTACGAATTGTTGCTCGAATTGGCCCGCCGCGAGTGCAATAACGTGATGGTTGAAGCTGGCGCTGGATTGGCTGGTGGCTTTGTCGCCGAAGGACTTCTCGATGAGTTGGTCTGCTATTGGGCGCCAAAACTGTTTGGCAGCGATGCGCGGCCGATGTTTGAGTTGCCGATTCAGACTATTGATGCTCATTTGGCGTTGGCAGTTAAAGATATGCGCCAGATTGGTGAGGACATCCGTATTACTCTTAGGCCGGATAAGGACTACTGATTTAAGGGCCATTGCAATGGCCCTTAAATCATCCTGAGAGAGCGTAGCGAACCGAAGGATCTCCTGCAGGGCTGCAGAGGGTAAGGCAGTACACCGATGAGATCCCTCGGCTACGCTCGGGATGACAGGGTTTTTACGCTCGGGATGACAGGGTTTTTACGCTCGGGATGACAGGGTTTTTAGGCTCGGGATGACAGGGTTTTTACGCTCGGGATGACAGGGTTTTTACGCTCGGGATGACAGGGTTTTTAGGCTCGGGATGACAGGGTTTTTATGCTCGAGATGAGTAGGTGTTTTGAGCGGCCCAACAGAACTTTTTAATTTGTCATCCCGACAGAGCGAAGCGACGAGGGATCTCAAAATCGACCGTCGCGAATTACCAGTACAGAACGGGTTAACAAAGAATTAATCAACACAGGCTACGAATATGTTTACAGGAATCATCAGCGCCCTTGGGGAACTCACCAACCTCGAACCCCGCGGCGGCGACGCCCGACTGCACATCAATGCCGGCAATTTGAGCATGGCCGATGTCCAGCTGGGTGACAGCATTGCCTGCAACGGCACTTGCCTCACCGCAGTAGAGTTAACCGAAAATGGCTTTGTCGCGGATGTCTCAGTAGAGACTCTGACCCTGACCACCACCGGTAACCTAAAACTCGGCAGTCGTATCAATCTGGAAAAAGCTATGCAGGCCACAGACCGTTTCGGTGGGCATATAGTCTCTGGCCATGTTGATGGTATGGGCGAAGTGGTATCCCTTCACGAAGACGCGCGCTCATGGCGTTTCCGTATTCGCGCACCTCGCGAGCTGGCCAAATACGTTGCCCACAAAGGCTCAATCACTGTCGATGGCACCAGCCTCACAGTCAATCATGTGGATGGCGCTGAATTCGAACTCAATATAGTGCCCCACACCATGGTCCACACGATTATGGGCGATTATCAGGTCGGCACTAAAGTAAACCTTGAGGTTGATCTAGTTGCCCGTT
>CAWLBR010000022.1:0-22722 GCA_963855085.1 Gammaproteobacteria bacterium
GTGAAATGATCCGTAGCAGTTTCTGTCAATTAGCCTATAATCGCGCCTTTTTGCGCCTACTGGTATCTCTCATGTCCATCGAAAACCTGCGGAACATTGCAATCATTGCCCACGTTGACCACGGTAAAACAACACTGGTCGACAAACTTCTCAGCCAATCCGGCACTCTCGATCGTAAAGATGTGGGTTCCGAGCGCCTTATGGACTCCAACGATCAGGAGAAAGAGCGCGGAATTACGATTCTGGCGAAGAACACTGCGATCAACTGGAATGACTACCGCATCAATATTGTAGACACCCCAGGTCACGCCGACTTCGGTGGTGAAGTAGAGCGCGTTCTGTCTATGGTCGACTCAGTATTGCTGCTGGTTGATGCCGTAGACGGTCCAATGCCACAGACACGCTTTGTAACTTCCAAAGCATTCGAGCAGGGCTTGCGCCCGATCGTTGTTATCAACAAGGTTGACCGTCCCGGCGCTCGTCCAGACTGGGTTATGGATCAGGTCTTTGACCTCTTCGACAACCTCGGCGCCACTGATGAGCAGCTCGACTTCCCAGTTATCTATGCTTCGGCATTGAACGGTATTGCCGGTCTCGATGTGGACGACATGGCAGAAGACATGACCCCGCTCTACGAAATGATCGTCAAGGACGTACCTGCACCTAAGGTAGACGTTGACGGCCCATTCCAGATGCAGATATCAGCACTGGCCTATGACAGCTATGTTGGCGTTATCGGTGTTGGTCGAATTACTCGTGGCAAACTCAAGCCAGGACAGCAGGTTATTGTTAAGTCTGCCGACGGCAAAGAGCGTAAAGGTAAGGTCCTCAATGTTAAAGGTTACCTCGGACTCGAGCAGATCGAGACCGAATTGGCCGGCGCTGGCGATATCGTCTGCATCAATGGTATTGATGGTTTGAGCATCTCCGACACTCTCTGCGATCCAGAGAATATTGAAGCGTTGCCACCATTGAGCGTTGATGAGCCCACTGTGAGCATGACCTTTATTGTTAACGATTCACCTTTTGCCGGACTCGAAGGCAAGTATGTGACCACGCGAAATATTAAAGACCGTCTCGCACAAGAACTGATTCACAACGTGGCACTGCGCGTTTCTCCTGGCGACACCCCAGACAAGTTTATTGTCTCTGGTCGCGGCGAGCTTCACCTGTCGGTACTGATTGAAACCATGCGTCGCGAAGGCTTCGAGATGGGCGTATCGCGCCCGGAAGTGGTACAGCGAATTGTCGACGGCAAGGTTCACGAGCCATTTGAGCAGGTTGTAATCGACGTTGAAGAACAGCACCAGGGTTCAGTAATGGAAGAACTCGGTATGCGTAAAGCCGAACTGACCAATATGGAACCTGACGGCAAAGGCCGTGTGCGACTGGAGTTTTCTATGCCGTCTCGCGGACTGATTGGCTTCCGTGGCGCCTTCCTGACCCTGACTTCAGGCTCAGGCATTATGACCAGCATCTTTGATCACTACGGCCCAGCAAAAGAGGGCGAAGCCCACTCGCGCAAAAACGGCGCACTGATCAGTATGGTCAAGGGTAAAACTGCTGCCTATGCACTATTCAACATTCAGGCTCGCGGTCGTCTATTCTTAGGCCATGCGATTGATATTTACGAAGGTCAGATAGTCGGCATTCACTCTCGCGGCAATGATTTGGTCGTCAACCCGATTAAAGGCAAGCAGCTGACTAACGTTCGCGCCTCGGGAACAGACGAAGCACTGACACTAGTGCCACCGATCAAGCACACGCTAGAGCAAGCACTGGAGTTTATTGAAGACGACGAGCTGGTAGAAGTCACTCCAGTGAGCATTCGTCTGCGCAAGAAGCGACTGACTGAAAATGAACGCAAGCGTGGACCTAAGTAATCACAAGCGCTGAGTAATCTGTTTGAAATTGGCGGGCCAGGATGGCCCGCCAATTTGATGCTACATTTACTACCAATGGATGGTGGGAAGCTTATGAAGGAACTCGACAGCACAGACTCTATACCTAGGGGATTTCTCTCCTTCTCCCTGGTCAGCCAGGAAATTATCTCAGTACTCTTTGCCTTCTACTCCTACTATCAAGGAGACATGGACCTGGCTACATTTTATCTGGCCATGGCGGCGCTATTATTAGTCGGTCTCGGGATTCACTCGATCTTTGATCGCCCCCGCACCGCGCGCCTAGTTCTGGCCATGGTTTTAATCGGCGGCTACTTTTACCTGCTGTCTGGAGCATCCGACGGCTCTTCATTACTCTGGTGTCTGACCATTATCCCGGTATTGGTTGGCTGCTTCGGTTACCGCCACAGCGTTTTTATACTCGGCGCCGTGCTCGTCGGATCCGCATGGCTGTTTTACGGGCCACCGATATTTATCCTGATGCCCGCGTACAGTGACGTGACCCTAGTGCGCTTTTTGTCCTCCTTTGCGGTGCTATCGGTATTTGCCATCGCCATGGACAACTCACATTCCCGCAGCCTCAATCGCTATAAAGACCTGTCCCGTCGCGTCGATCAAATTGCCCATCAGGATCAGCTCACCAAGCTGCCCAATCGTCACGATATGGAACAGCGACTGGAGAAGAAGTATCAACAGTACCGCCTTGTAAATCAGCCTTTCTCGATACTGCTGGCCGATCTCGATAACTTTAAATTTATCAATGATCGCTACGGCCACGATGTCGGCGACGAAGTGCTCCATGCTATCGGCGCCCTGCTCAGCGAACCGCTGCGAGGTGAAGACGTGGTAGCGCGTTGGGGTGGCAATGAATTTATGGTGTTGCTGCCAACAGCCAATTCAGAAGCGGCCGTGAATATCGCCGAACGGCTGCGAGCTCAGGCCGGCAAACTGGCCATGGACGCCCAGGGCGACCAATTGCGAATTTCTCTCAGTGTAGGTGTTGCATCAATTGATAAGTGCACTGGCATCGACGACCTGATATCCACCGCAGAAAACGGCCTCTATCAGGCAAAACATATGGGTCGCGATATGGTGATTGTGGGCTAGATTTACGCTGCGTCTTAGTCCTTACCGTAACGGAAGCAGTCTCTAGTGTGATCATTCACCACCCCCACCGCCTGCAAAAAGGCATAACAGATGGTTGTGCCAAAGAACTTAAAGCCGCGCTTTTTCATCTCTTTGCTGATCCTGTCAGACAGCTCAGTGGATGCTGGGATCTCGCCTAGAGATGTCCAGTGATTAACGATTGGAATGTTATCCACAAAGCCCCAGAGATAATTGCTAAAACTCCCATATTCATTCTGTAGATCAATAAAGTGCTGTGCATTTGTAATGGTACTGGCAACCTTGAGTCGGTTGCGAACAATGCCCGGGTCTTGCAACAGTCGCTCTACATCAGAGTCATCAAATGCCGCGACTCTCTGCACATCAAAATGGGCAAATGCCTTGCGATAGGTTTCCCGCTTGCGCAAAACCGTTATCCAAGAGAGTCCAGCTTGGGCACCCTCGAGCACCACAAACTCAAACAGGGTCTGGTCATCGCGGCAGGGCACTCCCCATTCGCGGTCATGATACTGCTGATAGAGCGGATCATCGCCGCACCAGGTACAGCGAATATTCTCAGTCATTTTTATGTCCTCAAGGCATTCTTCTAGTCGGCCGTATATCGGCAAGCGGATATTTATCCTGCCGATAATCGACTATGCTAAGCATCAGGTTAAATGAAACTCCTGACGAGGTGATATTAGTTCAATGATCAAACGCTTTCCGGATATTAGGCCTTATAAAACACAATTTATAGCAGTCACACCACCTCATCAACTCTATGTAGAAGAGTCAGGCAATCCCGATGGTATTCCGGTGCTGTTTATTCACGGTGGCCCCGGCGGCGGCACCTCTGTAACCGATCGCTGCTTCTTTGATCCGGAAAAATACCGCATTATATTGTTTGACCAGCGCGGTGCCGGTCGCTCTACACCCCATGCATTGCTCGACAACAACAATACTGCAGCACTGATCGAGGATATTGAAACCATTCGCGCGACGTTGGATGTGGAGCACTGGGTTGTCTTCGGTGGCTCTTGGGGTTCCACCCTCGGATTGCTCTATGCACAGCAGTACCCGCAACTGGTCATGGGATTGATTCTGCGCGGAATCTTTCTATGTCGCGATGAAGATATCAACTGGTTCTATCAGGATGGTGCCGGACGGATCTTCCCCGAGTACTGGCAGCAATACACACAGGTGATACCAGAGAGTGAGCGCGGCGATATGGTCGCAGCCTTTTACCGTCGTCTCACTGGCGACAATGACTTTAAGCGCATGGCCGCGGCTAAGGCCTGGTCCATCTGGGAGGGACGCTGTGCCACGCTGCACAGTAACAATGAAGTGGTCGATCGCTTTGCCAACCCCCATATGGCTATCGCCATGGCGCGCATTGAAGCCCACTACTTTATCAACAAGGCCTTTATAGAGCCCAATCAAATTATCAACAACGCCCATCTGCTCAAGGATATTCCAGGCACCATTGTTCACGGTCGCTACGATATGATCTGCCCTGTTAATCAAGCCGTTGCACTCAGTGAAGCTTGGCCCAGCGCAAAGTTGGACATTATTGGCGATGCTGGCCACTCCTCTTCCGAGCGCGGCACCACCGACGCTCTAGTGCGCGCAACTAACAGGCTCGCCTATCACCTCGAAACTAAGGCTTAGGGTTCACCATGATTGGATTAATTCAGCGTGTCAGTCACGCCAGTGTGCGCGTTGACAACCAAGTCTGTGGCGAAATCGACAAGGGTATTTTATTGCTCCTGGCGGTAGAGCCTCAGGATCAGGAAAGCCACGCCGAACGCCTGCTCGAGAAGGTGCTTAACTATCGGGTGTTTTCAGATTCGGAGGGCAAGATGAACCTCTCGCTGCGGGATATTCAGGGGGGCTTACTGGTGGTCTCGCAATTTACTCTGGCGGCGAATACCAAAAAGGGTCTGCGCCCGAGCTTCACCTCGGCGGCAGCCCCGGCTCATGCCGAGGCGCTCTACAACCTCTTTGCCTCTAGTGCCAAAGCAATTCACGACAAAACTCAATACGGTATTTTTGGCGCCGATATGCAGGTCTCTCTGTGTAACGATGGCCCTGTAACCTTTTCACTGCAGGTTTAACCGGCAGTCAATACACTACTGACTTGCCCTTTGATTTTCCTTTTGGCTTTCCTTTTGGCTTTCCTTTTGGCTTTCCTTTAGCGCCTCCACAAGGCGCAGATGAAAACCCTCAAAACCCCCATTGCTCATTACCACCACATGGGATTTTTTGGCGCTTCCGTGAATCTGCTCTAAGGTGCTGACCAACAGCTGATCAATTTCGTCACAAACCATGGCAGGCACAGTGCATGAAGATGCCACCGCTTGCAGATCCCAGTTAACCGCTGGCCCTTTGTACCAAAGCGCAGAATCCGCCGCGGCCACAGCATCACTTAAAGCGGCCTTATGCATACCCAGCTTCATGGTCGCCGAGCGCGGCTCAACAATCGCAATCACCTGCTCAGTGCCCACTTTTGCCCGCAGTCCTTGGACAGTGCTGATAATCGCGGTGGGATGATGGGCAAAATCGTCATAGACAGTGACTCGATCATCCTCGTAGATCACCTCCATACGCCGTTTAACGCCGACAAACTGACTCAGCGCCTCACAGGCGGTCTCCAGACTAACGCCCACTGTGGAGGCTGCCATCACCGCTGCAATAGCGTTGAGCACATTGTGCCGACCACTGTGCTGCCAACTGATCGTTGCCGACTGATCATTCTGATCAATAATTTCAAACTGCGAACCATCGTCGGCCAATAATTTATAGCGCCAGCCTTTAAAGCCTGACCCAGCTGCGTCAAAAGTCTGTATCTGACTCCAGCAGCCCTGATCAACCACCTGTTGCAAGCTGCTGTCATCATGGGGATAGATAAGATGGCCAGTGCTGGGCAAGGTGCGCACCAGATGATGGAACTGACGCTGAATCGCCGCCAAGTCATCAAAGATATCCCCGTGATCAAACTCGAGGTTATTCATCACTAGGCTGTTGCTGTGGTAGTGGACAAACTTCGAGCGCTTATCGAAAAAGGCACTGTCGTACTCATCGGCTTCCACCACAAAGTAACCGCCGCTGCCTGCACTCAAACGTGCCGAGAGACCAAAATCCAGTGGCACGCCGCCGATCAAAAAGCCGGGATTCAATCCTGCCTTCTGCAAAATCACAGCGACCATACTGCTGGTAGTGGTCTTGCCGTGAGTGCCGGAAACCGAAATTACATACTGGTCTCGAAGAACATTCTCCCCCAACCATTGAGGCCCAGAAGTATAGGCAAGGCCATTGTCGAGCATATATTCGACACAGGGATTACCCCGAGACATGGCGTTACCGACAATAATCAGATCGGGCGTCGGCTGCAGCTGCTGGGGATCAAAGCCTTCGATCAACTCAATTCCCGCCAGCTCTAACTGGGTGCTCATGGGCGGATAAACATTGGCATCGCTGCCGGATACCTGATGACCAAGCTGCTTGGCCAACTGTGCTAGGCTACCCATAAAGGTGCCGCAGATACCGAGAATATGAATATGCATGAGTTTCCCTTTTCCCCTCGCCAAATATTTTTTCACTGGGGCGATTATGGCATTAGGCTAAAAAAATTCCTAAAAGTACCCGCTTTAGTCTAAAAATTAACCTATCGATCAATGAACAGCCTCTTTGAGGAGCAAACCCTTGCTGACAAATCTTCCTGCAACCCTAGCTCTCGGACTTGTTGTCACGCTTTGTGGATGCGGCGGCGGGGGCGGCGGACAAAAACCCGCGAACACAGGCATCACTATTCCCCCTCCAACAAGTAATCAGGACAACAGCAAGCCGCCCTGGAATAGCTTTGCAGATCAGATTCAAGACCCCAGCAATCTAGCCGATCTCGCCACTCAGTTTGAAACCGATGAATACGACGCCATGGGTGCCCTAGCAATGATCAACGCATCCAGTGCCTATGCTCGCGGTGCCACAGGTGCAGGAGTAGCGGTTGGCGTGATCGACTCAGGTGTCTATGAAGAGCATATTGAATTTGCTCAGGGCAGCGGCGATAAAGTCGAGTACGCAGGCAGTGACTACAGCAGCGGCAATCCAAGAAGCGACGATGCCATTGGCCACGGCACTCTGGTCGCCGGGGTTATCGCCGCCAACAGAGATCGGTCTGATCTCAGTAGCGATTACAATATGCATGGCGTGGCATTTGACGCCAGTATCTTGGCCTATGAGATACCCCTGGGCTCCGGAAGCGGCCCCTATGACCCTCTGGACGTCGAGCAGATCAATTTTTCCGATGACAACTACTTCGCCAATCGCTTCACTACCATGGCCGATCAGGTGGATATCATCAATCTGAGCTTTGGCTTTTCAGGGGTGATCACCTCTTATACAGCCGCTCAGGTTGAATCGGCATTTGGTCTCACCATTGATGCTCTGGCACAGCAAAATAAACCCCGTAGCCAGCGCTCGATCTTTGCCTTTTCTGCAGGCAATGCCTGGAATGATATAGATGATCAGGGCAATACTGTCGACGCCGATTCGCCGGAACTTCTGCCCGGGCTGCCCTACCTGTTTCCCGAATTAAAAGATCATATGCTGGCAGTGGCCGCCGTCGACGACAGCGGTGAAATTGCCTTTTACTCGAACCGCTGCGGTGTAGCTGCGGACTACTGCCTTGTCGCACCTGGCGGCGGTGACGGCAATGGCAACGGCAGTGTGGAAACCCATGAGCGAATCTGGGGGCCTACCCCACCTATATCTGAAGCCGAAGTCGGCGCTCACTATTATGGTGGTGCTATAGGCACCTCCTTTGCCGCCCCAGTGGTCAGTGGCTCTCTGGCATTGTTAAAGCAGATGTTCCCCACTGTCGGCAATCACGAGCTGGTCGCACGCCTGCTGACTACTGCCAACAAGACAGGTATCTATAGCGACAGCAGTATTTATGGCCAGGGTTTATTGGATCTAGATGCTGCTACTCGTCCTGTGGGCGCGCTGGGCGTTGCCAGCGGCAATACCTTAAATAGCGGCCTAAGTGATATAGGCGCAAGCACCATCAGCGTCTCCGGCGCGGGTCTCGGCAACAGTTTGGTCAGTGCTCTGCAAGGCCACAATATGGCGTTCTTTGATCAACAGGGGTTTCCCTTTTTACGGGACGCCAGCCAGCTAGTCCAGCAGTCTCAACCCCTATCAGCGGCCAGTCGTTTGCAACATCATGAGCAGCAACTCAGCAGCGGTGGACGCTTGCAGCTGGGTAAAAGCAGTAATCTAATTGATAATCAGGGCTCCCGTTTACAGCCCGACTACCTGGCCCTGCAGTTTGGCTCTTCACCAGGCACTCAACCAAACGACCGAACAAACGACCAAAACACTATAGATCGCTTTATGGGTATCAATGCCAACCCCGGCTGGTTTTTTGGTGTCTATGCCGATGCCTTTGTCACGCCAGACCTTAACAGTGACGACAGCAGTTTTGCAGCTCCCTGGCTGAACTTTGCCCGCAACGGTTGGAGCAGTGGTGGGTCTGTGGATTTAGGACTGGGTAAATTGCGCATCGGTATGTTTGAAGGCTCTAACGTTAACAGCTCTGCAGTCGACGACCTTTTCGCAGGCCCCAACGACCACAATAGCCATGGCAGCCTGCTGGAATACGCCCTCTGGTCGCCGACTTTTAGTCTCAATGTCCAGCGCGGCTTTATTAGCGAAGACGACAGCTTGCTTGGCGCCACATTGGGGCAAAGCCTTGGACAGCTAAAAGACAGCGCCACAGAATTTTTTGGTCTCAATGGCCATGTGCAATTCAGCGCCAAATGGCAGGGAATCTTCGCAGTGTATTCTGGCACCACCGAGAGTGGACTCACCGAAGGCGGCCTATTTAATCTGGATAAATCCCTCAACAGCAATGCCTGGACTCTGGGCCTAAATAGCTCACCAAACTGGCAGACAGATGACCGCCTAACCATTAGCCTGCACCAACCCCTGCGTATTCAGAGCGGCAAAGGCAGTCTGCAGCTGGCCACTGGCCGCACCATTGATCGCCAAGTCACCTACGAAACAGTCAGCTTCGACCTGCAGCCTCAGGGCCGCGAACAACAGCTTGAACTGCTCTATCAGTTTAAATGGGGAAAAATTAGCACAGCGATGCGCGCTGAATATCACATGCAGCCTGACCACAATCCTCTTAACCGAAGTTATGGCGTAATCGAATTTTCACTATTTAAGGCCTTCACGGACTAGTTGTCGCTTCCTGACGGCGCGGTAAACCTTTACCATAGCGCCTCCACAAAGGACTACAGGGAAGAGAGAGTTACATGGCCAAAAGAAATGCGTTTTATGCACAATCTGGAGGCGTCACTTCGGTGATTAATGCCTCTGCCGCCGGCGTTATTGAAGCCTGTCGCGCCAACAAGGACAAGATCGGCACCCTTTACGCTGGTCAAAATGGCATCCTTGGTGCACTCCACGAAAATCTTATCGACACCAGCAAAGAAACCCCCACCGCCGTGGCTTCCCTGAAGCACACCCCCGGTGGCGCTTTTGGTTCCTGTCGCTACAAAATGCGTGACCACAATGAAGACAGCTCCGAATATGAGCGCCTGGTGGAAGTCTTTAAAGCGCACAACATTGGCTACTTCTTTTACAACGGCGGCGGAGACTCAGCGGATACTTGCCTCAAGGTGTCGCAGATCGCTGCACGCATGAACTACCCCCTGCAAGCAATCCACATCCCCAAAACTATAGACAACGATCTGCCCCTCACCGACTGCTCTCCCGGGTTTGGTTCCGTGGCCAAATACGTTGCCGTCTCCACCAAAGAGGCGAGTCTCGATATCGCCTCCATGTGCGCCTCCTCAACCAAGATATTTATTCTTGAAGTCATGGGCCGTCATGCTGGTTGGATTGCTGCTTCTGGTGGCTTGGCCGCAGAAGAAGCTGGTGACCCACCGCATATTATTATATTCCCTGAAATTCCTTTTTCCCGGGACGAGTTTATTGCCAAGGTAGATGCCACTGTAAAAGACAAAGGTTACTGTGTAGTTGTCGCATCAGAGGGCGCTAAATACGCTGATGGCGCGCTCATTTCTGGGTCATTGCACAAAGATGCTTTCGGACACCAGCAGCTTGGCGGTGTCGCCCAGACATTAGCCAGCATGGTTAAAAACAGTCTCGGCCATAAATATCACTATGCCCTAGCTGATTATCTACAGCGCTCGGCACGGCACATCGCGTCGAAAACAGACGTAGAACAGGCCTATGCCGTGGGTCATGGTGCTGTTGAAAAAGCCCTCGAAGGCAAGGGCGGAATTATGGTCACTATCGAGCGTGGAACGGGCAAAAAATACAGCTGGTCACTGGGTGAAGCACCCCTCAGCAAGATCGCCAATGTAGAGAAGAAAATGCCGCGCTCGTTTATCACCAAAGATGGTTTTGGTATCACCGAAAAGGCCCGTGAGTATTTTCAGCCACTGATTCAGGGCGAGGATTATCCGCCCTATAAGAATGGCATTCCGCAGTATGCGAAGCTGAAGAATAGTCTGGTTGAGAAGAAACTCGAAGAAGGCTTTAAAGGCTAGAGCTAGAGTCTAAACTGCGCGCCGCAAGGGCTCACCCTGCACAAACGCGCGCAGATTCTCAACTGTCTGATCCACCAATCTCTGCCTTGACTGCCGTGCCACCCAAGCGCAGTGAGGAGTCACTATCAGATTGGGAATGCTCTCGTCGAGGAGCAGATTACCCTCCCGTGGCGGCTCATTGGTCAGCACGTCAATACCCGCTCCGGCAATAGCGCCTTCCACCAACGCCTGTTTAAGCGCCGCTTCATTGACCATGCCACCCCGCGCAGTATTGATCAAAATTGCCGAAGGTTTCATCAAGGCCAATTCAGTTTCACCGATCAGGTTGGTGGTTTCGGCGGTCAAAGGACAATGCAGACTGACAATATCGGCTCGACCTAAAAACGCCTTAAGGTCGACACGCTGCTGATCTGCATATTCTCGTCCCGGCAGTGCCGCATATATCACCTCGAGCCCAAAAGCCTCAGCCACTTTCGCCACGCCGCGGCCCAATTCACCGGCGCCAACTATACCCAGCACCTTGCCCTGCAACTCTTCCACAGGGAAATCCAGCAGACAAAACAGCGAACTGTTCTGCCAGGTGCCATCCACTGCTGCATGCTGATAATCAGCGAGCTTGGTGGTGAGCGCCAGAATCAGCGCCCAGACATGTTGCACCACCGAACCAGTGCCATATTTCACCGCATTGCACACAGCCACCTGATGTTTGGCGGCAGCCTGCAGGTCAACCGCATTGGTTCCGGTAGCCATAATCGAAATCATTTTTAAACGCGGTGTCTGGGACAGGCTCAAAGCATTGATCTGCGCCTTATTGGTCAAGACAATATCCGCATCCACAATGCGCTCACAGACTTCGCGGTCAGAGGTCTCAGGATAAATCGTCCATTCCACCGGCAGAGCCAGAAGGGCGCTGAGGTCGAGATCGTCGGGGCCGAGACTGTCGCAATCGAGGAGCACTGCTTTCATGGTCTGTTCGCTATTTTAAGAGTGGTGTAGAAGGGCGGTCTTGAGTGAGTCTATTCTAGCGCTGCTACCCCGGAAGATCATCAGTCAATCCCTCGGGACTGATCCTGAGGGGCTAAGCCCCCCAAAACTTGCGCATCTCCACATAGAGAAACGAGGCCGTCCAAGTAATCAGCACCAGTCCGGTCAGGGACTCCGTGCCGGTGAGGTAGCGAATATCTCCCACCGGGGCAATATCGCCAAAACCAAGAGTGGTAAAAGTGGTGAAAGAAAAATACACGCAATCCATCAGACTGCCCGAAAAAGCACCGCTCAGCTCGCCCCAACCCTCAGCGTGATGCATCAGATAATAGACCGCTGCAAACAGCCAGATCTCAATAACATGAGCCACTAGTGCGCCCAGCACACCGAGCACAATGCGAAAGCGATGACGCATGGTTAACTTCGGCATCAGGTTGGTCAGCTGAAACAGAATTTCATAGTGAATCACCACCGCAATGGCGACCACAGTACTGACAACTAATACAATTGTGATCATCTAGTTTTATCTCCGTCCTTGAATCCACTGCAGCAACTGTTTTGGCCTAGCTTAACTTTAGACCAGAGCAGCGAGTCCCATCATTGAGTATTAACAGCATCGAGCCTTCACCACCAACGAGTTAATCCCCCTCTACGCTATGATATTAGCCGCCAACATCGCATAATACGCGCCATCTGATGACCACTGCCCTAGGACGATAACAATCATGTCTGCAACATTGCTTAATCTCTATCAAAATACCGTTCTGCGCCATCCTCTGAGCGCTATTTTCGCCGTATTGCTGTTGACTGTGGCCATGGCTTTTGGTCTGCCCAACTTCAAACTCGACGCCTCTGCCGATTCCCTGACTCTGGAACATGACGACGACCTGAATTATTTCCGCGAAGTGGTGCAGCGCTATGGCAGCGACAATTTCCTGATCGTGACGTTTTCGCCAAAAGAAGGCGATCTGTTTGACGACGAAAATCTGCAATTGCTGTCTTCTCTACGGGGCGAACTGGCGGCGATTGAAGGTGTCGAGAGTATGCTCTCGCTGCTCGATGTGCCCCTGCTCTACAGCCCCAAGATCGGTGTTGCCGACCTAAAAAACGAACTCAACACATTGCTCTCCCCCGGCGTTGATCGCCAGCTTGCCCGAGAGGAATTTCTCAATAGCCCAATCTATAAAAACCTAATTTTAAGTGCCGATGGCCAGACCACAGGCATGCTCGCAACCCTGGCCCTGGATCAAAAATATCTCGATCTGGTGAGCGCCCGTGATGCCCTGCGCTTAATCAAATCCAATCAAGACCTAACCGCCGAACAGCAAATCGAACTGGATCGCGTCAGTCTAGAATTCCTCGACTACCGCACCGCCAAAGCCATCCAGTCTCACCAGCTGGTCGCTGATGTGCGCAATCTGATGAACGGCTATCGTGACCGCGCCACCATTTTCCTCGGCGGCCCCGATATGATCACCGCGGATATGGTCGACTTTATCAAAAGTGATTTGGCCACCTTCGGCATTGGTATTTTGATCTTTGTGATTGTCACCTTGGCAGTGATTTTCCGTCAGCTGCGCTGGGTGGTTCTGCCCCTCAGCACCTGCGCCATCTGCCTGATTATTATTCTCGGCTTTTTAAGCTGGGTCGACTGGCGCCTCACGGTTATCTCATCCAACTTTGTCGCGCTGTTATTGATTATTACCCTGGCCCTGACCATGCATCTAATAGTGCGCTATCGGGAACTGCATCGGGATCAGCCCGACGCCAGCCAAGAACAGTTGGTCACTGCCACTGTCACCTCCATGGCCAAGCCCTGCCTCTACACAGTGCTTACCACCATGGTCGCCTTCCTGTCTTTGGTGGTCAGTAACATTCGGCCTGTAATCGACTTTGGCTGGATGATGACTATGGGTATTTCACTGGCTCTGGTGATCGCCTTTATTATTATCCCCGCCGGCATGATGCTTCTGGGCAAGGGTAAAAACAGTGGCGGCAACGATAACTCTGCCGCAGTCACTGCCGTGTTTTCCAACTTTACCGAACGTCACGGCGGCGCAGTTCTGCTCATTGCCCTGGGCCTCGGCGTGCTCTCCGTGGTCGGCATTACCCGCCTGGAAGTGGAAAATCGCTTTATCGATTATTTCCGCAGCAACACCGAAATCTATCAGGGCATGGAAATTATCGATGCCTCTCTGGGCGGCACAACGCCTATGGATATTATTTTGCAGGCGCCGACCTTTGCCGAGCCGGAGCAGAACGATGCCTTTGAGAGCGAATACAGTGACAATGAATATGGCGATGACGAATATAGCGACGACGCCTTTGGTGAAGATGCATTCGCCAGCGTAGAAGCGGAAACTGACGATTACGGCGACGATGCATTTGGTGACGATGCTTTCGGTGGCGATGCATTTGCCACAGAAGCTGACAGCAGCGACAGCAATCAGCTCAAAGACACCTACTGGTTTACCTCAACCGGCCTAGCAGATCTGGCCAAGTTGCAGGCCTATATCGAATCTCTACCCGAAGTGGGCAAGGTTAGCTCACTGGTGCAGATCTATGATGTAGCCAGTGATCTTAGCGGCCACAAGTTAAATGATTTTGAAATCGCCTTTATGCGTAAAAGCTTCAGCCCCGAAATCTATAACCAGATGGTCGCGCCCTATCTGATCGAAGATATAGACGAAGCGCGTATCCAGTTGCGGGCCATGGAAACAGAAGGCCTACTGCGCCGCACCGAGCTGCTGCAAAAGATTCGCGACTATGCCGTCAATGAAGTGGGTATAGCATCTGATGACATTAAGTTTACTGGTCTGTTGGTGCTCTACAACAATATGCTTAAGAGCCTCTACAAATCCCAGATCCTCACTTTGGGCGCGGTGTTTGTCGGTATTATGCTGATGTTTTTAGTGCTGTTCCGCTCGGCAAAAATCTCCATGATCGCCATAGTGCCGAACTTCCTAGCCGCGGGCATTGTTCTCGGCGGCATGGGCTGGACTGGCATACCCCTGGATATGATGACCATTACCATCGCCGCCATTACCGTGGGCATTGGCGTCGACCATGCGATTCACTACATCACTCGATTCCAACGTGAATTCAGTGTCGACGGCGACTATATTGCCGCCATGCACAGAGCTCATGCGAGTATTGGTCTGGCACTGTTTTACACCGCGATTACCATTATTGTTGGGTTCTCGATTCTTGCCCTATCGAACTTTATTCCCTCGATCTACTTTGGTCTGCTAACCGGTCTGGCAATGACCGCGGCGCTGCTGGGTTCTATGACCCTGCTGCCGAAACTGATACTGATTGCCAAACCGCTGGGTGCCGGACGCACTTCTTAAAAATGGATTACTGAAAACCCTATGCCACTTGTCACACTGCAAGACATCTATCTCAGCTATGGTCAGCCGCCACTGATTGACCGTATCAATCTGGTTATCGAACCCGGCGAACGCATCTGCCTGATCGGCCGAAACGGTGCCGGCAAATCGACCCTGCTAAAAATTCTTACAGGCCAGGTCACTGCCGACGAAGGTGTGCTGAAGCGCGCCGCCGGCGTCAAAATTGCCCAGTTGGAACAGTCGGTTCCCCACGACGCCACCGGTTCCGTATTTGACGTGATCGCTGAAGGTCTGGGAGAAGAGGGCAAGCTCGCAGCACGCTATCACCACCTGATTCTGCAGCTGGGTTCAGATCCCAGCGACAAAGTGATGAACGAACTGGAAGAGGTTCAGGGTGAACTAGAGCGCGTCGACGGCTGGGATATCAATCAGCGGGTCGAAGCCATAGTCACCACCATGGAGCTCAATCCTGATGTGGATATCTCAAGCCTCTCCGGTGGTTACAAGCGCCGGGTACTATTGGCCCGAGCACTGGTCTGCAAGCCCGACCTGCTGCTACTTGACGAGCCAACCAACCACCTGGATATCGACGCCATTCAATGGGTCGAGGCGTTTCTACTGAAGTGGGAGGGCGCACTGTTATTTATCAGTCACGACCGTCGCTTTATGAACAACCTGGCCACCCGCTTTGTAGAAATTGATCGCGGCCAGCTGGCAGAATTTAACTGTAACTACGCCACCTATATTCAGCGTAAGAAAGACATGCTGGAAACCGAAGATCGCCACAATGCGCTATTCGATAAACGCCTCTCTCAAGAAGAAGTGTGGATTCGTCAGGGCATTAAAGCCCGCCGCACCCGTAACGAAGGCCGAGTTCGTGCCCTGGAAGCATTGCGTGTCGAACACGCCGCCCGTCGCAAGCAGGTAGGCACCGCCAAGATGGATATTCAGCAGGCAGACAAATCTGGCAAGATCGTTGCCGAAGCCAACGACATCAGCTTCGCCTTTGATGACGGAAATGCCGTGGTTAAATCCTTCTCCACACTGATTCAGCGCGGCGACAAAGTCGGCCTGATCGGGCGAAATGGCGTCGGCAAAACCACTTTATTGAAGCTGCTACTGGGTCAATTAGAACCCCAGCAAGGCAAGATCAAAACCGGCACCAATCTCAATATTGCCTACTTTGATCAGTATCGTGCAGCCCTAGACGAAACCAAAACAGTACAGGACAATGTCTCCGGCGGCCGGGATATGCTCGAAGTTGGCGGCAAATCGCGACACGTTATCAGCTATTTACAGGATTTTCTCTTTAGCCCCGACCGTTGTCGCCAGCCCGTTAGCGCCCTTTCCGGTGGAGAGCGCAACCGACTGTTACTGGCCAAGCTGTTCACTCGACCCTCCAATATTCTGGTACTCGATGAGCCGACCAACGATCTGGATATAGACACATTGGATCTACTGGAAGAACTGCTGATCGACTACAAGGGCACGGTACTCCTAGTGAGTCACGATCGATCCTTTCTGAATAATGTAGTCACCAGCACCTTGGTCTTTGAAGGCAATGCAGTGATCAACCAATATATCGGCGGCTACGATGATTGGCTGCGCCAGCGCAAAGCCGAGCAGACGCCCACCACGGGGAAAGCCTCCGCAACAGCAACCAAGGCCTCAAGCAAAACCGATGCCCCAGTAAAAAAACGCTCCTATAAAGTACAGCGCGAACTGGACAAACTGCCAGCGGAAATAGAACGCCTGGAAACTGAAATTGGCGCTATCTCTGAGCAGATGAATCAGCCCGACTTCTACCAAGCCGAGCGCTCAGTGACTGCAGCCATTGAAAAGAACCTAGCGACAGTGCAAGAGCAGCTCAATCAGTGCTACCAGCGCTGGGAAGCACTAGAAACCGAGTAGCGGGCAGAATAACCTGCGGATATTCCCGCGCGAGCATAGTCAAAAGCCGCGCGGGGCTTTAAAATCAAATGAGCTCTATATAAAACCTAAAAGACACTCTAGAGAACACACTTAGAAGACAATGCCCATGACTGAACAGCACAAACCCTTAATACTCCTGATTCTCGACGGCTTCGGCTACAGCGATATCACAACCCACAACGCCATCAGCAACGCCGACGCGCCGGTCTGGCAGGCACTGTGGCAGGAGCGCCCCAAGACTCTGATCCACACCTCCGGCATGGAGGTGGGTCTACCAGAAGGCCAGATGGGCAATTCAGAAGTAGGGCATATGACATTGGGTGCTGGACGAGTGGTCTACCAAAACTTCACCCGCATCAACAAAGCCATTAGCGACGGTGACTTTTTCACCAACCCGGTTTACTGCGACGCCATCGACAAAGCCCAGAGCACAGGCAACGCCGTGCATATTATGGGCCTGCTCTCACCCGGCGGCGTTCATAGCCACGAAGATCATATCAACGCCATGATAGAAATGGCCGCCCAGCGCGGAGCCGACAAAATCTACCTCCACGCCTTTCTCGACGGCCGCGACTGCCCACCGCGCAGCGCCAAACCCTCACTTGAGAAAACCCAAGCACTGATCGAAAAACTCGGTGTTGGCAGAATCGCCTCAGTCTGTGGCCGTTTCTTTGCACTCGACCGCGACAACCGCTGGGACCGAGTCGCCGAAGCCTACAACCTTGTCACCACAGGCCAGGCAGACTACAGCGCCCGCGATGCAGTCACCGCCCTCAGCGACGCTTATGCCCGCAACGAAAACGACGAATTTGTTCATGCCACCACTATTTGTGCAGAAGACGAAGCACCAGTCGCCATAGAAGATGGCGACGCCGTGATCTTTATGAACTTCCGCCCCGATCGCGCCCGTGAGATCGCCCACGCCCTAACCAATAAAGACTTCGACGGTTTCGAACGCACTGCCACACCGCAGCTCTCGACCTTCGTCCAGACCACCGAATACCAAGACAATATCGACGCCCCCTGCGCCTACCCGCCGATCCCACTGGTTAACTCCATGGGCGACTATCTGGCACAGCAAGGCAAGCGTCAGCTCAGAATCGCCGAGACAGAAAAATACGCCCACGTAACCTTCTTTTTCAGCGGTGGCCGCGAGTCACTCTATGATCTCGAAGAACGCATACTGGTGCCCTCGCCGAATATCGCCACCTACGACGACCAGCCAGAAATGAGCGCCCCAGAAGTTACCGAGAAACTGGTGGAAGCCATTGGCTCCGGCAAGTTCGACACCATTATCTGCAACTACGCCAACTGCGATCAGGTAGGCCATACAGGCAACTTTGAAGCCTCAATCAAAGCCGTAGAAGCCATCGACCTCAGTCTGGCCCAAGTGATAGCCGCAGCAGAAAAGGTCGGCGGAGAAATCTTGATTACCGCAGACCACGGCAACGTGGAAGAAATGTACGACGACGCCAACCAGCAGCCCCACACTCAGCACACTACATTGCCAGTACCGCTGGTCTACGTTGGTAAACGCACACTTACGCTTGATGACGGAGGTTCCCTTGCTGATATAGCGCCTACCATGCTTGCACTGATGGATCTGCCACAGCCAGCTGAGATGACGGGTCGTTCGTTGATCCGCAATACTTAAATGAAGAATACCTAAATGAAAAGCACTTAATGACGAGCACTCGATGAAACTCTCCCCGGCAATCATCAGCACAGCCCTCAGCTGTGCTCTGTTGCTATTGCCCCTTCAGGCAACCGCCGCCGAGGACGAGAAGGCCAAGCTGGCCGATCTAAAGAATGCCATCAGTAGTCTTGAAAAACAGCTCAACAAGCGCGACAAGGATAAGAACAACTTAGTCGCCGAACTGAAAAGGAATGAAATCGCCGCCTCTGCTAGCAGCAAGAAAATCCGCTTACTCAACAGCCAAATTAATACCCGCAACGCCAAGCTCGCCGATCTCGGTAAACAGCAGACTGAATTAAAACTGGGCATCCAAAAACAAAATGCCGCCGTCAGCGAACAGCTCGCCACCGCTTATAAAATGGGCGCCCAAGAACCAATCAAATTACTGCTCAACCAAGAAGACCCGCAGCAGCTAGCCCGCCTCTTCAAGTACTACAACTACGTGGTCGATGCGCGCAACGAGAAAATCGCTCAATATATGGGCGACGTAGAACAGCTATCCACAGTGCACAATCAGGTCAGCGAAGAGAAACGCTCCCTGGACAGCGCCAAAGCAGAGTTAGAGAAAGATCAGCAGCAACTGCTAGCCAACAACAAACGCCGCCAAACCACATTGAAACAGCTTAACGCTTCACTCCAGAGCGACAAATCCAAACTGGATAAACTGCTCAAGCAACGCAGCGAACTCGAAGAACTGTTAAAAAATGTTCGCAGCGTAGTGAAACAAATGGCCCTAAAAACCCCTCCAGGAGGCCAGAGCTTCGCCTCACAAAAAGGGCTGCTCAGCTGGCCCCTCAAAGGTAAAGTCGCCCACAGCTTCGGCAGCAAACGCAGCGGATCCTTGAACTGGGATGGTTGGTTGATCGGTGCCAAAATCGGCGAGTCAGTAGCCGCAGTGCACGACGGCCAAGTGATCTTTTCCAACTACATGCGTGGATTTGGGCTATTAATTATTCTGAACCACGGCGATGGCTACATGAGTCTCTACGCCCACAATGAAGAGCTAATAAAAGACACAGGCGACTGGGTATTAAGCAATGAAACCATCGCCCGAGCCGGCGACACCGGAGGCTTAGATAAGCCCGCGCTGTACTTTGAAATACGCAAAAAAGGCCAGCCCGCCGACCCAAAAAAATGGCTCGGCAAACGCTAAATAAAGTCAACTCTTAACTAAGCCGCGTCAAAGGGTTCCAACTGGTAGATCATATTAAAAAAATACTACAAAGCAGCACCCCAAGCCGCCATTAGGACAGATAATCTATGTATACAAAGTACTTCATTACCACATTGGCAGCGGCCCTGATTGGCATACTGCCCTTAGCCACAGCCAATGCAGAAACCGAACCCAAAGCAACCGACCAGCAAACCACCCAAGAAGAACGCCTGCCACTTCGCGAACTGCGCCTATTTACCCAAGTGTTCGAACAGATCCGTCGTGGCTATGTAGAAGAAGTCGCCGACACCGAACTGCTTGAAAACGCCATCGCCGGACTATTACTCGAACTCGACCCCCACTCCGTCTATTTAAACCAAACCGACTATGAACAACTCCAGGAAAGCGCCACCGGCGAATACGGCGGCCTAGGACTGCGAGTAGGCTCCGAGCGAGGCATGATCAAAGTCATAGCCCCCATCGACGACAGCCCAGCCGCCAAAGCCGGCATAGAAGCCGGAGACTTTATCGTCGAAGTAGACGGCACCCCAGTGCGCGGCATGGCAGTGCAAAAAGCCATCGACAAACTGCGCGGCGAAAAAGGCACCAGCATCAAACTAACAGTATTCCGCGAAGCTGAAGACGGTCCTCTGGATATCACAGTCGTCCGCGGCACCATCCAAGTCAGCTCAGTACGCAGCCGCATCATTGAACCCGGCTATGGCTACGTCCGCGTCTCACAATTCCAAGTCAGCTCCGGTAAAGATTTCAAAAAAGAGCTGCTCTCACTAAAGGAAGAAGAACCCGCCCTAAAAGGCCTCATCATCGACCTGCGCAACAATCCCGGCGGACTAGTGCCAGCCTCAGTTGAAATCGCCGACGCCGTCCTCGACGGCGGCACAGTGGTCTACACCGAAGGCCGCCTACCCAGTGCCAACATCAGCTTCGACGCCGAAAGCGGCGATCTCTTGGAAGGCACACCCATAGTGGTACTGATAAATGGCGGCAGCGCATCAGCCTCAGAGATCGTCGCCGGAGCACTGCAAGATCATCAGCGAGCAGCGATTATTGGTACACAGAGCTTTGGTAAAGGTTCAGTGCAAACCGTCATTCCGTTGGGCGATGGCCGCGCCGTCAAACTGACTACAGCCCGCTACTTCACGCCTAATGGCCGCTCCATTCAAGCCGAGGGAATTGTGCCCGATATTATCGTCGAGCCTGCGGAGATACGTCTCTACAAAAAGCGTAAGCAAGTGCGCGAAGCGGATCTTGATGGACACTTGGAGCAGGCTGATAGTAAAAAGGAGAAAGCTAAAGATCGCGATGAAGATATCACCGACGATAATCAACTTTATGAAGCGTTGAATGTTTTGAAGGGATTTCAGCTCTTGGCTAAGAAGGCTCCAAGCGAACCAGAAACCCAAGATTAGGCTTAGATTTAGAGTCAGGCGATATTGGCTTTGCGCTTATTTGAAAGCGCACCAATAACACCACAGCAGGTGCCATAAAAAGCACCTACTGCCGCGTAGTAAAACCCTGCCTCAGCGGATGTACTCTGTCCGGACATAAGAGACAGGGTTATACCGATATAGGCGCAGACAAGCCCTGCAGTAGCACCCGCAAAGCCGAACATACAGCCCCGCTTGCTGGCGGCCAAATTTCGGATTGCATCAACATGAATATCCAAATCACTGGGCTTGATATTGAAGACCGCGGCTAAGGCTTTCTTAGATTCTAAGGAACAACCACCATCATTCTCGATTCTCTGGATTGTTCGCAGGCTAAGTCCTGACACTGATGCGAGATGATCTTGCGACCATGCGTGCTGACTGCGAAACTTTCTGACACGATCTTTATCTATCATGATATCCATTTCCATCATCTTATCTCAGTGCTTAAAGGTAGATTATCGTCTACTTAAATCCAGCTAGAGGGTTACGAAATTAGTCCGTCAATGCTGTGACAGTTGAGCGCCAGTACAATTAAGATCGCACATAAAGAATCGCAATCCTATTCGCCGGAGGCAGATTCACACTCGACCCTAGCCCTGATTCCTTGGGAAGCGACCAACGGTATTGATAAGAGTCAGGTTGAAATCTATAGTTCTTTGCTAAGGATCATGTGTAGGTATCTAGACACCAAGTAAGCTATGGACAGGCAGGGAAAAAATTTCTAGCCGCAAAAAATCTCTTTCTGATTTTCCTGGCTCGCCAGACTAGATTTTCTAAGCCTTAATTTAAGAAAGCCCCTGTCCCATAAACGACCCGAAAGTAACCATAAGTCCGATGGCCTCGGACACTTATCAATTAGAATAGAGATAGGAAAAATAATGAAATACATCGCAGTTTTATTTTTGATTTTTTGCAGTCAAAGTCTGCTTTCCGAACCCTTCGAAAGAACTCAACTTACAATAAAAACATGGCATCCAGCTTCAAATAACAGGGTTAATTCTCCTAGCTATAACGGAAACACCAGAATATATTTCGACGAATCATCTGCATGGGGAACATCTAGCTGCAGAGGGGATTCTGCGGATATCTCTATCGAAGATACACATATTATATCCACTATGCTTGCGGCATTTATGGCAGATAAAACAATGAAGGTGGAGGTTGACGATGCTCTTCCTAAACTTTCTGGGGTCTGTAAAATCACTGCTGTATATATAAACAAATAAGTCATAGCAAAGATGCTACATGTATACGCCTAAAGTGAGATTATCTTTGTACAGATAGTCACTGTTTAGCCGGACAGTTACTACGAAAGATGAGAATGAAGTAATAAGACAAGCTGACCAGTTAATAATCAGAAATAGACTCGAACTTTCTAAACAGGAATTCAGATTATTCTTATGAAAATCGAGTTCAAGACGCTCCTTGACCATTTTGGTATCAACATAGATCTTGTCTGTCACAAGTAATATATTTTCTACCGAGCAAATCATGATTAGCGCCAGACCCGGATATTCTCAGACTATCCGGGCCTCCCGTCAGCTCTAGCAGCCACCAGCATTGGCCCATAA
>CAWLBR010000023.1:0-21452 GCA_963855085.1 Gammaproteobacteria bacterium
GGTCTCGGACTAAATGCGCCGCATTTTGGGCGCATTCGCATCGCGAAGGCGGGGTGCAACCCCGAGCGCTTTTGCGCGAGTCCATCTAACCGTTCGATGACTTCCTTATAGAACCAAAAAAGCCCCAGCGTTAACTGAGGCTTCTTTGAATTATGGTGCCCGGTCTCGGAATCGAACCAAGGACACGAGGATTTTCAATCCTCTGCTCTACCAACTGAGCTAACCGGGCGTCTCGAGTAAAGTTGCTCATGTCTCAAGAGGCGCGTATTAAAGCGTCTGAACTGCGCTTCGTCAAGGGATTATTCGGTCGGCGGTACGTATCCGTCAGCCTTATCGAATTCTTCTCCAGCAAAGTACTTTGTGCGCTGTTCAGCGAGATAGGTTCGGGCAGTCAGATCCATCATGCTGAGATGCTTTTCGTTGATTAATGTGGTCTGGTGCGTCATCCACTCAGCCCAAGCCTGCTTGGATACATTGTAAAAAATATCTTCTCCAGCTTTGCCTGGGAAGGGTGGTAATTCCAGACCGGGGAGTTCTTGCTTGAGCTTGCGGCACAATACGGTGCGGGCCATAACTAACCTCTTAGTGAAATGTCTGTCTTTGAATGTATGTCTTGTGTTGATTCTAGGCGATATTAGCGAACAACGCTTTGATCGGTGCGGGCATCCCCAATGATAGTGGTTTCTGTGGGTTATACCAGACCTGATTGGGTGACTCAGCAATCTGATGGGCAGATGCCCCCGTGCTCGTGACCGTTGCCTGAACCGGCTGATAGTCAAGATGGAAATGACTAAAGGTGTGCCGCTTCACTTCCTGTATATCCTCTGTTGTTGGTGCAACCCCCAATCTTACATACAGCTCAGCAAGTTCAACCTCTGTTTCACACTGAGGAAAAATCCACAGCCCTCCCCAGAGCCCCACCGGTGGGTTTTGTTCCAGCAGCAGTTCACCCTGCTCATTGCGGAGCATCAAAAAATACGCCGTCTTAACAGGCAGTTTCTTCTTCGCTTTTTTGCCAGGATAATCTTTGGGGTTGCCCTGCTTATAAGCTATGCAACTAGACATTAGCGGGCACTCACTGCAACTTGGTGATGAGCGGGTGCACAGCGTGGCCCCAAGATCCATCATCGCTTGAGTGTAGTCAGCAATGCGTTCCAGCGGCGTATAGGTCTCAGCGATCAACCAGAGTTTCTCAACTACCTCACGCTTGCCTGGCCAGCCCTCAGTGGCACTAAAGCGTGCCAAAACTCTTTTGACGTTACCGTCGAGAATGCTGGCTGGGTTCTTGAACGCAATTGAACTTATAGCCCCAGCCGTTGAACGACCAATGCCCGGCAACTCAATTAGCTGGGTAACATTGTCCGGAAACTGCCCCTTGAGTTCTGTAACAACATGCTGGGCAGTTTTATGAAGATTGCGTGCTCGAGCGTAATAGCCCAAACCAGTCCAGTGATGTAATACATCATCCAATGGGGCCGCGGCCAATTCATACACAGTGGGAAAGCTCTGCATAAAGCGCTCGAAATAGGGGATAACCGTGGCCACCTGAGTCTGCTGCAACATAATCTCTGAGACCCAAACGGGGTAGGCGCCAATGTCCTGCTGCCAGGGCAGATTGGTGCGACCATATTGGTCAAACCAGTCGAGTACGGATTTTTGAAATTGGGCTGGACGCATAGCTTGGCTGCTCGTTTTTGATGGCACTCTATTTAAGGTTCTTTTCGAAAATGCCTTTTAACAAGCTTTTAAAGGGATCGCTCTGCTGCTCTTTATCACCATCAGTAGTCACTGGAGTCTTGAATAACTGTTCGCCGATCTGCTCATAGACACTGCCTTGAAGCAGCTCTCTAATCAGCTTCTCATCTGGCTTACAGCTAGTTTTGCCGCCTTGTTCAAAGCTTCCTTTACAAACAAAGGGCAGGCTGCGGTTTTGCAGGCGCTTGTTTACCGAGCAGCCAGAGGCGCTAGTAGTACTGCCATTAACTCTAGTGCTCGCAATAACGTTAAAGCGCTGCTCAGCCAGTTTTACGCGGCCTCGTGCGTCGATGGCAAGATTACCCGTCGAGGTCTTCATATCGCTAAACCGTAACTTGCCGTCACTGAGCTGATAGTTGCCAGTGAGGGTTTCGAATTGAGTACCTTTGGGCCAGCTATTTTTGCTGTCGCCACCGCCAAAAAGTGCCGCCGCATTACAAAACATCTCTTCCGCGTTAATCGCAGCATAGGCTGGATTTACGATGGTGATCTCACCGCCGCCACGGAGTTGTTGAATAATTTCGTCGCTATTATTGCCAGCACTCTGAATTGTCGCTTCAAGGCTGAGCAGTCCAGTGATATCGTCGCTGTCAGCCATAGCCGGAAGCGCTACTTGCAGGTCAATATTGGTCAGGGAGGTCTGCAAATTAAAACTCGGCGTGATTGAACGCATATCCAGACGTCCAGTGGCATTCACCTGACCGCCAAAGATATCGCTGTTGAACGAGCTCAGGCGCAGAACCTTCTGATTGCCAAATAGATTGATGTAGATATTGTCAGCATCGAAGTCAGGAAGTTTTAGCTTGCCCAGAGAGAGCTCCATCTGACTGCGTCCCAGCCACAGAGCAAAGGGCACAGCTAGAGGGGCGAACAGGGCACCGTTTTGCTCGCTGCTATTGCTGTCGGCCGCCATATAGTGACTTATATCAAACTGCTCACCGGAGACACGCATATAGAGATTGTGCATGCTGTGATTAACTTTACTGGCGATGGTGAGAACTTGATTGTCTAGTTCGAGCTGCGTGTTAAAGGTTGAGAGGCCATTCATATTGGTGTTGAAACTACTGTTCCAGCTAACCGCGGTGAGTGCATCCTTGGATGCCATCTCAGGCAATTTCACCAGAGGAAAACTCATACCGATAGTTTTGACCAGCTGTTGCAGATCAAAGCGATTGCTGCGCAGACTGCCCTGAGCAGTGGCAAAATTATTGGCGGCATTAAATTGCCCGCTGAGCTCCATGCCATCAATCGAGGCTTCCAAATCGCTGACAGTAACTTCTTTAATAACACCGGTATTGGTATCCAGCTGTAATGCGAGAACCGCTCCTAGATCCAGGGCAAGCCCGGAGAAGACCTGCGCTGATGCCTCTACTGAAAAACGCTGGCCAGTCAGAGAGAAATTATTAACTCTGGCATTCAAGCGCCTGAGCTGAACTGGGAAAGTATTCGGGACCAGCTCGGCAAGCAAGATAGTCCCGTCGATGATTTCAATTGAACCCACCGGCAGCTGCTTGCCTGACAGGTCAATATTAAACAGTTCGCTCCAGCTCACCGACAGTGACAACTCGTCAATCTTGCCCGAGGCAACAGTGCCCTGAGCGAACTCAACCTGCTTGGCCATGACGCCGATTTGAGGTAAAAACTGCCAGCTTAAATTGCCATCCAGCGTCAGTTCAAGACCCTGGCTGGCTGCGGCAGATTTTATCTCTGGCTTAAAGTCATTGGGATCCACCGCTATCAGTAAATAACCCACAGCTATAGCAATAAGCGTCAGCAGCGAGATCGCCAGTGTTAGAAACGGTTTGATAATCTTTCCCACAATAACCTCTAGTATTAACTGACGCGATTAAAGCCGGTATCTTAACCCAATGGTCAGATTGCGTCTCGGCTCAGGGGCAATATCGTGCAAAAAGGATGTGGCATCGCGGATACGTTGGTTGGTCAGATGTTGACCTTCGAGCAACACCAATCAGCTCTCCTGTTGGTAGGCTGGGGGTGCCTCCAGTCTGTTGTAGGCATCCCTCTTAAATTGATTCTCTCCGGCATGGGTCTGCGCCAACTGATTTTTGGCGTTCGCGGCAGCCGTTAAAATGACTCTACGCCGATACCACCGCAGAGCCCAAGCCCAAAGCCATGCGCAGGGTGATCGCAACCAACCATTTATGATTTTTAAGACCAAACCCATGGGCAGAATTGCATCAGCTAATTGTTTCGAAAAAACCTGTAAATTACGGTTATAATGCAGCCCTAAAATAGCTGCTTGAAATTAGCTCGCTGAAAAATACACCGCTGCTGGAGAACATCATGGCTGATCGCATCGCGACAGTGACACGCAATACACTTGAATCACAGATCACCGTAACCGTGAATCTGGATGGAACCGGTATCGCAAATTTCAATACACCAGTGCCATTCCTAAATCACATGCTCGATCAGATCGCGCGCCACGGTTTAGTGGATCTGGATATTCAAGCGGTGGGTGACACCCACATAGACGATCACCACACAGTCGAAGATATTGGCATCACCTTGGGTATGGCCGTTGCTGAAGCCATTGGCGACAAGAAAGGCCTGACCCGTTATGGCCACGCCTATGTGCCACTGGACGAAGCCATGTCTCGCGTTGTTATGGACTTCTCCGGACGTCCAGGCCTGATCATGAAAGCCGATTTTGTTCGCAGTCACGTGGGCACCTTTGATGTCGACCTGACCCGTGAATTCTTCCAGGGCTTTGTTAATCACGCACTGGTTTCAATGCACATCGACAACCTGCGCGGCGCCAATGCCCACCACCAGGTCGAGACCATCTTTAAAGCCTTTGGTCGCGCCCTTAGAGTCGCCGCCTCTGCTGATCCGCGCATGGCCGGTGTTATGCCATCGACAAAGGGTACTCTTTAATAAGGGTACACTTTAATAAGGGTACTCTGTAATAAGAGTACCTGTTCTGCCATATCCTTTGATTTGTTTGTCCTACACGAAGAAACCCTATGAGTGATTTTCGCAGCCATATAGCCGTCATCGACTACGGAATGGGCAACCTCCATTCCGTCGCCAAAGCCCTTGAGCACGTCTGCCCAGGTGCCAAAGTCTCGATTACCGCCGACCCCAATGTGGTCGAAGATGCCGACCGCGTAGTCTTTCCCGGCGTAGGCGCCATCCGCGACTGCATGGGCGAGATCAACCGACTCAATGTCGGCGACGTGGTTAACCAAGCGATGAAAACTAAACCGGTTTTAGCCATCTGCGTCGGCATGCAAGCCCTGATGCAGCGCAGTGAAGAAAACGGCGGCGTAGACTGCCTCGGTCTATTGCCAGGGGAAGTGAAATTCTTTGGCGACAATCTAGTCGACAATCTAGTCGACGACCAGGGCGGCAGACTCAAAGTACCTCACATGGGCTGGAACAATGTCGAACAGAGCATTGACCACCCTTTATGGCAGGGCATTGAACAGAACAGCCGTTTCTATTTTGTCCACAGCTACTATGTAGCACCAGCTGACCCAAACTATATTGCCGGGCGCTGCGACTACGGAACAAATTTTGCCGCAGCCCTAAGCCATAAGAATCTATTCGCCGTGCAATTCCACCCCGAAAAAAGTGCCGACGCTGGCCTGCAACTGCTGCGCAACTTCTGCAACTGGATGGGTTGAGTCATGACCGATCAGCAGCCCTCAGAACAGCACACTTCAGAGCAGCAGTCCGAAGAACAAGAATTAATTGCCCGCCTGAATAGCGAAACCGCAAAAATTGCCTGGCACGACCTGCAAACCCACTATGCCGCTGGCAATGTCTTGGGTGTAGCAGCTAAAGCCGACCTGATTAAAGTCGCCATAGAATTCAACCGCGACAACGCCACGCAGATCCAGCAGTGGCTAGCCGACAGCAGCCTATTTGAGATCAGCGACCAACAGGCAACCGATTGGTATGAAAGCAACCAACAACTCTGGGCACTGGTTATACCGCCCTTTGTGCTCGTTCAGCAAGTGGCTAAATAAATACTCAGTAAAGATCCAGCAATTGTCCTAAACTGACCTGAACATCAGGCCAATACTCCAAGGGTTAATCATGAATCTAACAAATAAAGTTGCAGTAGTTACAGGCGCAGGATCCGGTTTAGGTCGCGCAGCGGCACAGGCACTAGTCGACGGCGGCGCCAAAGTCGTGATCATCGACATGAACGCCGACGCTGGCAACACCGCAGTCGCAGAACTGGGTGAGAGTCGTGCACGCTTTATTCAGTTAGATGTCTCCAGTGGCCCAGATGTAGAAGCGGCCTTCAAAACCATTCTTGCGGACCTAGGCCGCGTCGACATCTGCGTCAACTGCGCTGGTATCGGTATAGCCGAAAAAACTATAAATCGCGATGGCGACCCCCACAACCTAGATCACTACCGCAAAGTCATCGAAGTAAACCTGATCGGCACTTTCAATATTTCACGTTGCGCCGCAGCTGCCATGGCCCGCAACGAACCAGATGAAAAAACCGAAAAAGGCATCATCATCAACACCGCCTCCATCGCCGCCTTTGACGGCCAGATGGGACAGGTAGCCTACTCAGCCACCAAAGGCGGCATAGTTGGCATGACCCTGCCTATGGCTCGCGATCTAGCCAGTCAGGGTATCCGCGTCAACACTATCGCTCCCGGCGTCATGGCAACCCCACTAATGATGAGCATGCCCCAGCCCGTTCAAGATGGCATTATCTCCAACATTCCCTTTCCCAAACGTCTAGGTGAACCCGCCGAGTTTGGTCAGTTGGTGGTGCATATGGTTGAGAATAGCTACCTCAATGGCGAAACCATTCGTCTTGATGGTGGCGTGCGCATGCAACCGCGCTAACTGTGTAGTGACCAAAATAGCCGGATATTTATCCGGCTTTTTATTCTGCTATTTATATAGATAGCTTATATGAATAGCTTAATTGGATAGCTCAGAGCACTAACAAAGAAATTGGAGCCTGACCCAAATGACCTCCCTCGATCAACTACTCTTCGTATTCTCCATAATCGGCACCATAGTCTTTGCCGTATCCGGGGCATTATTTGCCGCTGAAAAGCGCATGGATATTCTCGGGTTTATTCTCGTTGGTACAGTTACCGGAGTCGGTGGCGGCACCTTGCGCGATCTGTTGCTCGGCATCTCCCCAGTAAGCTGGGTACACAATCCAATGGCGGTTTATATCTGTATTGGCGCCTCAGCTTTGACTTACTTTACCGTCGACCTATACCGCAAACGGGATGCCTGGATCCTATGGACCGATGCCATCGGCCTAGCAGTATTTGCCGTTATGGGAGCACAGGCTGCGATGGCCCATGAAGTGCCACCAATGATTGCAGTGGTGATGGGTGTGATGACAGCGACCTTTGGTGGGCTGATGCGGGATGTGCTCTGTGCTGAGGTATTGACCCTAATGCGGCCGGAGATTTATATCAGCTGTGCCTTGGTGGGGGCGGCTGGATATGTGGCCCTGCATCAGCTGGGTGTTAGCGACAGTATTACTGCAAGCCTGGCATTTTTAATGGCTTTCGGGCTAAGGGCAGCGGCGATTCGGTTTAAGTTAACCTTGCCAAGGTTTGGCGCTGAGTAAGTAGTTTATTTGGCTAGCTCTGCCTCGACAGCTGGAGCTAGATCGACAAAGGATTGACGTGCAGGGGGAGTTGCCCCAAACAAACAGGAGAAGGGTGTTACCTATGAGTTCTATTACTATTTCAAATAATTTTGATGGCGGCAATATAGACATCATTGATGTCAGCGACCCATTAAATATCCAGTTAAACATCAAACCAGACAACGCCTCTGATTTTTTTCAGTGGTTTTACTTTCGCCTCGAAGGCCAAGCAGGCCAGCGCTGCCGGATTAATATCCTTAACGCCGGTCAGGCGGCTTTTCTGGGTGGATGGCAGGACTACAGAGTCTGCACCTCATGGAACCGCAAAGACTGGTTCCGCACCGACACCCACTATCAGAACGGAACCCTCAGTTTTGAAATAACACTGCAGAACAACGCAGTGTATTTTTCCTACTTCACCCCTTACAGCCATGAGCAACATTTAGACTTGTTGGGGTGGGCCCAGACCGACCCCCGCGTAGTCGCCACCACTCTAGGTCAAACCCTAGACGGCAACGCCATGAGCCTGTTACAGATTGGCACTAGCCAACAGCCTCAGCACAAAGTCTGGGTTATTGCCCGGCAGCATCCGGGTGAAACCATGGCCGAATGGTTTGTTGAAGGTTTTTTGAAGGCGCTTCTTGATAGCGATAATCCGCAATCTCAGAAGCTACTGCAAACCACCACCTTTTATGTCGTACCCAACATGAATCCCGATGGCTCGATCAGGGGTAACCTTCGCACCAATGCCGCTGGCGCCAACCTGAATCGTGAGTGGCAAACCCCCTCCATGGAAACTAGCCCTGAAGTGTTTTTAGTGCGAGAGAAAATGTTGCAGGAGGGCGGGGATCTATTTCTTGATGTTCATGGTGATGAAGCGCTGCCCTATAACTTTGTCGCTGGCTGCGAGGGTAATCCTGGCTACAACGATTATCATGCCAACCTTGAACGCATTTTCAAAAACGCCTACATGCAAGCCTCTCCCGATTTTCAGGATACGGTGGGTTATGCCAAGTCTGAAAAGGGCACAGCTAATATGACTATTGCGGCTAATTGGATGGGAGAGCAATTTAAAACCCTGTCATTTACTATTGAGATGCCCTTTAAGGATAATGCTGATCTGCCTAGTGTGGATACAGGCTGGTCGGCTCGGCGCAGTGCGCAGTTGGGGAGGGATGTGTTGTTTCCTATTGCGGCAACTTTGGCTGAGATTGGGTGATGGAGAGTTGTTTGGAGCGGGGTTTGGAGATTATTGCTGGCCTTAAAGTAAACCGGCGGGTGGCCTGCATTGATGGCAAGCTATCTTTATTTGTGGGGTTTGAGTCTCCGGCATTCGAGTCTGACCCTAATTCCTGGAGCCTGACCTAATTATGTTCACTTAGAATAAATCTGGTTAATCATCTCTGCATTGCTATGCAGCGTAGTAACACTATTGGGGTGGAGTAAGTTCGACCCATGAGCCAGATTGTTACGTATTTTGTGGATGTTGTTTGCAATCCCACCAACTCTATCACTATTTGCAAGAGCCTCTGAGATTTCAGTAGGAGTTGGTTCATCAATCGACATGGATGGCTCCTTTTCGAAATCATGGGCCTTCATTTTGTTCAATTTCTTATTGTTTTTAGCCTGATATCTTGCAAACTCATATGAGTCAGAGAACCCTTCCTGAGTGATCCAACCGTGGAGCTTTGCATGCTGCATAAGCTTATATAATGCAGGAGATCTTTGGTTTTTCTCCGGATCTATCGGGTTTTCAGCCAAGTACCTTTCTCTTAAAGCCATTTCCAAAGCAGTAAAGGCCATCAACTCAGAGACTTGATGAAAACGATACACAAACCATGAATAAAGAGATAGGTTTTTGGCTGTTTCAAAAAGCTGCCTCACACCCAGCGGGACAGTGTCGCTCAGGGTGACTTTTTGTAATTCGTTATGCCGATCTTCGATTGTTCCAGAAAATGAGGCTTGCCGTTCATCCGGCTCATATATCTGACCCATTGGCTTTAGTGGATCCTGTATTGTTTCATTCATAGAATTTTAATCTTTATCGGTTGCAATATATTCTAAGTGCCATGCCGATCATAAGGCTGGATATATTTAACTTAATTTTTAAGCCGTGCGATTATTTGTCAATTTCATGTAAATAGATTTTTTACAATTAAACGTTCCTTTACTTTCGGGGGTTTACTCGTAATTCTATAGCTGGCTCCCGACAAGGTAGACCGCCCGAACATGGCGATCATATGTTGGGCATCCAGACCTGACTAATAAACGTTGCACGGTACTATCGATAATTCCAAATTCAGGTGCCAACACTTTAATTCCAGAAGTCTTATTATCACTAGAAGTAAGCTGTCCATTAAAGCTAATGACCTGCTGCTTTAGTTGCTCGACTTTAGTTATATCTTGCTCATTAGCTCGAACCAATTCATCAATTGATTTCAGTAATTGCCTAAGTCGTATAAAGGTCGCGTCATAGGAGTTCCTGAATTTATCGATTGATTCGTAATCAAGAGGTATTACTTGCAGTTGAGTGTACACATTATCCCATGGGTAACTGGCTGCAGTTTGCGTACGCTCCCAGCCGTTCTTTAGCTGCATCCATCTGGACTCGCTATCGGTAACAATTATTGAGCCGGTTGCTTGAGCAATGAATAGTGCCATTTCATAATTTGGTGCCATTTTAAATGGCATTAGTTGGCTTCCTATATCTGGCTGGAGAAAAGTCAATAGCTCATCTTCAGCCTTAGCCTCAAACGCTTGAATCGCCTGCGTTGCTTTTTTCTGAGACAGGCCAAAGTCATTAATCAGCATCCGTTTCTTTACATCATAGTCCATCGAATGAGTACAGTTAAAAAGATCCTGAATCCCCAGTTCAAAGTGTAATTTATGGTCTTTATCACTTATGGCCTCAGTTGGACGTTCACTGGCCAAAGACATTACTCCCTGAAGTAGGTGTTGATCGAACTCGGTAGGGCTAGGGATTAAATTAACGAGACCAGCGTAAATCATTGGCTCCAGAGCAAACATAAACGCAAAATCTTTTAGAGCCTGATATTTATAGCTACTTGGCGATTCAGTGGGGCTAAATTCAGGCTTCATCGTATTGGGATTCGTGATCGGACTTTCAACCAGGAACTCATCAAAGAGAGGTGCCATTCCTAGAGCATAATTGCCAATAGTTCTAACGTCTAGAACTCCAGTATAAAGTGCCCTATATCTCCCGTCAGACTTTGGAAGCATTGAATAAATATTGGTATCGCGTGGCCATAGCGATGAGTAGAACCGGTAGATTTCAGTAATATTTTCATCAGATATATCACGTTTTACATCATTCCAGCTCTTACCATTACTAATTCCAAGAATGCTAGCAATAGCCCTACAGAAGATTAAATTCCGTTCTCTTATGCTGAGCACAGACCAAGTTGTCCGGAGATTTTTTGGGATATCTAAGCAGCATTTTTTATATTTTTTATTGCTACCGCACCCGCAAGGATCATTACGCCCAATTACACTCTCATTAATTTTTTTTAGATGCTCGTTTGGGGGGGTTATACGACCAAATGCATCTTGATAATGAGTGCTACCATCTTCAAATCTGGCATACATATCACCACCATAATGCCAAAGTTTATTCGATGGAGGCAACAATACGTGTCTTAAATCTGCCCAGTTACAATCAATATTATTTTCAGGGTATAGCCATTCCTCCTGGCCGGCAGCAATAGACTCGTGGGCCCGGATTTTAATTATGTGATTTATCTTGGTAACTTCATCAGCAGTTAGTTTTCGATTGTTAATGAACGCTATGGAGTTTACAAAACTTTGCCTAATTTTAGTCGGATTTGTCCGCAACGCTAAAGGATCGGTGCCGCTTGAATCCTTAGCATATTCGAGATTTGTTAAGATAAGACACCGGTTTTTATTCAATGGGAATATTGTTTGCGAACCTTTAAAGGCAATGTCAGGATCATTTGGATGTCGACACCACTCGTTATTAGGTGGGCAGGCATAGTTGTAGACTGTTACTGGGTGATCTGAGACGATAAACTTAACGGCTGAATCTTCAGCGGAAACTAACTCACGAACACCTTCAGCCCATAAAGTGCAGTGAATAGTGCGCAGAGCCTGCATCTCAATCATTAGCTCATTTTGTTTAAGCTTTGGGTACTTGGACCTAATCCAATCAATTCCCTTTGGCGTCCGTAGTTTTTGAGCATCTAGATAGATGAAAAAGTCTTCAAAATGTTTTTGCCATTTGGGTTTTTCATCTGTCAGAAATGCTCTAACAGCTTCGGAACCATTGCTATCAATGAAACCGAATAACCTCTGTTCTATCTCATCATTGATCTCTGAGCCAAAGAATGTTGTGTAGAGGTCGGTCTCATAAAAGCATTGAGTTGGCGTGTACCACTTTTTGGAGGTGATGACTTTTTGGCCAGATGGAATCTGAATGGTCTTTTGCTTGAGATGTCGAAGCTGGTTCTCTCGCTCATCGGTAAAACCTTTTTGATGCCACTGCGGAACATAGTGATTATCTCTGGCCTTCGTCATCTCTTATCCCTGGTTTAGAATTATCAATTGGGATGAGCGATAAAATATAGTGAAATATCTAGTTGTCGCAATGATCACTCTCTCCGCAAGCTTTTTTATCGACAGCTTAATGGCGTTCATATGACCTCTATTTGTATTGGCAGAGGTATAGCTTTTTAAGTTCAATTCTTACTTTGGTGAGTACGGGGCCGTCGGTATACCCGCTAAGTCTTAGAGTATTGGGTTAGCTATATCAAGTTTGACTTTGGAGGGGCCAGAGTAGGAGTGTTGCATGGGACTAGACTGGAGGGACTAGGTTAGGGATTTTACTGGTAATGCTAGTGCTAGTGTTCAATATGTCAGCGCGGCCATCATTGAGACCCTTCGGCAGCGCTCAGGGTGCAGGGTCATTATGTGCTCATGCTGAAAAAAGTATGCGTTAAACCCCAACAGCCTACCTCCGCCCAAGCCACCCAATAACCTCAGCCCGATCCCCCCGAAACAACACCCTTTCCTGTTTCTTACCCAACTGATAACTATACATAGGATCATAATAATCCACCGTCAGCGCATTCAGCCATTGCCTATGGCTGGCAAAGTCATCCGAATGCTGAATCGCAATCGCCGATTCCATCAGGGCCAAGATTTCCTGAGTGCGCTTCCCCCCAAGGCGTTTCTTCACCCGCAATAAACTGTCCACCAAATACTGCGCAAATTCCTCTTCACCGCGGTCGCCATGATAGGCGAGGGTATTGTGATAGCGCTCGATCACATACTCCTGCCAGAGCCTGTCGATGCGTTCTTCCAGTGGCAGTTCAATCACCACTATGGGGCTCTGTGCCATCAGATCTGCAAGACAGGGGGGCAGGTGACGGGCGCCAATATTACGGCTTTCGTCTTCTAAGATGACGGTTTTACCTGAGTGGTTTTTTTCGATTTTAAGTAGGTCTAGGGCGATTCTGTTTTCAACATCGATCTGGGCTGGCTGGCCATTGAGCGGGCGGCCAAAGCTGGAGCCTTTATGATTGGCTGCGCCTTCTAGATCAATGCCTGTTTCTAGCTGCAGCATGATGTCGGTTTTGCCTGTCCCAGTCATACCAGAGAGGATGATAAATTTTTCTGGGTTGCGGTCTTTATTTAATGGATGGTCTTGTTGGCAGTAGTCATTGAGATAATTAAACAGAAAACCACGCAGGGATTTATAGCCGCCTGTGACTTTGGGGCATTGGATACCTGCCTCTGCCAGCCATTCCTGACTCAGTTGTGAGCGCAGTCCGCCTCGGGCGCAATATAAAACGGCATTGGGATTATCGGCCATAAAGCTCTGCCAAGCTTCGATGCGCTGAGCTTTGACGTCGCCCTGAACCAATTGGTGGCCCAGTTCTATGGCGGCTTGTTGGCCCAGTTCTTTGTAGCAGATGCCCACTTGGTGACGTTCGTCGTCGCTCATCAGCGGCAGGTTGACCGCGTTTGGTAGAGAGCCAGTGGCAAATTCTATGGGGGCGCGCACATCGATCATTGGTGTGCCGTCGAGTAGCAGTTGGCGATAGTCATCCACTAGAGGCAGGGCAGTCAGGGGTGAGCTTGTCACGAGAGCACCTTAATGGTGGCTGAACCAGTGGAGGCATCGGTGATCTCGGCTAGTGTTCCAATCGGCAGGTGATAACAGCCTGCGCTTTTTAATAGGTCACTCACTGCATCGGCGCTGTCTGGTGCAACCGCCACTAATAAACCGCCACTGGTCTGGGGGTCACAGAGTAAGGTTTGGCTCCGCTCGTCGGTGCCGCTGATATGCTGGCTTATGCTCTGCCAGTTACGGGTACTGCCGCCGGGGACGCAGCCCTGTTCAAGGTAATCAATTACTGCGTCGTCCAGTAGTGGAACAGCCTTGAGATCTATAGTGGCTGAGAGTTCACTGCCCTGACAGACTTCTAGCAAGTGGCCCAATAAACCAAAACCGGTGACATCGGTCATGGCGCTGACACCATCAATTTTCGCCAGCTCGGCGCCAATGGTGTTTAGCTTCATCATGCTTTCCACTGCTAAGCGCGCATGTTCTGGCTGCAACTTAGACTGCTTTTCAGCGGTGGTAAGAATGCCCACACCTATGGGTTTGGTGAGGAACAAAATATCCCCTGCTCGGGCTGTGCTGTTTTGTTTAAGTTGAGCTAGGTCCACACGACCTGTTACCGCGAGACCAAAGATTGGCTCTGGGGAATCAATCGAATGACCACCCGCCAGATGGATACCGGCTTCGCCACAGGCATGACGGCCGCCATCAATAACTTTTTGCGCTACTTCTGCTGAAAGCACATTGATCGGCCAACCGAGGATTGCAATGGCCATCATCGGCGTGCCACCCATAGCATAGATATCACTGATCGCATTGGTCGCCGCGACACGACCAAATTCAAAGGGGTCATCGACAATCGGCATAAAGAAATCAGTGGTGCTGATGGCGCCGGTACCGTCCCCAAGGTCATAGACCGCGGCATCGTCTTTGGTGTTGTTGCCCACCAGCAGGCGCGGATCTTCAGGCGCGACAAAGTCGGTTTTGAGGATGCTCTCGAGAACGCTAGGGGCGATTTTGCAGCCGCAGCCGGCGCCATGGCTGTATTGGGTGAGGCGGATTTTTTCGTTGGGCATGGGGTTCTTGTATTAGGCAGATAGTAAGGGGCCTAGGGTACTTGGTTTGGCGGGGAAGGTCATGGGTTTGTTGCTGGGGTTATTAGAGGGGAGGTAGCCAAGAGATATGCACCTTGGCTACCTATACTGCTTATATTTTACTTAGCTATTAAAGATCAAAGCGAACATCAAAAGTGATGGCGTCGAAATCATCTGAAGAGCCATAGCCTAGGCCCAAAGAAATATCTGGAGTAGTGAAGTATCTTGCGCCCAGTGAGTAACCCGTTTCACTGCCATCTTCGATGTCGGCGTAATCAATAAAAGCAGACAATTCCAAGACATCTGTTGGCAATGCTCTAACACCAGTGGCAAGAATATAACCGTTGCCATCTTCTGATTCGTCTGCGAATTCAACTTCAACATCCGAGTAGGAAAGTGTGCTGACAAAATCAACAGTTGAATTAATTGGGGTGTGGAATCCAACGCCGAAGGTAAAGCCAGTGGCTTCGATGTCATCTGTTACCAGGCCATCGGTAAACTGATCGTCTGATTCAATGGAGAGGTATGAACCTGTGAGGAAAAATGACTCATTGAGTGCTTTACTACCATAAATACCAAAGCCACTGAAATCGATGTCAGCGATATCGCCGGTTTCATAACCAATGCCAGCGTAAGTGTAGGACAAACCAGCTTCTTCAGCAGTTACTGAGAAAGACGCGATGGAAGAGATTGCACCGATGATTAATGCTTTTTTAAACATAAATTATTTCCTTATAAGATGAGTTGTGACAAAAATCGGGTTTTGCCAAACATGAATATAGATAAGGGATTTCACTATTGCCGAGTATTTTTGGTAAATGGGCGAGTATTCATACAATTTTTTGTGAGGTCTTTTTGGATTGTTGCTTTTAATTGGCGTGAGGGACTGTGGCTGCTGCGGTGATGCACTGTTTATGAAACCCTTCGGCTGCGATCAGGGTGACAGGTGACTGCTCGGAAGTCTGTCATCTCGAACGCATGTGAGAGGTCTCAGGCCTCTCGCTTGCAGTATTCCCTTGGGGTTAACCCAGTCCAATGCTTAAACGCCCGAGTAAACGAGCGCGACTCAGTAAACCCAACAATCTCAGCCACCCGCTCAACCGAAAGCCGTTCACTGACCAACTTCTGAATCGCCACTTCTCGGCGCAAATTGTCTTTAATCTTCTGATAGCTTGTAGCGCTCTCTTTTAGCCGACGATGTAATGTCTGGGAACTGATGCCCAGCTCGGCAGCCATCTCATGGATAGGCACAAAGATCAGTCTATCCGGATGACGCTGGGTAATAATGCGTTCGATCTGCACTTCCAATGTGCTATCCGAGCCGGGAATAGTCATTACATCCGCCGGGGCATTCTCCACAAACTGCGCCAGTTCTTGAGCGGATCTCAGCAGCGGTTTATCCAGATACTGGGCATCAAAAATCAGCCGGTTGGCGCTGCTATTAAATTGCAGATCGGCAGGGAACATAATCTGCAGTTCATCGCGATGCTGTGGCGCGCTGAAGGTAAAGTGTGTTTCTTGTAGGCGGATCGGCTGGCCTATATACCAGCTCGGAAAACGGTGCCAGATCACCAGCCAAAACTCCGCCATAAAATGCTCTGGGTCCAGTTCCGGTTTGGTCATCTTAAAGCTGAGCACGGCATTGCCTCGGGAGCGACTCAGGCGCATGGGAATATCATCGCTCACCAGATTGTAAAAATTCACTGCCTTTTCTAATAGCTCACCCAAGGTACTGCAGTGGCTGACCAACTCCGCCATTGTGGCAAACAGTCCCACCTTGCAGTTGTTCTGGGTAAAGCCCATAAATTCATCATTGAGGGTTTCCTGCACGGTTTTAAACAGCCGTGCTACCTGATCGGTATGCACTCGCTGGCTGGTGTTTTCCATCACCGCTGGATTGATGCCAGCGCGCTCAAGGGCCTGCTGCTGAGGAAAGCGGTTCTCTCTCAGTCCATGCATGCAGGAGAGAACATGGTGGTTGCAGATCGTGGCCATAAACAGTACTCAGAAGGCGGCGTTATTTGTGAGTTTATAGCGCTTTTATACCATTTAAAGGGAACTTAACCCTAATAAAATGGCAATAAATGTGCTTTTTGCTGTTGAATTTAGACCTTCTATTGATTGGCTCTGTCCTGCATAGTGCTTCTTATTAGATGCCAGTCTGTGATTGGCACAAAAATCGACAATTGAGAAGATTATGGCCGACGATAAAAAACCGACTCTCAGTGACTGGGAACAGCTTGCCGCTAAAGAGCTGCGCGGACGTTCAACCGATGACCTGGTTTGGCAGACCCCCGAGGGCATTGATGTCAAACCACTTTATACCGCCGAAGATACCGCGGGCCTTGATCATATGGATAACCTGCCGGGTTTTGCTCCCTATAAACGCGGGCCCAAGGCGACTATGTATGCGGGTCGTCCCTGGACGGTTCGCCAATACGCGGGTTTCTCCACAGCTGAAAAATCCAATGCCTTTTACCGTCGCAATCTAGCGGCGGGTCAGCAGGGTTTATCGGTGGCCTTCGATCTGGCGACCCATCGCGGTTATGACTCTGACCATCCCCGAGTAGAGGGTGATGTGGGTAAGGCCGGTGTGGCGATTGATTCAGTTGAAGATATGAAAATCCTCTTCGATAGCATCCCGCTGGATAAGGTATCTGTGTCCATGACCATGAATGGCGCGGTGTTGCCGATTATGGCCAGCTATATAGTAGCCGCAGAAGAGCAGGGCGTCGCCCCGGAACAGCTTGCTGGAACCCTGCAGAACGATATTCTCAAAGAATTTATGGTGCGCAATACCTATATCTATCCGCCTGAGCCTTCCATGCGCATAGTCGCGGATATTATTGGCTACACCGCCACCAAGATGCCCAAATTCAATTCCATTTCCATCAGCGGCTACCATATGCAGGAAGCCGGGGCGACCAATGTCCAGGAGTTGGCGTTCACTATCGCCGATGGCATTGAGTATGTGCGCACCGCCATCGCCAGCGGCTTGGATGTGGATGCCTTTGCCCCGCGCCTGTCATTCTTTTTTGCCATTGGCATGAACTTCTTTATGGAGATCGCCAAACTGCGCGCCGCACGTATTTTGTGGGCTACTTTAGTTGAAGAGAAGTTCGCGCCTAAGGATTCCCGTTCGCTATTGCTACGTACCCACTGCCAAACGTCTGGTGTCAGTCTCACCAGCAAAGATCCTTACAATAATATTATGCGCACCACCATTGAGGCTATGTCCGCGGTATTGGGCGGCACTCAGTCTCTACATACCAATGCCTTTGATGAAGCCCTGGGTTTGCCAACCGAATTTGCCGCCCGTATTGCTCGCAATACTCAGCTGGTGATTCAGGAAGAGACCGGCGTTAACAATGTGATCGATCCACTGGCCGGTTCCTACTATATAGAGAGCCTGACTAACGAGCTGGTTGAAGCGGCCATGGTGCTGATCAACGAAGTAGAAGATCTCGGTGGCATGACCAAAGCGGTTGAGTCGGGGATGCCTAAGTTACGCATTGAAGAAGCTGCGGCGTTACAGCAGGCACGAGTTGATCGCGGTGATCAGGTGATTGTCGGAGTGAATAAATACCAGCTGGCTGAAGAGCCGGATGTGGATGTGTTGGATATTGATAACAGCGCTGTGCGTGACTCGCAGATTGCCCGTTTGGAAAAAGTGCGAGCCGAGCGTGATAGTGAAGCCTGCCAGCGGGCATTGGCTGCACTGACTGAAGCGGCGAAAAGCGGTGAGGGTAACTTGCTTGAGTTGGCTGTTGATGCGGCGCGAGTGCGCGCCACAGTGGGTGAGATCAGTGATGCACTGGAAGAAGAGTGGGGTCGTCACCGCGCTCAAACCCGATCCATTAGTGGTGTCTATGGTTCTGCCTATGAAGGGGATGAAGGCTTTATGAATATTATGAAAAAAGTGGCTGAGTTTGCTGAAACCCATGGTCGCCGTCCGCGCATGCTGGTGGTGAAGATGGGGCAGGATGGGCATGACCGCGGTGCGAAAGTGATTGCCACGGCCTTTGCTGATCTGGGCTTTGATGTGGATGTGGGACCTATGTTCCAGACCCCAGAAGAGGCTGCGCGCCAGGCGATTGAGAACGATGTGCATATAGTCGGGATTTCCTCTCAGGCTGCGGGTCATAAAACTCTGGTGCCGAAGATGATTGAGTCTTTGAAAGCGCAGGGTGCGGGTGAGATTTTGGTGATCTGTGGGGGTGTGATTCCGCCAAAGGATTATGACGAATTGACTGCGGCCGGTGTGGCGGCGATCTTTGGGCCGGGGACGAATATCCCTGATGCGGCTGAGAAGGTTTTGGGGTTGATTAAGTAGGGCCTGTGACCTCGCACCACCCCACTGTCATGCTGAGCGCAGTCGAAGGATCTCATCGACTTACGCTGCTAGCCTGCAGGGAGATCCTTCGTTCCGTGGGCTCTCTCAGGATGACAAGTTTTATGTTACTTCGAGTTATTCAGCTGGCAGCTCGAACCACCCCACTGTCATCCTGAGCGCAGTCGAAGGATCTCAGCCAGCTGGCAGAAGACCCTTCGGTTCGCTGGGCTCTCTCAGGATGACAGGGTAGTTAGTCAGAAAAAATAAATATTAAAGGAAAAAAACCATGCACGAAATTCTTGCAGAACTTGAAGCCAAGCGCGAACGCGCCCGCCTCGGCGGTGGACAACACCGCATCGACGCCCAGCACGCGAAAGGCAAACTTACTGCCCGCGAGCGCATCGAACTGTTGCTGGACAACGGCAGCTTCGAAGAGTGGGATATGTTTGTCGAACACCGCTGCACTGACTTCGATATGGACCAGCAGCATGTGCCTGGGGACGGCGTCATCATTGGCTACGGCACCATTAATGGCCGCCTAGTCTTTGTCTTCAGCCAAGATTTCACCGTCTTCGGCGGTTCTCTCTCCGAAGCTCACGCGGAAAAAATCTGCAAGCTAATGGATCAAGCGATGAAAGTCGGCGCACCCATTATTGGCCTAAACGATTCCGGTGGCGCACGTATCCAAGAGGGCGTTGCCTCTCTCGGTGGTTACGCCGACGTCTTCCAGCGTAATGTCATGGCCAGCGGTGTTATCCCACAGATCAGTATGGTGATGGGCCCCTGTGCCGGTGGCGCTGTGTATTCCCCCGCCATTACCGACTTTATCTTTATGGTTCAAGACAGCTCTTATATGTTTGTCACTGGGCCCGATGTAGTCAAAACCGTGACCCATGAAACGGTTACCGCCGAAGAACTGGGTGGTGCACTGACCCATTCGAGCAAATCCGGTGTCGCCGATCTAGCTTTTGCCAATGATGTGGACGCCCTGACCAAACTGCGTCATTTCTTTAATTATCTGCCAGCCAACAATCGTGAGAAACCCCCGGTGTGGCCTACAGAAGATCCTGCCGACCGCATTGAAATGTCCCTGGATACGATTATCCCCAACGACCCCAATAAGCCCTACGATATGAAAGAGGTGATTTTAAAAGTCGCCGATGAGGGCGAGTTTTTTGAAACTCAGGTCAGTTACGCAAAAAATATTATTACCGGATTTATTCGTATCGAAGGTTCCTCTGTAGGCGTAGTCGCCAACCAGCCAATGGTGCTGGCCGGCTGCCTCGATATAGATGCTTCGAAAAAAGCCGCGCGGTTTATTCGCTTCTGCGACGCGTTTAATATTCCTGTTTTAACCTTTGTCGACGTGCCCGGATTTATGCCCGGCACCAGCCAGGAGTACGGCGGCATTATTAAGCATGGTGCCAAACTGCTCTATGCCTATGCCGAATGCACTGTCCCCAAGGTCACAGTAATCACCCGCAAAGCCTATGGCGGTGCCTATGATGTGATGTCTTCTAAGCATCTGCGTGGCGATGCCAACCTGGCTTGGCCCACCGCTGAAATTGCTGTGATGGGTCCCAAGGGCGCGGTGGAAATTATCTTCCGAAAGGATATTGGCGATCCAGAAAAGATCGCTGCACGCACTGAAGAGTACCGCAAGAAATTTGCCAACCCGTTTATCGCCGGCAAGCGCGGTTACATCGACGACGTGATCATGCCTCACAGTACGCGCAAGCGCGTGGCCCGTTCCCTGGCGATGTTGAAGAATAAAAATATTGAAAACCCCTGGCGCAAGCACGGTAATATTCCGCTCTAAGCCGATTTTTAAATAAAATTTAAGTTGTTTTTAATAGAAGATTAAAATTATGTTAAAGAAAATATTAGTGGCCAACCGAGGCGAAATCGCCTGCCGTGTATTTGCCACAGCGAAAAAGATGGGCATCGCCACTGTTGCGGTGTACTCCGACGCCGACCGCGATGCGCTGCATGTGCAGATGGCCGATGAGGCTGTCAATATAGGTCCAGCGGCGTCATCTGAAAGCTATCTAGTGATCGACAAAATTGTTCAGGCCTGCCTCGATACTGGCGCAGACGCCGTGCATCCTGGATATGGCTTTCTCTCTGAGAACAGCAAATTCCACGACGCATTGGATGCGGCGGGAATCGTCTTTATCGGTCCTGGCAAAAAAGCCATTGAGTCCATGGGCGATAAAATCACCTCAAAACTGATTGCTCAAGAAGCGGGGGTGAACTGCATTCCCGGTTATACCGATGTAGTTCGCGATGCCGAGCACGCAGTGGAAATCAGTGCTGGGATTGGTTACCCAGTGATGCTCAAAGCTTCTGCCGGTGGCGGTGGTAAAGGCATGCGCGTGGCGATGAACGAAGATGAGTGTCGCGACGGTTTTGAACGTGCCACCAACGAAGCCCGTTCCAGCTTTGGCGACACGCGAATCTTTATTGAAAAATATATTCAACAGCCGCGACATATTGAAATTCAGGTTATGGCCGATGGCCATGGCAATGTGATTTATCTGGGTGAGCGTGAATGCTCCATTC
>CAWLBR010000024.1:0-21419 GCA_963855085.1 Gammaproteobacteria bacterium
TCAACTAAACGAAGTGGAAATCCGCCTTGCCGACACTGACTTATATCTCGACACTAACAGGCAGGTTTTAAAAGAGCAGCTTGCCCTACAGACAGAAATTAAAAAGTCGATTTCTGATAACGAAGAGCAGTGGTTCGATATTCAGCAGCAAGTTGAGCAGTTTAATAGTGAGCCTCTAGCCTAGTTTCTGTGGGGCCTGTCAAATAAAAATAGGTATTTATACTAGCTGAATGAGATTTATGTTGTTAGAGTACGTGGCCGTGTAAAATTATTGATTGGAAAGTTCGATGTTTAATTTTAAAAAAGACTCTGAAACAAGTCGTTCCGCACTTAATAAATCATCTCGCAGCTCAAGTGAAAACCCCAAAAGAGCTTCGGTATCTATTGGAGGGAAAACTATGATTGGTTCAACAGTTGTTATCGACGGAAATATAACCAGCGCTGAAAATTTAATTATCGAAGGCAAAGTCTCCGGCACTATTAATGCCACTGGCCATGAAGTTACAGTGGGTCAGTCCGGCCAGCTTAAAGCTAATATCAGCGCAAAAATCGTTCGTATTGAAGGCAAGATTGAAGGGGACATTTCTGGTGGTGAAAAAGTCATTATTTCAAAAACTGGCAATGTGCTTGGCAATATAGATGCGCCGCGAGTCACGTTGGAAGATGGTGCCAAATTTAAAGGTAGTATTGAGATGGATCCAGATGAACAGCCCAGTATCAAGGCTGTGCCAAATGGCAAGTCAGATCTATTTCCAGGGGCTGCAACCTCTGAAAAATCTAACGCTTCTTAGGTTGCGAGCAACCATTAGTGTTTAGGGCGCGGGTCGAACAGGTTACGGCTATATCTGCTACTTCTCAGGACTACGCCCTGTGCACAACGCTGCACAGCAATCTTGCTGCCGCCGCTTTCGATTCACTTCAGGCTGACCGGCGGCTGGTTGTTCTCGACGTTGGTATGGCGATGGCTGCGACTGTTGATTTTTTTAGTCAGTTTAAATGCAAGTTGTTATTTGTCGATCTCTACTCTGAAGACTTTGTCGCTGAAATCAGCGAAGACATCAGTCACCAAGAACTAGTATCTCTGTTTCGCCAAGCGCTTAATATTCCAGATAACTGCATGATTGATATTTGCCTGTTTTGGGATTTCTTTAACTATCTTGACGGCACCTTAATCAAGGCTTTTATCGAAGCCTTACAGCCCTATGTCGGCGAGCACACCCGTGGCTTCGGCTTGGGTACGCTAAATTCCCGCTGCGAGCTACCCAACTCCTGTTACGGCCTGATGAGAAAAGATGCATTGACTCAGTGCCCCCGCAGCGACGAACAGCGGCCAGTCTATCCCCACTCCCAGCGCGATCTTAAAAGTTATCTCGACTACTTTGAAATCAATAAGAGCCGTCTTATGTCAGATGGTCGTGTCGAATATCTTATTACCTGGTGTCACGATTCTGAACGCATTAAAAAACCGATTTTTTGAGCGCCAGTCAGACTGTATTTGGTTACACTGCGTCCTTCTTAATTAGCTTAAGCCCTATTTAGATAGCTATTCCGCGTTCAGCGGTAAGATCACATAACAATAATAGCCGCTTAAAAAATAGCGGCAGGGGAAATCTATGAAGCAGGCAATTATCGTTGGAGCCAGTTCCGGGCTGGGTTGGGAGTTGGCAATTCAGCTGGCAGACAAAGGTTATCAGTTGGGTGTGATGGGTCGCCGCGAAGCGCTGCTTAATGAGTTGGTGGAGAAACTGCCGGGCACCCATTTTGTACAAACTACAGATGTGACCAACGCGGAACAGTCCCAGACAGAATTAGAAGAATTGATTGCCCGCATGGGTGATGTGGAGCTTATTGTTTTGAGTTCCGGTGTCGGGCTATTTGAACATAAACTTGAGTGGGCCGCTGAGCGGGAAATGATCGATGTGAATGTCCGCGGTTTTGCGGCTCTGACCATTGTTGCCATGGAACACTTCACTCAGCGCGGTGCAGGGCATTTGGCTGGTATTTCCTCGATGGCCGCCCATATTTTTGGGGCTAAGACTGTTACTTATCACGCCACTAAAGCCTTTGTTTCAAACTATCTCGCTGGCATGCGTCAGCGCGCGATTCGAAGCGGGTTGCCGATTACAATTACTACCATTGAGCCGGGCTTTGTTAAAACGCCTATGGTGCATGGCAATCCCCCGTGGATGGCGCCAGTGGAAAAGGGCGTTGCCCAGATGGTCACTGGATTATTGAAAAAGAAAAACCATATCTTTATTACCAAGCGCTGGCGCTATGTGGCGTTTGTGGTCGATTTGATGCCCCATTGGTTACTGCGTAAGTTTTTGTAACAGCTGCCTGTATATTGGGCTAATGTGAAAAGCTGATAGCGTCGTTTTTACGCCAAGCCAGCTAGTAAAGAGATCATGAGAGCTAATAATCGAGCCCTGAAAATTGCCACCCTGCGAGGGGTGATGGATATGTTGCCCCTAAGTCTGGCGGTGCTGCCCTGGGGTATATTATTTGGCTCCCTGGCGGTGCAGCGGGGTTTTAGCTGGCTCGAGGCACAGCTGTTTTCAGGGATTATATTTGGCGGTGCAGTACAGATTGTCACTGTCGAATTAATCGCCGATAACAGTTCGCTGCTCACTGTGTTGTTTACAGCCTTTATTATCAGTTCCCGCCACTTTCTCTACGGCTTGTCTCTGCGCGAACGCCTCAGTCCTAAGCCCCTGCGCTGGCGCCTAAGTCTTGGCTTTCTGCTCACCGATGAGCTGTTTGCCCTGTCGGGCCACCGCCGTGCTTATCTCGGAAAGTTACGCCTTTATTATGGTTTGGCTGCCGGTGGCAGTTTTTATCTGGCCTGGAATCTGTGGACCTTCATCGGGATTGTTGCCGGTGCCTCGCTCCCTGATCTAACTGATTTAGGCTTGGATTTCGCTATTGCCGCTACCTTTATTGCCCTGGTAGTTCCCGGTATTAAATCCCTGGCGACTCTGGCGGCTGTGTTAACGGCAGCCACTGCCTCGGTGTTTTTTACTCTGTGGCATTTTGAGCTAGGGCTTATCTGTGCGGCCCTGCTAGCCATGATGGTTGGCTATACAGTGAATAAATTTAGCGAAAAATGGGGAGGTGGCTCATGACATTGCTAACTATCCTGCTGCTCGCCTGCATTACCTTTGGCACTCGCTATCTGTTTCTTGAGGGCAGACTGCCAGTTCGGCTCGGGCCCAATCTACGCTTGCTGCTCAGTTACAGCGGGCCCTCTGTGTTGACCGCTATTCTTGCGCCGATATTATTTGTGCGTAGTGAACAGCTCGATTTGGGTATATCTAACCCCTACCTCTGGGGTGCCGCGGCAGCTATAACTGCCGCTTATAAAACTGGGAATATTTACTGGACGATTGGCGCTGGCATGCTAGTCTTTATTGCAGTTGACCAGTTAATTTAGCGTTCGAGTTTATCAGTTGGCTTTGCTCGGAACGCTGCGGTCACCAAAACCCGACTTTTTGACAGCAGAATTACCCTTTCGCGACGAACAATAAATCATACTTAGGCGCGGTAATGGCCGCGAAACGTTAATGGCTGAAGATATTCGCTAAACAATAGAGAGCTCCGCTTATGATTCCACGTACCCTATATGATTCCGACCACGATATGTTCCGCGACACAGTGCGTAAATTTCTTCAGGCTGAGGCAGTGCCGCACCATGCTCAGTGGGAAAAAGATGGCATGGTCAGCGACGATATCTGGTTGAAGGCCGGCGAGCAGGGTTTTTTATGCCCTACTGTGCCTGAAGAGTACGGCGGTGTTGGCGTCGATTTTCGCTATAACTGTATTGTTAATGAAGAGATCGGTCACGCTGGCTGTACCGGTTTAGGCTGGACTTTGCACTCGGATATCGCGGTTCCCTATATAGTTCGCTACGGCAGTGAAGAGCAGAAGCAGCGCTTTTTGCCACGCTGTGTTTCTGGTGAATTGATTACCGCTATCGCCATGACCGAGCCGAGTGCTGGTTCAGATCTCCAGGGCACCAAAACCACTGCAGTACTAGACGGTGATGAGTGGGTCTTGAATGGTTCGAAGACCTTTATTACCAATGGTCAAAAATCCGGTTTGGTGATTGTTGTGGCCAAGACTGATGTTAATGCCGGCTCTAAAGGTATTAGTCTGTTTTTGGTTGAAGCGGGCACGCCGGGATTTACTAAGGGTCAAAATCTTGAGAAGTTGGGTTTAAAAGCCCAGGACACCTCGGAGCTGTTTTTCCAAGATGTTCGAATTCCCAAAGACAACCTACTTGGTGAGGAGGGTCGTGGTTTCGTCTATCTGATGCAGGATCTGCCTCAGGAGAGACTCTCGGTGGCCGTGAGTGCCAATGGTATGTGTCAGGCGGTCATGCAGTCGACTGTTGACTATGTCAAAGAGCGTAAAGCCTTTGGGACCAATGTTGCTTCGTTCCAGAATACTCAGTTTAAGCTTGCTGAGTTATCTGCGGAAGTCAGCTGTGCTGAGGTGTTTTTAGATCGCTGTACTGAGCTGTTGATTGAAGATAAGTTGGATACGGTGACGGCTTCAAAGCTCAAATTGTTGACCACTGATCTGCAGTGCAAGGTGGCGGACGAATGTCTGCAGCTGTTTGGCGGCTGGGGTTATATGTGGGAATACCCGGTTTGTCGCGCTTTTGCCGATGCGCGAGTACAGCGTATTTATGCGGGTAGTAATGAGATTATGAAGCTGATTATTTCGCGTGATTTGTTAAAGTGATCAGACCTCCGGTCTGATCATCCTGAGCGCAGTCGAAGGATCTCATCCAGCTTGCAGGGTTTTTTAAGGCTCGCCTTGGTTCCAGAATGGCAGCGTATGTCTGATCATCCTGAGCGCCACTCCTCTAGCTCCGACCCCCACTTCTGTCATCCCGACCGTAGTGGAGGGATCTCCCACAGCTGGCAGCAGACTAATGATGTTGTAAGGTCTTATTCGAGGCAGGTGCCATACGGCCGGAGATCCTTCGGCTGCGCTCAGGATGACAAAGTATGTGCAGTCATTCCGACCGCCGCTCCTGTAACCCCGGCCGCCACTCCTGTAATCCCGGCCGCCACTCCTGTAATCCCGGCCGCCACTCCTGTCATCCCGACCGCCACTCCTGTCATCCCGACCGCCACTCCTGTCATCCCGACCGTAGTGGAGGGATCTCCCACAGCTGGCAGCAGACTAATGATGTTGTAAGGTCTTATTCGAGGCAGGTGCCAAACGGCCGGAGATCCTTCGGCTTCGCTCAGGATGACAAAGTATGTGCAGTCATTCCGACCGCCACTCCTGTCATCCCGACCGTAGTGGAGGGATCTCCCACAGCTGGCAGCAGACTAATGATGTTGTAAGGTCTTATTCGAGGTAGGTGCCATACGGCCGGAGATCCTTCGGCTTCGCTTAGGATGACAGTGAGCGGTGTCTAACCGACTCGACCAGCCTCAATCCTTATAAGACGAATCAATCTTATCAATCAGCCGCGTCATGGCTTTAAACTCCATCTCACCAGCCGGCTGTCCCATACTCTGCATGGCCATCAATTTCTCTGTCTGCGCCAACACCTTATCCGATACCGGAATCAGCGGCTTACCGGTAGCATCACATGCCACCTGAACTTCACATGAACGCTGTAGTGCCCACATATTCATAAAGGCTTCCGGAATAGTGCGACCACAGGTTAATAAACCATGGTTGCGCAGAATCAGCATATTCTTGTCGCCCATATTGGCCAGCAAGCGGGGCTTCTCATCGTCCATCACCGTGATGCCTTCAAAATCATGGTAGGCAATGCGATTTTGCAGCAGCGCGGAGTAGAAGTTATCGGTGCGCAGCCCTTCTTCAGAACAGGCCACGGCCATGCCTGCATCAGTATGTACGTGAGTAATACAGTGCACGTCTTTGCGGGCGCCATGAATGGCGGTGTGAATAATAATGCCGGCAGGGTTAACTGCGTAGTCGGTGGGCTCGACTATATTGCCTTCTATATCGACTTTGACCAGATTGGACGCTGTCACTTCGCTGTAATGGAGGCCATAGGGATTGATTAAAAAATGCTCCTGATCGCCGGGCACTTTCATGGTGATATGGTTGAAAATCATCTCCGACCAGCCGAGATAATCAAAAATTCGATAACATGCTGCCAGTTGAATGCGCAGTTCTTGTTCTGTTTGTCCTGCCATTAGCTCACCCTCTTTACAAACTTGGTTAAGATTACGATCTGTGTGCCGTTGACACGGCCTTCTATATGTTCAGGGTTGCTCTGCACCAGTGAAATATTGCGCACTGCTGTTCCGCGTTTGCCGGTAAAGCTTGTCCCCTTAACATCCAGATCCTTTATTAATGTCACTGTATCACCAGCGCTAAGTACAGCACCGTTACTGTCTTTATGAATAACCGCATCGTCATCAGATTCCACTTCCGCGCCAGACTTTGCCCAGACTAGAGTCTCATCGTCCAGATACATCATGTCCAACAATTCCTGGGGCCAGCCCTCGGCACTGAGGCGAGTGAGCATGCGCCAGGCCATCACCTGAACCGCCGGCACCTGCGACCACATACTGTCGTTGAGGCAGCGCCAGTGATTGACGTCGACCTTCTCTGGATTATTGATCTGATCTAGGCAGATGTCACAGGCTAATAATGACTGCTCGGCGCTTCCGTCGCTATTCGGCAGCAGTTCATAGGCCGAGAGATTTTCGCTGTTAGCACAGAGTTCACAGGCTGAGCCGCTGCGGGCATGAAGATCGGTCATAAGGGCGGGCTACTTATATTGGATGGCATTGAATTGTTGGCCATAGTATAGGCGGCTTTACGCCAGCGCAGCAATCAAGCTCTTGGCCGCTGCCCAACCGGAGAGAACTGCACCTTCAAAGCGTGGCCCGGCAAAGGCATCGCCGGCCAGTGCCAGTGGTGGCATATCGGTTGATTCACTGAGCAACATGCAGGCTTCAGGGTCGACTACCGAAGGTTTGCTGTAGCGCCAGCCGTGAACCTGATACTCAGTAACCTTGGCATTGCCAAGATAGGGCGCCGCTGCATCAATTAATGTTTGGCCGGTCTGCATTTTATCATTTTCATAATGCTCGGCACTAAAGCTGCCGCTGCCATGAATGGTTACTGCGGGAATCTTCGAGACACCTTTTTGCAGATTGTCGCTTATCCAACCAATTGGGCCCTCGTCAAAAGCGGTTGCGCCGGGGACGGGAATCGCCGTTGGTCCATCCAATACTGCCATCACGGCAATACAGGCTTCATAGTCAATGCGATCGAGACGCGCCTGCTTGTCTGCTGGCACCGAGATATTGCCCGAGGCGAGCAGGTCGATGGTCTGTGGCACGGGTGAGGTAATTAACAGCGCCTTGGCACTGATGCTGTCGCCATTATCTAAAGCCGCTGACCAGAGTTGATTATCTTGGGCGATGCTGTCGACCCTGGTGGTCCGCAGCACATTCATATCCGTCGCCAGATATTTAGCCACTGCAGTCATAGTGGGCACGCCGCGATATCGTGGATGACCATTGGGATGTCCTGGATAACTGCTGTACCACTCTTCCGCGACACCAGCTTCAATCCACTCGGCAACGCTGGCTTTAAAGCGTGAATCGCGGGCGGTCATAAACTGCGCACCGTGATCAAAGGTGGCGTCGCCTATACGACGTCCTGCCAGACGACCTCCGAGGCCGCGGCCCTTATCGACGACCAACACTTTGAGGCCCGCTTGGTGTAAATCATTTGCCGCGCTGAGTCCGGCAAGGCCGGCGCCAATAATAAGAACATCCCAAGTGACGGGACTGTTGCTGTCGGTGGAAGAGGTCATATTTAAGAATCTTGTCAGTTAGGTTTTTTTTAATTTGGGTGGACAGATTTACTACGTGCCGCTTTGCATTTCACTGAGCAAAAGCGCACTTCATCCCAACAGCGCTCCCACTTTTTACGCCATACAAAAGGGCGCTCGCAGACTGTGCAGATCTTGCTGGGGAGGTCAGACTTTTTACGCATACTGGGCATGGACGGATTATCGCAGGTTTTGCTAATGGTTGGCCGATCTATAGATCTAAGCAGCCTCTAATTTACTGCCCTGCAGTGTGATTCGATGCATCAGACGCATCTGCCCCTGGTAGTCGTTATCAGCCTGATGCCAGGTGCAGCGATTATCCCAAAAGGTGATCGAGCCCGGCAGCCAATTAAAACTGCAGGTGAACTCGGGTTGCGCCACATGGGCATAGAGTTCGTCGAGTAGCTCGCGGCTCTCATCAAACTCCCAGCCTTCAAATTGAATGGTGTGGCCTGGGTTCACATAGAGCACCTTGCGACCGCTCTGGGGATGAATAATAACTACTGGGTGAGTGGCGTCGCCGACACGGTCCATCCCGCCGAGCTGATCTTTAAGATCGGTGAATCGGTAGAGGCCATTCTCGCCATAGAGGTGAGTGTTGGAGTGAACAGCGCGCAGCCCTTCGAGGCGTTTTTTAAGCTTCTCGGGGAGCGCATCATAGGCCGCTGCCAGGTTGGCGAACTGCGTATTACCGCCTGTTTCTGGCAGTGTTCGTGCGACCAAGATGGAACCTAGTGCTGGAATATCATCGTAGGAGTGATCTGTGTGCCAGCCGCCGCCGATATTGGTCTGCTGGGTTTTCTCTTTGCGTACCTCGGCGATCAATGGTGATTCTTCGGTGGTTTTGAAGAATTTATTGACCACGATTTTGCCGAAGCGGTTGGCAAAGCGCAGATGTTCTTCGGGGGGCAGTTCTTGGTCGCGGAAAAACAGCAGGCCATGTTCAGTGAAGGCTGCGCGTAGCTGTTCTAGCTGGGCGTCGTTCATGGTGGCGAGTTGCAGGTCGCTGACAACTGCGCCGCAGTTGGGGGAGAAAGGAGTCACTTTCATGTGTGCCTTCTTATTGTTTTTATTTGGTGGTTATTTGAGCATGTTTTGCTGTGGCTGTCATCTAGACCCAGGCAACCTGCTATTTAGCCCCGGATAACCTGTGATCTAGATCCTCGTAACCTGTCATCCCGACCGGAGTGGAGGGATCTCAGCCAGTCGGCACCAAATTCTTCGACTCCGCTCAGGACGACAAGCCTTTCACAGATCCTTCGACTACGCTCAGGACGACAAGCCTTTAGGCTTGTCGCTTATCCACACTCCAAATCCCTGCGCCGCGCACAGCGATAAACAAAAAGGCAAAGCAGTACAGCGCCGCCAATTCGCCCTTGTTAATAATCGGAAAAACGCTGTTCATGCCATGAGCCATCCAGTAAGCCGCGGCCATGGTGCCACTGCAAATAAAGGCTGCCGGGCGAGTAAACAGGCCAATCATTACCAGCACACCACCAACCATTTCAATGGTGCCGGCGGAGTACATTAGTGGGTTGAGGGGGTAGGGGAATTCAACAGGAAAGTTAAGCAGCTTCTGGGTTCCATGCCAGATAAATAAGAACCCGGTTACGATCCTCAGTAGTGCGTAGGATTGCTCTTCACGTCCGTCTAATAGGTTGTCTAAAAATTTCATATAGTCGCCTCTTTAGTTTTATTTTATTTAGGTTTGGTTCAATGGATTCCCCACACTCTATGGGATCTAGGTCAGAACAACAATAATTATCAGACTCAATACGAATGGCACCGAGATACAGCTAACAGCGAATATGAGTATTTTTAGCCATGGGAAGTGCGCTCCTAGTGTTATTAAAACTAGTCACTAAATCCCGCTTTTTTCACTGAGGTTTTACCTGTTATAGCTAGAGGCCGCGCTGCCATTCCTCGCGCAAAGGGATCATTCCGGGCTGATTGATCGCGGTGGTGACAATCGACAACAGCTGTTCCTTATCTTTTCCCAACACGCCTTTTAATACCAGATAATTAGATGCGTGATCACTTCGGAAAATGGTTTTTTCCAGTTCAAGGTTACTCAGCAATATCTGCATCTCATGAAATAATTCCAGTTTGCCGAGCTTGCGCCAGCGACCCTCAAAAGCTTCTTCAAAGCGTTCACTGCCCGTGGGGAATTCGACTACCAGTGTGGAGAGGTAATCTGGCTGTGCGGCATTCATCAGCTTGGCGGAATTCAGCGCATGTTGCTCGCTGAGTTCCGGGCCGCCGAGTCCATTGAGAATCATCACCGAGCTTTTCATGCCCGCTTGTTTGATTTTCTGGAGTGCGACCAGTGAGGAGTCGTAATCTTCACCTTTATTAACCAGCCGCAAAACCTCGTTGTCGCCGCTCTCGCAGCCCACATACATTAGGCTCAGACCAAGATCCCGCAAATCCACAAGCTCTTCAACGCTTTTCTTTTTAAGGTTCCTGGGCAGACAGTAGGAGGAGACCCGCTGCACATCGGGATAGTATTTGTTTATCATCTGCAGAATATCTACCAGCCTTCTAGTACTCAGGGTCATGGCATCACCGTCGGCTAAAAATACGCGCTTGACCGGGTAGCCTGCCTCAGCAAGACCGCGTAATTCCTCTTCAATCTTCTCGATGGGCTTTGGGCTAAAGCGCTTCTGTTGATCGGTGTACATTTCACAGAAGCTGCACTTATTGTAAGAGCAGCCATTGGTAACCTGCAGAATAAGCGAGCGACCTTCACTGGGTGGACGGAATACGGGCTGGATATAGTCGAGTGGATACATAGTGAATAGTCGGCGGTGAATAATGGGCTCAAGTTTACAGGTTTTAGTCAGATTACATCCGCTCACAGCCTTTTATTGATTATTCATTGAATTAATCTAACTTTAGTTAAGTGAGACAAAAGAATTAGTCTAAAATGCAGCCATTATTTTGATTATCTGTGACCCTTCCCCATGCAAAAAAACACCTCTGACACGCCATTCAAATCTGGCATCGGTATCGACTTTGGCACCAGCAACAGTGCTGCGGCGATTTTTGATGGGGAGAAGGTCAGGCTGGTGCAGCTCAGTGAGCTCAATCCAATTATGCCCTCGGCCAATTATATAGATCGAGATTTTGCCTCGACCATAGGTCAGCTGGCGATTGATGACTATATTAGTGACAATCAGGGTCGCAAGGTGGAGCTCAGTGTCGAGGTGATTGGCGAGGCGCGAACCAGTGCCGGTACTGCAGATGGTCCGGCTAGTGAAGCGGAAACCAGTAAGGTTTACGGTCAGGCCTTCAACGACGCCAGCCTGCCAGGACGACTGTTCCGTGGTACCAAGCGCCTGCTGGGTAATACAGCCAGTGACAAGACTGTCATTTTTAGTCGGCCGTTTCGTTTGGTGGCGCTGGTTACTCCTATATTAGTGGGTATCCGCAAAGCCTTGCGTCGCAGTGTCGATAACAGCAGTCAGGCCTGTATTGGCCATCCAGTGAATTTTGAGGGTATAGAGCAGGGCCGCAATAATGTGGCACTGCAGCGCCTCAGCGAATCCTATCGCCATGCGGGGATTACCGAGCAGAGCTTTTGCCCGGAACCCACAGCGGCGGCTATCAGCTATCTGTATAACTATCCCCACAGTCGCGATCAGCTGATGCTGACAGTGGATTTTGGTGGCGGTACTCTCGACTTCTGTATTCTGCGCCGCAAAGGCACGGAGTTTTCCGTTGAAGCGACCCATGGTATAGCCCTGGGTGGCGATAAAATCGACCAAACTATTTTCCGTGAGCTGGTGTTTCCACTGCTGGGCAAAGGCGAGCGCTGGTCGCGCTTGGTCGATGGCACTGAGGTGGATACGTTATTTCCCTTTGCCGAGTTTGAAGAACTGCTGATCAACTGGCCGGTGAGCTATATGCTCAACCAGAACAAATACACTGCCTCGGTGATGCAGCGCATGGTGCTGCCGGATGAGGGGGCGATTAAGTTTAAGCGCCTCTATGATCTGATTAAGCAGAACTACAGCTATCAGGTATTTGAGGCGATCAAGGCATTTAAGGCCGAGCTCTCAGAGTCTGATTCCGCGGTGTTGGATATTCCCGAGATCGATATAGAAGTTCGACTGGAACGCTGGGAGTTTGAACTGATGATCACCGATCGGCTGTTTGAATTGGAGCGGGCCGTGAGCTTAATCCTCGATAAGGCTGGCCTGGAGGCTGATGATATTGATCTGGTGTTGCGCACCGGTGGTTCCTCATTAATCCCTGCGGTTAAAGATATTCTCGAGAATCAGTTTCCCGGTAAGGTTGTAGAACATGACCCTTTCACCAGTGTGGCAGCGGGTTTGGCGATTGCTGACTATTATGGTTACGGCTCAGATATTCCTCAATAAGGCTGCTTTCTAGCCACTCTGTACTAAATATTTTTTTGATCAAGGCCCTGTTTGGGCTTTGTGCGGGTTAAAACTTACTTGCATGCAACAAGCAAGATAACTAAACTCTGTCTATTGTTACTCTAAATTGTTAATTTAAATGGAAGATCCAATGACTACTTCTACAGTTTCCGCGAGCACCTCAGCCAATTCTGCACCTTCAAGTCCGGCACAGAAAAAAGGCATTCCCCTACGCTTTGTTACCGCTGCCAGCCTCTTTGATGGTCACGATGCCGCGATCAATATTATGCGTCGTATTCTCCAGGGTGCCGGTGTTGAGGTGATTCACCTGGCCCACAACCGCTCGGTGGCCGAAGTGGTTCAGACAGCTTTGCAGGAAGATGCTCAGGGTATAGCCATCAGCTCTTATCAGGGTGGCCATGTTGAGTACTTTAAGTATGTGGTGGACCTGTTGAAAGAAGCGGGTGCCGAACATATTAAGGTCTTTGGCGGCGGTGGCGGTGTGATTGTTCCCGCTGAAATTAAAGAGCTTGAGGCCTATGGCGTCGAGCGTCTCTACTCTCCCTATGACGGTCAGAATCTGGGTCTAGTGGGCATGATCGACGATATGATTGAGCGCTGCTCGCTGGGTACTTACAGCGATGTCACTGTTGCCGCCGCGGAGCTTTCTGGTGAGCTTTCTGATAACCGTGGCCGCAACAATCTAGCGCGTCTTATCACTGCCATTGAGCGCGATGAGCTCAGCCCAGAGCAGCAGGGTTCACTCCGTGAGCAGGCGCAATTCCTTAGTAACACGGTGCCCGTTCTCGGCATTACAGGTACTGGTGGCGCTGGTAAGTCCTCACTAACTGACGAATTGATCCGTCGCTTCCGCCAAGACAGTGCCGACGAACTTAAGATCGCTGTGCTGGCCATTGACCCGACTCGACGCAAGACCGGCGGTGCGTTACTCGGCGACCGGATTCGTATGAATGCGATCTATCATCCCTCTATCTATATGCGCTCTATCGGTACCCGTGGAGCCACCGGTGAAGTCCCGGCGGCACTCAAGGATATTGTCTGTGCCATGCGTCTCGGCGGTTTCGATCTGGTAGTGGTTGAGACCCCGGGTATTGGTCAGGGTGATGCGGGCATCGTGCCCTATGTGGATATCCCAATCTATGTGATGACGCCAGAATTTGGCGCTCAGAGCCAGCTGGAAAAGATCGATATGCTCGATTATGCCGAGCTGGCGATTATTAATAAATTTGACCGCAAGGGCAGCGACGATGCCTATCGCGATGTGTGCAAGCAAGTGCAGCGCAACCGCGAAGCCTGGACTCAGGCGCCGGATGAAATGCCTGTATTTGGCACCATTGCCTCACGCTTTAATGATGACGGTGTCACCGCCGCCTATCAGGAGCTGGTGGTGCTGTTACAAAATCGCGGACTGCGCAGCTTTGATCAGCATCTGGCGAAAGTGGATCGTCGCACGCCATCGGAAAAAACCGTTGTTGTGCCTGCAGATCGTCAGCGTTATTTGGCTGAGATTGCCGCCAGCGTGCGCAATTATCACAAGCAGGTTGTGATTCAGGCCAATCTGGCCCGCCAACAGCAGCAGCTCGCGGCGACCAAAAGCATGTTGTTGGAAAATGGCAGCGATGCACCAGAGGCTATCGACAGTCTGATTGCCGAGCGCAAACAGGCCATGGACGTCAAGGCTAGCAGCTTGCTGGAGGGCTGGCCCGCTGTGGTGGAAGCCTATAGCGGCGATACCAAAGTCGATGTCCTGCCCAATGGCAAAGAGATAGTCACCAAGCTGAATACCGTTTCTCTGGCGGGCAACAAGATCTCCCGGGTTTCATTACCGCGCTTTGAAGATCACGGCGAGCTGCTCAAATGGCTGATGCGTGAAAACTTGCCGGGTGAGTTTCCCTACACTGCCGGTGTCTTTCCCTTTAAGCGCGAAGGCGAAGATCCAGCGCGTATGTTTGCCGGTGAGGGCGATGCGTTTAAAACCAATCGCCGCTTTAAGGCCCTGTCTGAGCACTCCGACGCCAAGCGTCTTTCCACCGCCTTTGATTCCGTGACTCTCTACGGATTTGATCCCCATGAGCGTCCCGATATCTACGGCAAGGTGGGTAATGCCGGTGTCTCCATCTGTACCCTGGATGATATGAAAGCCCTCTATAATGGCTTCGATCTGTGTAATCCCAGCACCTCGGTTTCCATGACCATCAATGGTCCGGCTCCGACTATATTGGCAATGTTTTTAAACACTGCGATTGATCAGCAGGTCGATCAGTTTGTCGCCGAACACAATCGCCAGCCCAAGGATGACGAATACCAGAGCTTGCGCAGCAATACGTTACAGCGCGTGCGCGGCACAGTGCAGGCGGATATTCTCAAGGAAGATCAGGGGCAGAATACCTGTATCTTCTCCACCGAGTTTAGCCTGCGCATGATGGGCGATATGCAGCAGTTCTTTATCGACGAGCAGATCCGCAACTTCTATTCGGTATCGATCTCTGGATACCATATTGCCGAAGCCGGTGCTAACCCGATTTCCCAGCTGGCCTTTACCCTGTCTAATGGCTTTACCTTTGTCGAAGCCTATTTGGCTCGCGGCATGAAAATCGATGACTTTGCTCCCAACCTGTCGTTCTTCTTCTCCAATGGTATGGATCCGGAGTACACCGTCATGGGGCGAGTGGCTCGCCGCATCTGGGCGACCTCTATGCGTGATCTCTACGATGCCAATCCGCGCAGTCAGAAACTGAAATACCATATTCAGACTTCTGGCCGCTCTCTGCATGCTCAGGAAATGAACTTCAATGATATTCGCACTACCCTGCAAGCCTTAATCGCGATTTACGATAACTGTAATAGCCTGCACACCAATGCTTACGACGAAGCCATTACCACGCCCACGGAAGAGTCCGTGCGCAGAGCATTGGCCATTCAGCTGATTATTAATCAGGAGTGGGGCCTAGCAAAAAATGAAAATCCCAGTCAGGGCGCGTTTATTATCGACGAGCTAACTGACTTGGTTGAAGAGGCAGTGCTCCAGGAATTTGAGAAAATCTCTGATCGCGGCGGCGTGTTGGGTGCCATGGAAACCGGTTATCAGCGCGGCAAGATTCAGGAAGAGTCGCTCTACTATGAACACAAAAAGCACGACGGTTCTTTCCCGATTGTGGGAGTTAATACCTTCCTCAGTGAGACTGAAGAAGAGCCCATGGAAATTGAGCTGGCCCGTTCAACAGAAGCGGAAAAACAAAGCCAGATTAAACGTCTGCGAACGTTCCAAGAGACCCACAGTGCCGAGTCAGCGGAAGTGCTTAAACGCTTGCAGGATACAGTGAGCGACGGTGGTAATGGTTTTGAAGTACTGATGAAAGCGGTGCGGGTCTGTTCATTGGGTGAAATCACCAATGCATTGTTTGACGTCGGCGGACAATACAGACGTAGCATGTAGTCATGCTTGTTTTGTTGCCTGCTTTTGACGCAAACTAGCGGCGTCAAAAGCAGTGCAACAATAAATTCAGGATCCCTAAGTCCAGGAACTCATCAATAATGCCCAAAGCCCTCCGACAGACTCAGGTTGAGCGCAAAGAAATCTCCGATGCCAAGATGCTTGAGGCGGCGGTGGATTTGATTGTCGCGCGCGGGGCGGGTCTGGTCACCTTAAAAGATGTGGGTGAAAAAGCTGGCTACTCTCGCGGATTGGCCGGTTATCGCTTTGGCAATCGCGAGGGGCTGTTTGATTTTGTCCTCAGGTCGGTTGGCGATGAATGGCTCGGCGAGCTCACTCAGGTCACGGCAAATAGCTTTGGTTACAAGGCTATAGCAGCAGCTCTGGATGCCCACATTAAATTCTGTGAAGATGCACCAAAGCATGTGGAGGCCTTTTACCGACTCTGGTTTGACTCCATGGCGCCGGATTCACAGCTCAAAGGCGTTATCTTGGGTATTCACCAACGCCGTCGCGGGGATGTTGTCAGCTGGATTGAACAGGCTATTGCCACTGGCGAAGTGCCGTCGACAGTGGATGCGGGAATGCTTGCTGATCACTTTACTGCCTCGGTGAGCGGTATTGTTTATCACTGGATGACTGATCCGGATAACCTTGATGAGATGCGCAATCTCCACGAAGCCCTAAAGCGGGTGATGCACAGTATGTTGCGCGGCTAATTGCGGTTGTGGGCGAGATATTGCCGGTCACTTTTGACGCTTTTTATCCCTTGTAGTTTCCTCCTTTACTGTGCAATCTGTGATGCTTACTTTTGCGAGTTAGCCATATCATGATTAATTTCCAGCTGAATAATAGTCCTGTCGAAGTCGATATTGATCCAGACACCCCATTGCTATGGGTAGTGCGGGATCACTTTAAACTCAAGGGCAGCAAGTTTGGCTGCGGTATGGGTCTCTGCGGAGCCTGCACCATGCATGTTAATGGCGAAGCGGTGCGCACTTGCATACTGCCCATTGCCGCTGTTCAAGGCGCCGTCATAACCAGTATCGAAGGTCTGGGTTCAGCGGATAATTTGCATCCATTGCAACAGGCTTGGGTTGAGCACAGTGTTCCCCAATGTGGTTATTGCCAGTCCGGTCAGCTGATGTCTGCCAGCGCTCTGTTAGCGAAAAATCGCAACCCCTCCGACGACGATATCGAGATGGCCATGAATGGCAATATCTGTCGCTGCGGCACTTATAGCAAAATTAAATCGGCGATTAAGTCTGGCGCTGAGGCTATGCGCACTCAGGGGAGCATGGTGGAGACCTTTGACCCTGCTAATGAAAAGACCATAGTCAAGGAGGCAAACTCATGAAAAAAGCTTCCATGACAAGACGACTATTTCTCCTCTCTACCGGCGCAGCAGCCGCTGGATTAATCGTCGGTTGCTCCACCGCAGCGGCTAAAGGCAGGGGTTATTCTGCGATTGCCGGTGCCTTTGAACCCAATTCCTTTATTCAAATCACCCCAGATAATCAGGTTATCTTTTATCTGCCCAGCAGTGAGATGGGGCAGGGTATTCTCGATGGTCTGACCACCTTGATTGCCGAGGAATTGCGCGTTGATCCAAGGGCAATTGATGTTCGTCAGGCCCGCCTTCACGAGGACTATAAAAACCCCGAGTCGGGTATGCAGGGTACCGGTGGCAGCAATGCTGTACGCGCCCAGTTCTTGCCCCTGCGACAGGCCGCTGCAGATACTGCCGCTGCCATTCGCAATGCCGCCGCCAAGCAACTTAATCAGCCTTTAGACAAGATTTTGTTGGCTGATGGCAAGGTTATGCTTGGTGATAAGTCCTACAGTTTTGGTGAGTTTGTCACTGTGGCTGCATTGATGCCGGTGCCAGAAAATTCCCCTTTAAGAAGCCCCCAACAGTTTGACCAAATTGGTCGTGAGCGACCGCGTTTGGATGCCTTATCTAAATCCACTGGAACCGCTGAGTTTGGCATAGACGCCGAGGTGGAAAATCTCTATCGCGCAGTGGTGGTTAGATCTCCTGTATTAGGCGCGGCGCTGGAGAGCTTTGATGCCTCCGCCGCACTCAAGCAATCCGGTGTAGTAGATGTAGTTAAGATTAAAAGTGGCGTGGCGGTTGTGGCTCAGTCTTACTGGCAAGCACGAAAGGCTGCTGCATCCATTGAGCTGAAATGGAAAAAAACCGAACTCGGCTCCTGGTCATCAGACAGCATTTACAAAAATTTCACCGACACCCTTAATGACAGTAGTCAGAAAGGTTTGGAGTGCTGCGATGAAGGGGAAGGCGATAAGTTATTGGATCAATCTGAGACAGTAGTTGCCGCAGACTATTACGCACCCTATTTAGCTCACGCCACCATGGAGCCCCTAAATTGCACGGTTGCCGTGGAGGGTGATAGCTGCAAAATTTACGTGGGTACTCAGTCGGTGCAAGTCTCTGCCGGCGCTGCGGTTTATTACGGCGACTTTGATGCGGATAAAGTAAAAATGCACCCGGCCTTTTTGGGCGGGGGTTTTGGTCGTCGCTCTCTCGGCGATGATGTTGCCGAAGCGGTGGCGATTGCCAAGCAAAGTGGACGCAATATACAGCTCGTCTGGAGTCGCGAAGATGATATGAGCAATGACTTCTATCGTCCGGCGTCCTTGGTGCGCATGCAGGCCGGTGTGTCTAAGCAGGGTCTGATTGAAACCTGGGCGGTGCGTCGGGTAGGCCCCAATATAATGGGCCATATGGTTGATGCATGGCTTGAAGTGCTGGCCCCGGACTATCTCAATAAAGGCTTTGTCGATTGGTTGAGCAAGCTGGGCCATCCGCTATTTAATCGCTTTGTTGCCGATGCCAGTAATGGCGATGGTATTTATGGGGACTATGATACGCCCAATAAAGCGGTGCGCCATGTGACTCAAGATCCGGGGTTACGCACCGGATTTTGGCGTTCGGTAGGGCACTCATCCAATGCTTTTTTTAAAGAATCCTTTATTGATGAGCTGGCCCAGAGCGCCGGTATCGACGAGCTGCAATTCCGACTCGCCAATATGAAAAATAACCCGCGGCTTATCGAAGCCACGGAGCTGGTTGCGGCCAAAGCCGGTTGGGGGAAACCATTGCCTGAAGGGCATTTTCATGGTCTGGCCACCCACAGTTCCTTTGGTTCGGCAGTGGCGGAGATCGCCGAGGTCTCGATTAAAGGGACACAAATCATTGTCCACAAAGTCACCGCGGCAATTCATTGTGGCATGGTGGTCAATCCGGGAATTGTTCGCGATCAGGTCGAGGGAGGCATTATGTATGGCCTCACTGCAGCGCTTTATGGGGAAATAACCCTAGTGGATGGCGTGGTTCAACAGAGCAATTTCCATAACTATCCGATGTTGCGCATGGCCGATGCACCGGAGGTTGAGGTGCATATAGTCGCGAGTCAGGAGCATCCGGAAGGTGTTGGCGAACCCGGTTTGCCGCCGCTGGCACCGGCAGTGGCCAATGCGGTATTTAAGGCCAGTGGGCAGCGCCTGCGTGATCTTCCCTTGAGACTTAGCTAGTTGCTTGGGCTGCTGCTAGTCTTAATGCCATGAATAACCATCTCACCGAGCTGTTAAAACATTGGTACCCTCGTCGCGACGAGCGTCTCTGGGTGCTGGCGACGGTGTATAAAACCGTTGGGCCCTGTTATCGCAGAGCTGGGGCGATGATGCTGTTTAACGATCTCGGGCAGCAGTTTGGTTTGCTTAGTGGGGGCTGTTTGGAAGCGGATATTCAGCGTCAGGCGGCGCGGGTAATGCAGAGTAAACAGACTCTGACGGTGAGTTACGATGGCGGCGATGAAGACGATATTGCTTTTCAGTTGGGTATTGGCTGCGGTGGCACAGTGCATATTGTCTTGCAGCCGATTGTGGCCGAGCTTAACTATCTGCATTTAACCGAGGTTCAGGAACAGCTAGGTCAGGGTGGAATGGGCCTCTATTCTCAGCTTATTGCCACTGATGGGACTGTCGAGAATCACTGGGAAATTTCTCAGCTTTCTACGGGTTGTTCTACTCAAAGACCTTCGCCAGAATTAATCGAAAAAGATAATCAGGCTTGGTTGCTAACCCACCTGAGTCCGCCGCCACATCTGTTGGTGATTGGCGGGGGTGTCGACGCTCAGCCAGTGGTGCAGATGGCCAAGACCTTGGGCTGGACTGTGACCCTCTGGGATTCGCGACCGGCCAATGGCCGCCGTGAGTATTTTATGTCTGCGGATCAGATTCTGCGCCAGCCGTTGAATCAGCTTATGGAGCATAGGACTGCAGCCCATTGGAATGCCGCAGTGGTAATGTCCCACAACCTGCAGATCGATGCGGATGCGATTAAGGCCTTGCAGGGCAGTGCCATAGACTATCTGGCACTGCTGGGGCCGGCTTCTCGCAAGCAGCAGGTTTTGGCTCTGGCGCATTTGGATGAGCAAGAGCTGTGCATTTCCCTTGCTGGGCCAGCGGGATTAAATCTTGGCGCGGAATTACCTGAGGGCATAGCCCTATCCATTCTGGCCGAGTGTCACGCGGTCATGCAGGGCGCTACAGGTCAGTCTTTGAGTGGCGTTCTTGCCGCAGTTTCTGAAACCCCATAATGGCGCAACATATAGAAGTGTTGATTCTTGCCGCGGGGGCTGCCAGTCGCTTTGGCTCTGCCAAACAATTGATCAGTCACCATGGCAAGCCGTTGCTACAACACTCTATAGATAAGGCCAATGAGGTTTTCCCCGGTCGAGTTTCGGTTGTACTGGGCGCTAACCATCAACAGATTGAAACGCAGATTTCAGATGTTAAGGTTATTCTGAATAATCACTGGCAGCAGGGTTTGGGTGCATCCATCGCCGCCGGCGTCACCAATATTGATCCTCAGTCCGATGGCCTGCTAATCCTCTTGGCTGACCAAATCGCCCTTACCACTGAGGATTTAAAACTGCTGCTGGAGGCTTTTGATAGCAGCAATACAGTGTCTGCCTATTACGCTGGCCGACGCGGTGTGCCAGCAATCTTTCCTCGTAGTCTATACGCCGACCTGAGGGCACTGTCAGGGGACAGTGGCGCTAAAGCACTCTTACAGCGCGGGGATATCAATCTTGTGGAAATCGATCTTCCTCAAGCGGCAATGGATATAGACACCCCTGAAGATTGGACTCGTTTTCTCGATTCCCTCTACTAATCTGGACTAATTTCGCCTGTTCCCCTAGCCCAGGGCAATAATAGGTAAATAAACTGGCATTCAAGCCCAAAAGAGGCCCCATTCAACGAATAGTTGTTGTGCCTAGCTTTGTTGCGACTTAACCTCTTTTCCAAGCAAATTTTTAAAAACAATAACTCAAACTATTTATCCAATTAGGGGGTCTCATGGCAGGTTCAACACCAGAAGCATCAACTGCAAAAGTTGCAGAGGGTCAGGTTCAGGGAAAGCAAACTTTTGCGTTTATCGCGATGACATGTCTGTTTTTCTTTTGGGGCTTTATCACGGTTCTAAACGATATTTTAATTCCGTTCTTAAAAGAGTCATTTGATCTCAACTATACCCAAGCCATGCTGGTGCAGTTCTGCTTCTTTGGCGCTTACTTTATTGTCTCACCCTTTGCTGGCAGATTAATCGACAAAGTCGGTTATCAGCAGGGCATCGTTATTGGTCTGTTGACCACCGCTGCGGGTTGCTGTTTGTTCTACCCCTCAGCCAGTCTGCATCTCTATCCGCTGTTCC
>CAWLBR010000025.1:0-21331 GCA_963855085.1 Gammaproteobacteria bacterium
ACCGATTGCCGAGGCGACGCCAGCAATTCGTAATGTGTAGTCACCCAGTACCAGAATCGGTAGTGACAACCAGTTTTGTAATTGTTCTATCACAGCGATTTATTCCTTCTCAAGATGGACAGACGGCACAGAGATTAGTCACTGCAACCCTGTTTGATAACACCTAAGTATATGGCAGGTTGGGGAAAAGTGAATAGATTAACTTTATGCAGCTGCAGGCATCGTCGCAGTCTTCTGAGTCTGGAATTTTGGACTACGCTAATAATAACGGGCCTGCTTATCGCGTAATTGATAGCGCATAATTGATAGCCCGTAATTGATGCCCGTAATTGATAGCACGTGATCAACAGGCACTTGCTCGAATCGCCAAGGACTGACTATGGATTTTCAGGACTACTATAAAACACTCTCGGTCGCTCCTGACGCCGATAGCAAAACCATTAAAACCGCCTACCGAAAACTGGCTAGAAAATACCACCCAGATGTTAGCGAGCACCATGAGGCCGAAGAAAAATTTAAACAGATCGCCGAAGCCTATGAGGTATTAAAAGATTCGAAAAAGCGCGCTCAATACGACGAGTTGCGCGAGTATGGTGCGCAGGGGTACGGACAGCAACAGAATCAGTCCCAGGGCGGTTCAGGACAGCAGTATTCCCAGTCATCCTTTGATCAGGGCGACTTCTCAGACTTCTTCTCATCGATTTTTGGCGGGGCTCATCAGCCAGGACAAGGCGCTGGCGCTCATGGCTTTTCTACTCAAAGTGCTGCCAGAAAAGGCCAAGACATTGAAACCGACATGCCGATTTTTCTTGAAGACACATTGGCCACCACATCGAAACCCATCTCCTATAGCTTGCCCCATCGCGATGCTCAGGGGCGGGTTAGCCAGGTCAATAAAACCCTCAATGTAAAAATCCCCGCGGGCATAGTCGATGGCGAACGCATTCGCCTCAAAGGTCAGGGCGGTCAAGGCCTAGGCGATGCTCCTCCGGGAGACCTCTACCTGCGCATTCGTCTGGTGCCGCACCCACTGTTCGATGTCGAAGCCCACAACCTGATTATCACAGTTCCCCTTGCCCCATGGGAAGCCGCCCTGGGGGCCAGTCTTGAGCTGCCAACCCTGTCAGGAAAAATAAAACTAAGAATTCCCGCCAATAGCCAAACGGGTCAGCGCCTACGAATCAAAGGCAAAGGACTGGTACGCAAAGACGGCCACGGCGATCTCTATGCGGTACTCAAAGTGGTTATGCCCGACTCAGTATCAGAAGAGAGCAAACAGCACTGGCAACAGCTAGCCGACGCAACCGCCTTTGATCCAAGAACGGAATGGAGGAAATAACGATGGAACTCAACGCCCAATACTTCAGCCTCGAAGAGATATGTTATGCCACCCAGAGCCCCTCACAGACGATTATTGAGCTAATCAATCAGGGTATCGTCGAGCCCGAGGGGTCTGGCCCTGAAACCTGGATCTTCGATACGCAGATGATCACTGTGACCAAAAAAGCCTGTCGCCTGCACCGGGATCTTGATATTGACTGGTCGGGTATAGCCCTCGCCATTAGTCTTATCGAAGAACTCGATCAACTGCGGGATGAAAATCAGCGACTGCGCAAGCGGCTTGAGCGATTTTTAGATCAATAACCCAGCACCATAATAAATAAAAAAATAGATTTCAGAACAATCAGAGTCAGACTCGAATTAAAGAAAGACCTTACGTACTTGTATAAGCGCAATCGGAGTCTGGCCCAATAACTTGGTCGTTAGCGCCGCTGTGTTGAGCGGCTGCGGCCAACGCCCTAGACAGCCCCTTGTACAATTGCTCTGACCATTAAAATACTGATCGCTGAAGCAAGCCCAGCACCAGGATCGGTAGTGGCAATCCGTTTGGTAATTGTTCTATCCCAGCGATTTATTCCCTCTCAATATTGACAGTCAGCGCAGACCTCAATCATTGCCTAACCCTGCGTGGTAAGACCATAAACATATGGCAGTTCAGAAAAAACAGAATAAATAGATCCACTTTTTCCAATTAGCGTCCTCGTTTCAGTCATCTTCCCGTCAGATTCTGGACTAAGCTAATAGTAATAAGCCCGCATAGATTTGCATCGCTAGAATTGGCTTCAAGGATGAAGGACGGAATATGGATTTTCAGGATTACTACAAAATACTCTCGGTGACTCCTGACGCCGACAGTGAAACCATCAAAACTGCCTACCGCAAGCTGGCTAGAAAATACCACCCAGATGTCAGTAGACAGCATGAGGCCGAAGAAAAGTTCAAACAGATCGCCGAAGCCTATGAGGTTTTAAAAGATCCGAACAAGCGTGCTCAATACGACCAGTTGCGCGGCTCTGGTGCGCAGGGATACAGACAGCGTCAGGCAGAGGGCGGAACAGTAAAGCAGTATTCCCAATCATCCTTTGGTCAGGGCCGCTTCTCAGCCTTCTTTTCGTCAATTTTTGGTGGGTCCCATCGGCCAGCACAAAGTGTTGGCACTCATGGCTCTTCGCAGCAGTTTTTTTCGACTCAAAACTTTGCTAGAAAAGGCCAAGACATTGAAACTGTACTACAGATATTTCTTCAAGACACCTTGACCCCCACTTCGAAACGGATCTCCTATAGCTTTCCTCATAGCGATGGTTGGGGCCGGGCTAGCAAGGTCACCAAAACCCTCAATGTAAAAATTCCCGCAGGGGTAGTCGATGGCGAGCGCATTCGCCTCAAAGGACAGGGCGCTCAAGGCCTTGGCGATGCTCCCCCGGGCGACCTCTACCTGCGTATTCATCTGGTGTCACACTCGCTGTTCGAGATCGAAGCCCAGGACCTGATTATCATTGTTCCCCTTGCGCCCTGGGAAGCCGCCCTGGGGACCCGTCTTGAGCTGCCGACCCTGTCTGGAAAAGTAAAACTCAGGATTCCAAGCAACAGCCAAACTGGCCAGCGACTGCGAATTAAAGGCAAAGGGCTGGCTCACAAGGACGGCCAGGGTGATCTCTATGCGGTACTCAAAGTGGTTATACCCGACTCAGGGTCAGAAGAGATCAGGCAGTACTGGCAACAACAGGCCGGGGCAGACGCCTCTGGTCCACGAATGGAGTGGAGGGGATAAATCTAAACCCTAACGCGCAATACCAGAGCTCCTCAGAGACGATTATTGAGCTAATCAATCAGGGTATGTCGAGGCATAGGGATCTGGCCCTGAAACTTGGATCTTCGACACGCAGATGATCACTGTGACCAAAAAAATTGTCGCCTGCACCGGGAGTTTGATATTAATTGGCCGAATATAGCCCTCGCCATTAAAACGTCCTTTGTAACGGACTCAAAATAAAATGATATGACTCATTTTTCTTCTACACTCAACCAGGTAGGCCGAGTGCCTGCTTTCATAATAATTATAGGGATGACCCGATAATTATTATTATTATGAGGATCACTGTCCTCATCAACATACTGTTATGTAGTAAAAGGAAATAGATTCGTGAAAATTAGACAATATGAAAGCTCTGACCTAGATGCTGTTCTCTCCTCTTGGGAGATCGCGACACGTTTAGCCCATCCATTTATGACAGATGAGTTTATAGCTCAAGAGCGTATAAATGTCGCTGAAATCTATATGCCTAATACAGATACATGGGTCATAGATATCGACAATAATATTGAAGGCTTTATTGCCTTGATGGGTAATGAGGTTGGGGCGTTATTTCTGCAGCCAGATCACCACGGTAAGGGTGCGGGAAAAATCCTAATGGATAAAGCACAACAATTACACGGTGATCTTGAGGTTGAAGTTTTCAAAGAAAACTCTATTGGCCGCAAATTTTACTCGAGATACGGGTTTAAGGAGTTAGAAGAGACGTTGCACGAGCCTACTGGACGGCAAGTTTTGCGGTTGAAATTTACTGCTAACAAGGAAACTAAGCCGGACTAACATTGGAAAAACTAGCGACAGACTCGAATTAAAGGCAGTTCTTACGTAGTTGTCTAAGCGAGATCCGAGTCTGACGCGAATGTAATCGATACTTTACCATGGTGAGGCATCCACTCCCGCCGACTTATCAAGCCGCCTACTTGGTAATGAATCAATCAAGTCATAGTCACTCCTACCCCCCCCCTACTGATCTGCCATTGATTTCACACTCCAAAAATAATCGTCCTCTCCTTTCTATTAAGACTATGTTTATGGGTAACAGTGGATTATCGGACTGATCGCGATAAGAGAAAAGGCCTTGTTAACTGGCTGACAGGCTCTTAAAGCAAACAGAAATAACTAGTTTCACTAGGAGACAACAATGACATTATCAAAAAAACTAGGCGCTGAATTTATTGGCACATTTTGGTTGGTGCTAGGCGGCTGTGGCAGTGCAGTTCTTGCTGCGGCTTTTCCTGATGTAGGCATTGGTTTGCTCGGGGTTTCTCTGGCCTTTGGACTTACAGTGTTAACCATGGCCTTCGCGATTGGGCATATTTCTGGCTGTCACCTCAACCCCGCAGTTTCAATTGGTCTTTGGTCCGGTGGTCGATTCTCACTATCTGAAGTCGGTCCCTATATAGGGGCACAGGTTGCAGGCGGTTTAGCCGGGGCAGCGGTGTTATATATTATTGCAACAGGACAGGCCGGCTTTGATGTTACGGCTGGATTCGCATCCAATGGTTATGCTGAACATTCACCCGGAGGCTATAGCTTGGTTGCTGCCCTGGTCACTGAAATAGTCATGACATTTATGTTTCTAATTATTATCTTGGGTGCAACAGATAAACGTGCACCCCAAGGTTTTGCCCCTATCGCGATCGGTTTGGCGCTCACGCTTATTCACCTTATCAGCATTCCCGTAACTAACACCTCAGTTAATCCAGCAAGAAGCACCGGTGTTGCCCTTTTCCAGGGCGGCTGGGCTGTTGATCAACTTTGGCTGTTTTGGATTGCGCCTATAGTAGGGGCTATTTTGGCGGGGCTTGTCTATCGGTGGTTTGAAGCCGATGAGAATGATTAGGAAGTGATGTGGGTTTTAGGGGTTGGGCTTGGGGGCAAGTCTGACTCTAATTACATATGGCAAGTACATGAAGCCGGATCAAAATGTCGCCTACGCTCTCACTTTGACTGCTGATGCGAGGTGCTAATCACATGAAGGACTATTATGTTTTCTAAGATTCCACCAAAGCTATCAGTGCCATTATTTTATGCATTTATAACATTGATGTATCTGATAAGGTTTCTCATCGGAAACATATACGGCATTTTTCTTCTTACCATATTTGTCTATTCCAAAGGGGACGTGTTATTTGGAATTAATCCATATAATTTCGAACAGTTGATGTCCTGGTTAGTCTCTCAAAGTGAATCAACCAAAACAGCATTACTCAGTTCTTTTGTCACTGTTGTAGGCTTTATGCTTGCATACGCCACTGCTACTGCTAATTGGAAAGCACAGCTGTTAGCCAATCTGAAATTGCAGGCTGCTAGCGAGCTGGACGTTTTCTTTTCAGAGTTTTCTAAGTTGGCAACGGGCTGTGAAATATACGCGTCAGCTCTCGCGGAAGCCGTCGACAAAATACAAAATAAATGTACCCAAGATGAGGCTGTTTTTCTTACCAATTATAATCGTGACCAAGGGAAAATCTTCATACAAAAAAGACAACGCCTTATTGCAATGGGTATTGATGTCCATGGATTCAACGGGCGTTATGGTACACTTCTTCTTTCGGCTCCATGCCTGAAATCTAGTCTCGACACTGCAATAACTGCAGTGTCGACATTAATGATAAGCTATGGATTAACGTTCCATTTCATATTCAAGGTGATGAAAATATAGTTCAAACATTCGTTAATCAGGTGAATGTTGGAGACTGCTTGGCGCTTAAGTCTGCTGTCGATAAACACCACGGAGAATTGAACTTTTCTGCTGGTAGCGTGAGAGGAAATCTTATGTCTACCGTTGTCGGTTTCAATCTTTGGACAATTTATAATCTATACCGTCAAAGTAACGACTTCTATGCCGTAATTAAAGAGCGTTATGGGAAGTTACAGAAAAATGGTTAACAAATGCAATCATGGTCGCGCTAAGGGCCGGGATGCGATAGAAAGAATTAGGTCCCGTCTGAACCTCATTACAATGTCGTTAGAGCGCAAACGTATTGTCGAGATTTAATGTACCAGATTATAGGTAATAGTAAACATAGGATATTTATAATTCAGCCTCCCCCTAAGGCTGCTTTCCGCTTCAGAATAGACAGTGCTACTATGCCTGCAATCCACCCAACTGATAACTCACCCTATGCAAAATTACGCTCGCCCGCGCTTTCATCTAGCGTTCCCAGTTACTAACCTCGACGCAGCCCGAGCCTTTTACGGCGATATTTTAGGCTGTAAAACCGGTCGCGAATCTGATCGCTGGATTGATTTTGATTTTTTTGGTCATCAGCTAGTGGCCCATTTGGTAGAGCCCCAAGACCATCCCTCGGTAACCACTAATGCTGTGGACGGCCACGCGGTTCCAGCTTCCCATTTTGGTGTTATTTTGGAATGGGATCATTACCAGCAATTTGTGGTTAATCTTGAACAGAAGGGCGTGGAGTTTGTTATCGAACCCTATGTGCGCTTTGCCGGCCGAAAAGGGGAACAGGCAACACTGTTTGTCCGCGACCCGAGTAATAACTATTTAGAGTTTAAGGCTTTTCGGGATATTGAGATGCTGTTCGACAAAGACTTGGAAAGCTATTAGATACTGTAACCATTGCCCGTGGGCACAGTCGAGTGCATCGGCGTTAAAATTCAAGGTATGTTAATAAGGTTTTCTAATAGATGGTTTAGCTATTAGATAGGTAATTAGGACTCTTTGGTCTATTTTCCACCCAAGATTAGACATTCGTATAAGTATCTTGTACACAGTGACGCTGGGGGTTGGCTCCTTGGTGAGGGTTGTTCGGTTGTGCTTAGGCTTACAAAGAATGGTGGGTCGGAGATGAGTCCATGTGAAAAGTTAATAAATATCATTATTTTCGACTGGAACTCTTACGAATTTATTACTAGTGTTTAGTTGTCGAGCTTCTTTGATGAACTAGTGCCACGGAATTAGGTAGCTTTCAGAGAGAGACTTAAGCGGTTATTTGCCTATAAACTGATGGCATGTGGCCAGGATAGAAGCAACCACATGGAGTGGATCGATATGTCTCGGAATATATTTTTCTATATAAAGTGTTTTTTAATAACATTCTTATCCTTTTTTACAGCCTCATTATTAGCATTACCCAACGAACATCCGGCATTTAAGTTGAAATCCAAAGAGCAATTGGCGGAAATTAAGCCAAAATCATCAAATCAAACAGTACTGTCACGAAGTCAAAAAGCCCCATCCATAGATAATCTTCATTTTGAAGAAAAACATCCGGATGAATCATCAATACTTGTAGATACCGCCAGTATTGATACCAGTAAACTAATTCAATCAAGGCTGATGTCTCTGGATCCAGAGCAGCCCGAAGTAATACTTCCAGACCCCCAAATCACCATAGATGGAAATGACTATATTTTGTCTGTTGTGGAGTCTTTCCTCGACGTCAAGCAAGAAGTCCGATATGTAACAGCAAAAATAGTCGGGCATGAGGGCATATCGAGGTTTATTGTTGATGATAGTTCTGGCGAAGTCGTGGGAAATCTCTCTATTGATGGTCAGGAGTATAGAGTTATTCCTCGCGAGATTGATAACGAGCAGCATCTTATCTATCTAATAAAAGATGTACAGCCTGATAAATATACTGGAAGGTCGAAACGTAAAACCGTTTCCAAACCAAATCATATCTCAGCTAATCGGCTTGAGAAACAGTTACTGAAAACCCAATTATTATACGAAATTGAGCCAGCGTTGTATCGCCAAACCCTTAGGGCTGAGGGGACCAGCACTAATCTAATTAAGGGTAATATTGGTCGAATTGGTGTATCGAAAACCCTTAAAAAGGATCCTTCAGAGATTCTAAAGCTTTTAGTTAATCTTGATTCTATTACCCTTGCCCGTGATGATTTTGAATATAGAGTAACGCAGGTTCGGGGTAACAAGAATGATGGCTATTCTGCACGTTTCCGGCAGGTGATAAATGGCATACCTCTTCGTGCCGGCTCAAGGATCAAGTTTGATTCACAGGGGAATGTCACCCAGCTATCGGCCCAAGTAGTCGACCCATTACTTGCCGACATCCGGCCGTCAAAACTGGCAAGGTCTGAAGTGATTGAGATAGCTGAAAGATCAGTAGAAAAACACCTCAATAAGCCTGATCTTCAATTTATCATGATCGATAGGGTCCCCATAAAACTTAGTTATAAGACCATAGATAATAATTTCACGCTGACCCCTTATTGGGAAGTCGTGTTTTTTGAGGTACAGTCCGGCGAGGGGTCTTATAGAGTTTTCGTTGATGGTCATACCGGTGAAGTACAAGTCACTAAAGCAGCAGATCATGTAACGACTCAATTTCAAACGGATGTGTGTGAACATGAGTCCGGTATCTCTTTAGATTTGTGTGAAGACGTAAGTATTACAATCCCGATTTATCCTCCGATTACTATATTTTCAACCGTCAAAGATGTTATTGAGGAATCGTCTACAGGCCAGTTTATTTGCAAGCTTTCGGGTTTATGCCAAGACCCCCAAGCTAAGAATCCATGGGAGGTTATAAATAATATGGAAGATTGGCTTTCAGAGAACACTGGTGGTGTTTGTTGTAGTGAGGTGGGTGGGCTTTCTGATTCCGTTGACGTAAAAATCAATACTCAGGGATCCGGCGGTCCTTCATATAATCACGGTACCGGAACTCTTTCTTTCCCACATCCTAGTAGTCTTGATCCCGCAGTCTGGAATCCAGTCCAAACTCAAAAATTTGATGATATTGTTGTCCATGAGGCATCTCATGCAGTCCTTCGTGGTGTTAATGAGGACCTATCTGCGGCAATAAATGATGGAGACCCTTGGGCGACGGCTATGAATGAAGGGTTTTCAGATGCCATGGCAGTACTTTACTCTGAAAAATTCGACCCTCCTGGAGATACAAAGGTCGGCGAGGGTGCCTTTAAAAGTGCTAGTGATATAAGAGATATTTCTGAAAGTAAAACCTTTGATGATTTTGTTGACAGCGCAGCAGCCGGAATGGCACAGCAAAATGGAAAAATATTTGGCAACTTTATTTATCGTGCACGACAAGCCGGGTTGACCGTCGATCAAGCAGCAAAAGCAGTTGTATTGATTGCTGAGACGGTAAATAGGAATGATGGTTTAGTTGATGATAAATTAGATGAAAAAGATATCAGGGACGCCATTGACGATATTTCAGTCTTAGATCAAGTGATTGGAACCATACTCGATGCAGTTTGGGGTCAGATGAATGGTTATGAAGACCCTCCTTCTGGCGGCGGATCAGGTACTCCCTTTGCCCCCTCATTTGTAACAGGAATATTCACAGGTTGTTATCAAACTATTAGTCTTTATAGTAATTCCTGGGGAGCATCATCAGGTGCAAGTCACTACAATGTTTATCACAGCACCACGGGTGCAGGTTACATTTATTCATTTAGTACATCATTTCCCAGTTCTTCGACTTATAACACCACCAACGTTTTTGTAAAGGTTAGTGCGTGCAACTCGAGCGGATGTTCAGGTTTATCAGCTAGTAGTTTTCATCAAGTACATCTGTGTGGCGGTTAAGAATAAAACTGTTATCTGTCACATAAGTTGTGTGAGGCGGAAGTGATATATTTTCTTCCGCCTCATTTTGTTAATGTTGACTGCGCTTTCACTTTTCACCAATGCTATTGGATCGCCTAGAAACAAATCTTAACCAGTCAGCTTGCGCACTATCGCCCGTCCCAGAATCCCCAACTTATTACCGCCGGAAAATCTCGCGGTGTGAGTTTTCTCCACGCCCTGTGCATAGTTGCTGCGGCGTGAATAGTCGATGCTGATGTCGAGAAAAACGGGCTGGTGGTGGGCTGCGGTTTCCAGTGCGTGACGCAGGGCGACTTCTATATCGTTGTTGTGTCTGACCGGAATATAGCCGCACTCGATGGAGTCGGCAAAGGCGCCCCAGTTGATATTGCCGAGTTGCGTGCAGGTACTTTGACTGTCACTGACCCGCTGGCTGTGATTAATCCGCGAGAGTTTTCCGTCATTAAATATGCAGTAGATAGTGCCGAGGTTTTCACGGACGGCGGTCAGTGCTTCCATACCGCTCATCAACATGGCGCCGTCGCCGAGTATGCCTATCACCTGTTTGTCTGGGTTAACCAGCTTTGCCGCGTTAACCGCTGGCATGCAATAGCCCATGGCATTGAAGCTTGAGGGGGAGATAAAGCTGCGCGGGGTATTAATTGGCATTAACTCGGCGGCTAGATAGGTGTGCAGGCCGTCGTCGGTAATAATAATGGCGTCGTCGCTGACTGCGGCACGGAGCTTGTCAAAAAATACTGCGGGGTTTACTAGCCCTCTGCTGTTATGGCCCAGCCACTCTTTTTTAAACAAGGCTTTTTGGATGGCTATATCGTCGACCAAGACTTTTCTGCTTACTGCTGAGGGTTGTTGTTCTTGGATTTTGTAGAGCAGGTCGGTGGTGATCTGTTGAATATTACCATGCAGTGCCGTCGCCCTCTGTTCTTGGTCGTCGTCGCTGCCGCCTTTTTCGCGGGTGTCGCTGGTAATATAAATAATATTCTGGGGTAGTTCTGCACTTTCGCTGGCAGTATCGACTTCATTTAGATTGGTGCCTATGGCGAGCAGGCAGTCGCAATCTTTAAAGGCATTCTCTGCACTGGGCACCGCTGCATGGCCAAAGATCATGCCGGCGTGCAACGGATGCTGGGCGGGAAAGCTGCTGACTCCAGAGAGGGTTGTGCAGACTGGTGCACCGATCTGTTGGGCCAGGGCAATGACTTGGGTTTGGGCGTCCACTGCACCCCAGCCGACGATAATACCTGGGTGCTGTGCGTTGAGAAGCTGTATCGCGACGGCGCTTAAATTTGCATCGCTGATGGGTTCGACTTCTTGATTGACGCTTTGGCTCTTCTGACCGAAGAGTGGCAGAGGCTCGTCTATATCGACGGAAAGCATTTGAATGTCGAGAGGAATCTCGACAAACACCGGGCCTGGCCGATCACTGGTGGCGAGGTTATAGGCGGTGAAAAGTGTCTCGACGATCTGTTGATGCTCGCTGATACTGTAGACCGCTTTGGTCAGCGGTTTGAGAATTTCCTTGGCGTCGATAAAGTGGGAATGGCTTTCCTTGCTATGGGCGCTACCAGCAATTATCAAAAGCGGAATGCCAGCCAAGTAGGCTTCGCCTATACCACTGATTGCATGAGTCACTCCGGAACCTGAAACGATCAGCATGGTGCCAACGCTGCCGGCGCGAGTGCGACTGACCGCATCGGCCATAAAGGCGGCGTTCATTTCATGATTGACTAAAAGAGGGGTGATCAGCTCGGACTGATTTAGCTGATCGTAGATCTCAGCGTTTTGCACGCCCGGTATCCCAAAAGTATGGGTAATGCCAAGCTGCTCCAGTGCGTACTGGGTTAACCATGCGCCGCTTTTATTCATCAAACTCTACCGTCCCTGTGTGAGCTTTTAATCAGCTGATATGACCTGTGGTTCTGATGCGCTTGGCACCTATAACCGGACGATCTCTCTTGGCATCGGCGCGACGTTTAAAGGCGGCATCGATATAATTTTTACCCGCAATCAACAGTCCGGTAACCAAGAATGCACCCGGGGGTAAAACCGCGATTAAGAAGCTGTAGTTCTCACCGAAGGGCTGCAGCATCCAACCGCTGGCAACCGGGCCAAACAGCAGGTGCATACTGGCAAATAGCGTGCCCTGGCCAAACAGTTCGCGAATGGCACCTAGGGCAACTAGAACCAGTAAAAATCCCAGTCCCATCATCAAACCATCGAGTGCGGCCAAGCCTACATGGTGCTTGCTGGCAAAGGCTTCAGCGCGACCAAGAATGGCGCAGTTAGTAACGATCAGAGGGATAAAAATACCCAGAATCTGATACAGGTCATAGGTGTAGGCTTTCATTAACAGTTCGGCGCAGGTGACAAAGGCGGCGATAATAATCACAAAGGCGGGCAGTCTGACTGCATCGCTAACATGGTTGCGAATCAGCGAGACTATGGTGTTGGAGCCAATGAGAACTGCCATGGTGGCAAGGCCTAGGCCCAGGGCATTGACCACACTGCCGGTGACCGCTAACAGCGGGCAGAGCCCAAGCAGTTGCACCAACGCTGGGTTATTCGTCCATAGGCCATTTTTGGTGACTTCAGAAATGCTGGGTCCTTCGGTAGTGACCTCAGTAGTAACTTCGCTGCTCATAGTGCTGCCTGTTCGTTTTCACGTGCGGCGTTCGCGGCGGCGATCTGTAATAGACGCTCGCGATCATCCTCAAAGTATTGCAGAGTTTTCAGAACTTGGTTAACTACTGCCCGAGGGGTGATGGTGGCGCCGGTAAACTGATCATACTCACCGCCTTCCTTTTTCACTTTCCAGCCACTGGCTTGTGGGTTGACCAAGGACTTGCCATTAAAGCTCAGAATCCAGTCGCTCTTTTTCAGGTCCACTTTATCGCCTAGACCTGGAGTTTCCCGATGTTCTACGACGCGCACTCCGGCAATCGAGCCATTAAAGTTAATCCCGATAATCATCGAAATAGCGCCGCTATAACCGTCTGGTGTGACAGCTGGAATAATTGCCGCCACTGGCTGACCCTGATCGCGAGCAATATGAATATTGCCGCCTTTTTTCAGGCCCAGTGCCGCCCAGTATTGTTCTGGTACCGGCTGCACATCCATCAACATATCGTTGTCATGGCGTTCTAGGGGAATAATTTCCAACAGGGCCCGCTGGGCTGCCTCACGCTCGGACTGCTCGATACGCTCATAGGTCAGTTCATTGGTGGTGGCTAAAATTAGCGAAGTGACCAAGGCAAAGAGGGCGAGAACTATACTGTTAAAACCCATTGATTTGATGATCATCAGTCTTCCTCCTTCTCAGTGGCTCTGCGCCTGTCAGTATGACCATAGGTACGTGGCAAGGTGTAGTTGTCGATAAAGGGTGCAGCAAAATTCGCCAGCAACACAGCAAAGGCCACGGCATCTGGGTAGTTGCCCCAGGCGCGAATCACGTAGACCAGCACGCCGATCAGGGCGCCGAATATCAGACGACCGCGATTGCTCACTGCCGAAGACACTGGGTCGGTGAGAATAAAGAATGCGCCCATCATGGAGGCACCACTAAACAGGTGCATTAGCGGTGAGCCCGGGCTTGAAGAACTGCCGGAATCCCAAAAGAGAATCGACATCAGTGCCAGGGCGCCGAGCATGCCCACAGGGCCGTGCCAGGTAAAGATACGCTGAGTTAGCAGAATAATACCGCCGAGCAGAAAGCCGAGATTGACCCACTCCCAACCGGCGCCAGCGAACATGGCCTGATTAAACAGCGGCTCGCGATCATAGACCTGATCAACCAACAGACCGCTGCTGTGTTTAAAGACATCCAGTGGCGTAGCCCCAGTGACACCGTCGGCGGGACTGTAACCGGCAAAGACAATTTGCAGTGATTCGATCAAGCCGGGATGCGCTGCGCCAGCAGGCAGCAGGGCAAGTGGTGCCACCCAGGTGGTCATCTGAATCGGGAAGGAGATGAGCAGGACAACATAGCCCACCATCGCCGGATTAAACGGGTTATAGCCGAGACCGCCATAGAGTTGTTTGGCCACCACTATGGAGAACACTGTGCCGACTACTACCACCCACCAGGGGGCCAATGGCGGCAGGGCGAGGCCCAATAAGACTGCAGTGACAACGGCGCTGTAATCACCGAGATAAAAACTAATCGAGCGGCCACGCATTTTCACAATCGCCGCTTCACAGACAACGGCAGTCACTGATGCCAGCACCACGTTGATAAAGCTGCCCCAACCAAACTGCCAGGTCAGTGCGGCTAGACCTGGGATGGTTGCCAGCAACACTAACTTCATCACTTGAGACGTATTTTGCGCTGCGTGGGCGTGGGGTGAGGAGACCTGTTTAAATGCCATTATTCTGCCAACTCCGCGAGCTTGGATTTGGATTGCTCAAGTTTTTGTCGGGTGTTTTCCACTGCGGCACTGAGTTTGTCTTGTTTGCCACTGTCACTATCCACAGCTTCAGCCAGTTTCTCTTCAGCCATCTTCAGGCGTTGCTCGGCGCTGGCGATGGTGCGCTCAAGTTTGGCGCGCTGATCTTCGGGACTGGCCTGCTTGGCGGCAGCACGGGCTTGGGCGGCAGCGATAATATCTGCTGCAGAGGAGCTGGGTACGGCACCAGTGGGAGTGGCTGGTGCACTTGGGGCTGCACTTGATACTGTACTGCCATTGGCTGTTGCCGCTAAATGATCGGCTTTCGCTTGCTGAGTCGCTTCGCGACGGGCGGCACGTTTGACTTCTTTTTCACGCTCGGCCTGTTCTATACGTTCTTTATGAAACTCAAAACGGTCGCGAGCATGATCGGATTTAACTTTTTCTTCACGGGCCTGACGGATATCGCCTTTGGCGGCGCGGTAATATTGCACCAGGGGAATATTACTCGGGCAGACATAGGAGCAGGCGCCACATTCTATACAGTCAAATAGATTGTGCGCTTCGAGACGGTCGTGTTCCTCGGCTTGGGCATACCAAAACAGCTGTTGCGGCAGCAGCGAAACCGGGCAGGCCTCAGCACACATCCCACATCTAATGCAGGGTTGCGCCGGGTCATCGTCAGGAATCTCGGCGTAGCTGGGAGCCAGAATACAGTTGGTGGTTTTCACGATGGGCACATCGGCTGAGGGCAGAGTGAAGCCCATCATAGGTCCGCCCATCACCACGCGGCCACCGGCCTGTTCATCGAATTGATTGTGCTCGAGGAGATGCCTAACTGGGGTGCCGATCAGAGTGTCGTAGTTGCGCGGTGTACCCACGGCATCACCGGTGACTGTAGTCACTCGGGAAATCAGTGGCTCGCCGTCGATGACAGCGCGCTTGATTGCATAGGTGGTACCAATATTGATACAGACCATGCCTTCATCAGCGGGCAACTTGCCGGCGGGTAGCTCTTTGCCAGTCAGAATATAAATTAGCTGCTTCTCGCCACCGGAGGGATATTTGGTCGGGAACACGACTACTGAAATACCGCTGCCTTCCACATGGGGGACGAGTGCGGCAATGGCTTCCGGCTTATTGTCTTCGATGCCAATCATGATGTTGGTGGGATGATCGAGGATCGCGCTGAGGATTTTAATCCCCTCAATAATTTCGCCAGCGCGCTCGCGAATGGCAGAGTCATCAGCGGTGATGTAGGGCTCGCATTCGGTGGCATTCACAATCAGGGTGTCTATGGGGCGCTGACGTCCTGGATTGAGCTTAACCGCGGATGGGAAACCGGCGCCGCCCATACCAGAGATGCCGGCATTGCCGACCATCTCAAGAAGCTTTCGTGGCGCTATATGTTCGTAGTCGCTAATGCCCTGATGCTCAATCCAGGTATCGGCGCCATCGGTAGTGATTTCAATACAGGGGGCGAGCATACCCGAGGCGTGTGCAATGGGCCGGTGCTCTATAGCACTGATAGTGCCAGAGGAGGGCGCATGCATAGGAATACTGACCATGCCGACAGCCTGGGCAATCACCTGACCTTTAAGGACCTGCTGGCCCATCTCCACACAGGGAGTGGCCGGCGCGCCAATATGTTGGCTCAGTGGAATAACCAGCTTTTCTGGAATCGGCAATTGGCCAATCGGCAGTGTTACTGATTGATGTTTGTTTTCCGGAGGATGTACGCCACCAGGTGTAACCCAGGTTCTACTCATGCTGCACCCTCGTTGTGAACCGCAGGGCTAACTTCACCGCGGCGATCAGAGGCAATCATTTGACCCGGCTTGGCGGGGATTGACCATTTCCAATCGGCAATGGTCTCCGCAACTGGCAGCATATCGATACAGTCTACTGGGCAGGGCTCAACACAGAGATCACAGCCAGTGCACTCGTCGGTAATAACGGTGTGCATTAATTTTGCCGCGCCCAAAATGGCATCCACAGGGCAGGCTTGAATACACTTGGTGCAGCCGATGCATTCATCTTCACGAATATAGGCGACGGTTTTGACTTCGCTCTCTACGCCGTGTTCCGCATCCAGTTCTGGTGCAGGCACGTCCAGTAGATTGGCGATGGCATTAATCGTCGACTGGCCACCTGGAGGGCATTTGTTGATTACATCGCCAGCGGCTATAGATTCGGCATAGGGGCGACAGCCGGGAAAACCACATTGGCCACACTGAGTCTGTGGCAACAGTTCGTCGATCTGTTCGACAATGGGATCGCCTACAACCTTAAATTTTTCCGCGGCGAATCCGAGCAGCGCGCCGAATAGTATCGACAGACCGACTAGGGCAACCAAGGCTGCAAGGATGGGGTTTTGCGCGATAAGCTCAATCATTTAAACGAGTCCACTGAATCCCATAAAGGCCAGTGACATCAGTCCGGCGGTAATCATGGCGATGGCAGCCCCTTTAAAGGACTCGGGCACATCGGCAGCAGCTAGACGTTCACGCATAGCTGAGAACAGAATCAGCACCAATGAAAAGCCGGCGCCGGCACCAAAACCATAGAGTGAAGACTGAACAAAGTTGAGGTCTTTTGAGGTGTTCTGCAAGGCCACACCCAGTACCGCACAGTTGGTGGTAATTAGCGGTAGAAACACACCGAGCACGCGGTAGAGCAACGGGCTGGTTTTTTCAATAAACATTTTAGTGAACTGCACCACCGCGGCAATCACCAGAATAAAGGCGATGGTGCGCAGATAGATCAGCCCCAGAGGCTCGAGCACCATGGCGTTGACTATGTAGCTGGCCATGGCCGTGAGGGTCAGAACAAAGGTGGTGGCCGCAGCCATACCAATGGCTGATTCAAGTTTATTCGAGACACCCATAAACGGGCAGAGTCCGAGGAACTGTACCAGTACATAGTTGTTGATCAGTATCGAACTGACCAGAATGACTGCAAATTCTGCCATGCTAAAACACCAAACCTTGTGTTGGCTGCCATTATCGTGGAATCAACTAGCGCGATTCAACCCATATACAGCAGGTGGTTAGTTCTTTTATGTATAAGTAGTAACTGCAAAAACAGCTACTGCTCGGCTTAGCTCAAATATTAATTCAATTATACGCAGGGATTAGACTTGTTGATCAGATAACCCGCTGGCCTGGCTGTGCACCGCTATCCGGTTCCAGCAGATAAATTCCCTTCTTGTCACCGGCCGCTAGCACCATGCCCTCGGACATACCGAAGCGCATTTTGCGCGGTGCCAGATTGGCGACCATCACTGTTAGGCGGCCCTCAAGATCTTCCGGCTTATAGGAAGACTTAATCCCGGAGAATACCTGACGGGTTTCGCCGCCAAGATCGAGAATCAGCTGCAGTAACTTGTCGGCGCCCTCAACATGGGATGCGCTGACAATGCGCGCCACACGGAGATCCACCTTGGCAAACTCATCAAAGTTAATTTCTGCGGCTATAGGATCATCAGCCAGTGGGCCTTCAATGGGTTTTGCCACAGCCAGAGCCGTCTCTTCTTTGCTGGCTTCAATCATTGCATCGACCTTGTCTTTTTCAATACGAATCATCAATGGCTTAAAGGGTTTTAACTGATGGCCCAGCAACGGCTGTGCCGCGCTTTCCCAATTCAGGGTATCGTTGAGAAACTCTTCAGCGGCAATGGTCATGGCTGGCACAACAGGCTTTAGGTAAGTCATCAACACGCGGAACATATTGATGCCCTGAGAGCAGATGTCCTGCACCTGCTGTTGCATGCCTTCCTGCTTATTCAGTTTCCACGGTTCTTTGGCGGCAATATATTCATTGGCGGCATCGGCCTGAGCCATAATCTCGCGGATCGCCTTGCTGAAGTCGCGGTTTTCATAGTGCTTGGCAATGCTTTCAGCCGCGCCACTCACCTGAGCCCATAGTTCTGGGTTATCTATATTGGTCGACAGCACGCCATCGTTGCCATTGGCAATAAACTTGGCACAGCGGCTGGCAATGTTCACTACCTTGCCCACCAAATCACTGTTGACCTTCTGCTGGAAGTCTTCCAGGTTGAGATCTATATCTTCCACCGAGCCGGAGAGTTTTGATGCGTAGTAATAGCGCAGATAATCCGGATCCAAGTGATCGAGATAGCAGCGCGCATTAATAAAGGTGCCGCGAGATTTCGACATCTTTTTACCGTTAACCGTGACAAAACCATGGACACAGATCTTGGTGGGGGTGCGGAACTGGGCACTGCTCAACATGGCGGGCCAGAACAGCGCATGGAAGTTGACTATGTCTTTGCCGATAAAGTGGTACAGCTCAGTAGTGCTGTCAGCCTTCCAGTAATGATCAAAATCCATACCTTCGCGATCGCAGAGATTTTTAAAGCTGGCCATATAGCCGATTGGCGCATCCAACCACACATAAAAGTACTTGCCGGGAGCATCGGGGATCTCAAAACCAAAGTAGGGCGCATCGCGACTGATATCCCATTCTTGCAGGCCACTGTCCAACCACTCGCCGAGTTTATTGGCCACTTCTTCCTGCACCGCGCCACTGCGCGTCCACTCTTGCAGGAACTGAGTAAACTCAGGCAGTTTAAAGAAATAATGGGTTGAGGCTTTTTCAATAGGGGTGGCGCCAGAGATAGCCGACACCGGATTGATCAGGTCGGTGGGCGAATAGGTTGCGCCGCAAGCTTCGCAGTTATCGCCATACTGATCTTCGGTTTTGCACTTAGGGCAGGTGCCCTTGATATAACGATCCGCCAAAAACAGATTTTTCTCTGGGTCAAACGCCTGAGTAATCTCACGCTTGGCAATATGGCCATTGGCGTTTAAACGGTTGTATATAAGCTCAGAAAACTCGCGGTTCTCTTCCGAGTGGGTGGTGTGGTAATTATCCACACTGATCAGAAAGTCTTTAAAGTCAGCCTCGTGAATCGCCCGCATATCCGCAATATGCTGCTCAGCGCTAATGCCCTTTTCATCTGCCTTGAGCATAATCGCAGTTCCGTGAGCATCGTCGGCGGAAAGGTAGTAACATTCATGCCCGCGCATTCTCTGAAAGCGCACCCAGACATCGGTTTGGGTATATTCCAAAACATGTCCAAGATGCAGTGCAGCATTGGCATAGGGGAGAGCGTTAGTGACCAGAATCTGACGTTTTGATAGCATGGCAAAATTTCTTGTTTTGGGGATATTTTAGGCGCTAGTTGTAATGCACTTTAGAGCCTGTAGTTTAGCGCGTAACTATAGCGATTTTGCGCCAACTTTTCATGTGCTATCGCCTGTGAAATCGCCCCAGACAACCCAATCTAGTTAAAAACCGGCAATAACGGAGTAAATCAGTGTTAGCTCAAGTAAAACAGATCATTGCAGTGGCATCAGGCAAAGGCGGCGTGGGCAAATCCACCACCGCAGTCAATTTAGCTCTGGCCCTTCAGGCCCAGGGTAAAAAAGTCGGCCTGCTGGACGCCGATATCTACGGCCCCAGCATCGCCATGATGATGGGAGTGGCCGAAGGAACGCGCCCCGCCACAGCCGACGGAAAATCCTTTACCCCAGTAATGGCTCATGGTCTTGAAACCATGTCCATGGCCTACCTGGTCAGCGACAAAACTCCCATGGCTTGGCGTGGCCCCATGGCCAGCGGCGCACTGCAGCAATTGTTAGAGCAGACCCACTGGTCTGAGCTCGATGTGTTGGTAGTGGATATGCCCCCTGGTACCGGCGACATCCAGCTTACCCTTTCACAAAAAGCCGCAGTCGCAGGCGCAGTGATTGTTACCACCCCTCAAGACATAGCCTTGCTCGATGCCCAAAAAGGTATTGAGATGTTTACCAAAGTGAAAATCCCAGTGCTCGGTATTGTTGAAAATATGGCCGTGCATCTGTGCAGCAACTGCGGTCATGAAGATCATATCTTCGGCAGTGGGGGTGGTGAAAAAGTCGCCGCAGATTACAGCACCCAACTGCTTGGCAGCATGCCTCTGGATCGAAGCATTCGTGAACGTGGTGATTCGGGTCTGCCTTCAGTGGCGGCTGAGCCTGATAGTGATATTGCTCAGCGTTATGGCAGCGTGGCTCGGCAGGTGATTGAACAGCTGGCAGCTTTGGACGATAACAGTGGGCCAGAGATTGTATTTGACTAAGGCGCAGTGCCAATAGCCTGAGATCTCTCGCCGCTGCCTACTTTGTCATCCCAGCACCCCATTCTGTCATCCCGACAGAGCGCAGCGACGAGGGATCTCCTGAATATTCCTCAATGGTAATTCAGGCGATAACTCTCCCTCTTGCCCAACCCACGTAAAACGGTATGATACCGCCCTTATAAAAAGCAATCCTTACCCCAAAAAGATCGGAGTCATCGCAGATGAGCATTAAGTCAGATAACTGGATTCGCCGTATGGCCCAGCAACATGAAATGATCTCGCCCTTTGAGGCTGGTCAGGTTCGCTACTCCGGTGATGATCGCGTTATCTCTTATGGTACTTCGAGCTACGGCTACGATGTGCGCTGCTCTAACGAGTTCAAAGTGTTTACCAATGTTCACTCGAAGACTGTAGATCCGAAGAATTTCGACAGTGATTCTTTTGTGGATATGGATGGCGATTACTGCATTATCCCGCCGAACTCCTTTGCTCTGGCTAGAACGGTTGAGTACTTTAAAATTCCACGCTCGGTATTGACGATTTGTTTGGGTAAGTCTACTTATGCTCGCTGCGGCATTATTGTTAATGTCACGCCGCTTGAGCCTGAGTGGGAAGGACATGTGACTCTGGAATTTTCAAATACCACTAATCTTCCGGCGAAGATTTATGCCAATGAAGGTGTGGCGCAGATGTTGTTCTTTGAGTCGGATGAGGTTTGTGAGACGTCTTACGCTGATCGCGGTGGCAAGTATCAAGGCCAAACCGGCGTCACACTCCCCAAAACCTGATTTAAAACGGTCTTTTTCCGCGAGACCCAAAGCAGCTTCGCCGGGGCCACCTTTTGCGGCGTTAGCGCCGTACTCGCAACTTCATGTATTTAACATACACTCAGTCGCTCCGTGCGGCGCTGCCTTGCACTCACGAAAAAATCCTCGTTTTTAATTCAGGTTTTCCCCGAAATACACTAATTTTTTTGGGTTAAATTGGCTTTTTCTACGTATCCGAAATCCGATTCTTTTAATATATTCAGCTTCTCTGTGTAGCTGGTTGCCCTCAATATTACTCCGTGAAATCCACTCTTTGAACTG
>CAWLBR010000026.1:0-21247 GCA_963855085.1 Gammaproteobacteria bacterium
GTGACCAGATAATTAGATTCAACTGCCCGCCGCGCCAGGTGCGCAATAACATTCGCAATGCTTGCATCAGGCTGCACTGCCTCTAGTAACATCAGTAACATCAGTAACATCAGTAACATCAGTAACATCAGTAACATCAGTAACTCTAGTAACCTCAGCAACCTGCTGACCCGCAGCGATTACCAGACGCTGACCACAGCGCTCAGCCAAGTTGTGCTCGTGAGTCACCAACACCAGAGTGGTGCCCTCTTCTTTATTCAGATCAAACAGCAGATCGTTAATTTTCTCGCCGGTACCTGTATCCAGATTACCCGTGGGTTCATCGGCAAAAAGAATAACCGGTCTACAGGCAAAGGCTCGGGCTACAGCAACTCGCTGCTGCTCACCGCCGGATAGCTGGCGCGGATAATGGGTAGTGCGATGATCCAAGCCAACCCGCTGCAGATAGTAGGCAGCTGTTTTAAGTGCCTCTTTATCCCCCTGCAATTCCAAGGGTAGTGCCACGTTTTCCAAAGCCGTCAAACCCGGCAATAGATGAAAGGATTGAAAGACAAAGCCGACAGTCTTGGCCCGCACAGCAGCCCGGCCCTCCTCGTCCATGGCAGTAATATCCTGCCCATTGAGCTTAACTGAACCGGAGCTAGGTAGATCCAGACCCGCCAAAATACCCAACAGGGTCGACTTACCGGAACCTGAGGGCCCGACAATGGCCAAACTTTCACCCGCAGCCAAAGAGAGATTGATCCCATCCAAAATAGTGAGCGTACCTTCGGTAGTGGTCACCTGTTTGCTGATATTGCTAACTTCGATCATTTGAAATATCCATTGCGTCTAAAAGTGCCTACACTGGGCACCGAGTAGAACGATTTAAAAAAGAGTATCGAGATTATTTATGCGGCCTTCAGTTATTCGACCTTTTATAAAGCAGACTTTTATTACCCGGCCTTTTATCAGGAGCCTATGTTGCCTGTTTATTTTACTGGGTGCCAACACTTATGGATCAACTCTACTGGTCTTAGGCGATAGCCTCAGCGCTGGTTATGGGATCAATCAGGAGAGCGGCTGGGTCGCCTTACTGGATGAAGACTTCGGCGATGACCACCGTATTATCAATGGCAGCATCAGCGGCGACACGACGGGAGGTGGTTTAAACAGACTGCCGCGCCTGCTGGAAGAGTTCAGCCCAGACTATGTGCTACTGGAACTGGGTGGCAATGATGGCCTGCGCGGTCAGCCATTGAATCTAATGAAGAGTAATTTACAGGCAATGATTAACCTAGTCCGGCAAGCCGGTGCCGAACCTGTGTTGTTTGGTATGCGCCTGCCACCCAATTATGGCCGCCGCTATTCCGATGCCTTTGCCGCCGTCTATCCGCAATTATCGGAATCTGAAAAGGTACTGCTGATTCCCTTCCAGCTGGAAGAGCTCAGTATCACCGAAGGTATGATTCAGGAAGATGGACTGCACCCCACAGCACTGGCGCAGCCGATTATCAAAGAAGTGATTAAGGGCTATATAAAGCCCTTAATGGAGTGAAGCCCTTAATGGAGTGGAGCCCTTAATGGAGTGGAGCCCTTAATGGAGTGAAGCCCTTAATGGAATAACACCGTTAACGGAACAACCACTATGCCTTGGGCACAAATTTAAGCGCCAGACCATTATTACACCAGCGCTGCCCTGTAGGCTTGGGACCATCATCGAAGACATGACCCTGATGACCGCCGCAGCGAGCACAGTGATATTCAGTGCGCGGCCAGATCATTTTATAATCGGTTTTGGTCTCTAAGTGATCGCCTATATGCTCAAAGAATGAAGGCCAACCAGTTCCACTCTCATATTTCATCACCGAACCAAATAGCGCCAGATCACAACCAGCACAGTGATACTGGCCATCCCGATGTTCATCATTCAAGGCACTGCTGCCCGCTGGCTCGGTGCCCTCGTCGCGCAAAATACGGTACTGAGATGGCGTTAAGCGCTCACGCCACTGATCTTTGGAGAGTTCTAGTTTTTCAAAAGCCCAAAGTTTAGCGGCACCCGCAAGGCCAATCAGGCCGAGTGATAATTGCTGTAACCATTTACGTCTGTTCATAATCTGCCCTCTACAATTCTCTGTTGAAAAATATACTCTGCAAACTATGACAACGGATCAATAAACTAAGTGCCATCCGCCGGCTACTTAGTGACTTAATTAGTCCCATAAGGATGCTGAATCGGCTCACCCGGCGTCGGGGTTAACAATGATTTTAACTGTGACACCAAGCCACCAGCCAGAATTAGGCCACAGCCAATCAATTCAGGACGGGTGAGTATTTCATCTAATATCCACCAGCCACAGACCGCGGCAAACACCGCTTCAAAGCTAAGAATAATCGCCGTATGAGAGGATGGCGCAGTGCGCTGCCCCACAACCTGCAGGGTAAAGCCCACTGCTGATGACAGTACACCCACATACAATAAGGCGACGCCTGCATCTAAAATACCCTGCCAGTTCCAACCTTCAAAGATGGGTACTAGGATTGCGGTAATCAGAGAGGCCACGGAAAACTGGACGAAGATCAACCGGAACGGCGAGGTGTTATTGGCAATAATGCCTGTAAAGATAATATGCAGGGCGAAGAGTACGGAACTGCCGAGCACTAATATGTCGCCGATAAAAATCTCATCGCTATCGATCTGCGCCATAAAATAGAGGCCGCCAAGAGCCATGACCATTCCCAACCAGGTGGGCCACTCAGTTTTATTGCGAAAAAATAGGCCGATTAAGGGCACAAAGACAATATAGACACCGGTTAAGAATCCAGCGCGACCAGCGGTGGTGTACACCATGCCCCACTGTTGCAGCAGCATACCGCCGGTTAACACTAGCCCCAGCAGAGCAGCCTGTTTATTGACCTTATTAAAGGCAAAAATCTGTTTCGGCTTTTCCATCCAATACCACAGCGGCAAGATCGCCACAGCACCGATAAAAAAGCGTCCAAAGGTAAAGGTGATGGGGCCAATATGGTCCATTCCTGAACGCTGGAAAACGAAGGCGAGGCCCCAGATAAAAGCGGTTAATAGCAACACGAGATCTGCGCGCAGATCGGTTTTAATACTCACGATGAATCCTTTTAAAGCGGTTTTGTTATTATTTTTTTACTGCTTTAATGCTGCTCTCGATTGGCTGAGGGCTCTCTATGGGCTGAGGGCTTTTATCAGCTAAAGGCTCTTAATTAGCTAAGGGCTCTTTATTGGCTAAGGGCTCTTAATTAGCTAAGGGCTCTTTATTGGCTAAGGGCTCTAAAAACTGAATCATTAATTGCAGCGATTGCTGGCCGCGATATTCATTGATATCCAAGCGGTAGACACAGCGCACAAGGCGATGATGGTTGCTCGGCCAAACCGCAGTATCGGCGTTAAACCAAATTGCGTCTATACCTGCATAAGGTTGCTTTTGACCGCTTTCACTCACTGGTGCCAACACCAGTTTTAGATGTTTCTCGCCGACAATACGCTGCTGCAGGACTTCAAAATCCCCTTCAAAGCAGGGTTCGGGAAAGAGCTGGCCCCAGGGACCATTGTCCCGCAGTAGTTCAGCAGTCTGCATGGATAGCTGTTGTTGAATCAGTTCGCCATCGGTGGCAATTTTGGCCTGTAGATCATCGGCACTTAAAAGCTGCGCAACTTGGCGCTGAAAGGCTGCTTTAAAGGCTGGCAGTTTATCTTCATCGAGGCTTAAACCTGCAGCCATCGCATGGCCGCCAAATTTGCTGATCAGGCCGGGATTTTGTGTCGCTACCGCATCTAGTACATCGCGAATATGGAGGCCGGGAATCGAGCGGGAGGATCCCTTAAGCTGACCGTTGTCACCCCGGGCAAAGGCAATCACTGGACGATGGTATTTTTCTTTTATGCGTGACGCCAAGAGGCCCACTACACCCTGATGCCACTCAGGCTGAAACAGGCACAGTGCAGGCGGAACTTCCCCTTCCAGTGACAGGGGAATCTGCTCAACAATTTTTAAGGCTTCGCGCTGCATATCCTGCTCAATCACCTTGCGATCTTGATTCAGTTCATCGAGCTCGCGCGCGGTGTCCATGGCCAGCTGTGGATCATTGGTCAGCAGGCATTGAATGCCCAGAGAAATATCATCGAGGCGGCCAGCGGCATTGAGACGCGGGCCGAGGGCAAAGCCCAAATCAGTGGCCACTAGACGCTGAGGATTTTTACCGGCAATAGTTAGCAACGCTTTAATTCCAGGCCTACAGTGCCCGGCGCGAATGCGCATCAGGCCCTGATGCACCAGTGCACGATTAATCTGATCCAAGGGCACCACATCGGCAACGGTTCCCAGAGCCACCAGATCGAGCCAAGTAGCCATATTGGGTTCAGGAATATTATTCTCGGCGAACCAATTGTTGGTTCGCAGTTGGCCTCTCAGAGCACTGAGCAGGTAGAAGGCGACGCCGACACCGGCAAGGTTTTTAGTAACAAAGGTACAGCCGGGCTGATTGGGATTAACAATCGCGGCCGCAGCAGGCAAGCTAGCGCCCGGCAGATGGTGATCGGTGACTATAACCTGCATACCAAGGCTATTAGCCTTATCGACGCCCTCTATGCTGGAGATGCCATTATCCACGGTAATCAATAATTGAGGCTCACGCTCTGCAGCCAAGTCGACGATTTCTGGGGTCAGGCCATAGCCGTAATCAAAGCGATTGGGCACCAAAAAATCTACATGGGAATAGCCCATGGCAGTGAGAGCCAAGACCATTAAAGCGGAGCTAGTGGCGCCGTCGGCATCAAAGTCGCCGACAATTAAAACGCGCTTTTGCTCGGTCAGTGCCTCGACCAAGATGGCCACTGCAGTGTCTATACCGAGCATGGTAGAAGGGGAAGGCAAACAGGAGAGTTGGCGTTGAAGAGCAGCTTGGTGGGTGACACCGCGAGCCAAATAAATACGCTTTAACAGCGGATCAAACTGCGGATCAAAATCGCCGCCAAGGGCATCAAATGTACGTGCTTCAACCAGCATAGAATTGATTCCCTTCAAACAGCCTGTGGGGTTTGGCGAAAGTCGTACAAACCCATTTTTTTACTTTTTTGCTTTTTATACTTGGAGTTAGAGAAAACCGGTATTTTTACCGATCAACCAGCTGATGCCACCGAGCACTGAAACCACAACCCAGAGCACTGCAAGCAGCCGCAAGGGACGGAACGGTTGACGCTCTGTAACGTTGTAACCGCTGTTAGTCACTGAGCGGACGCGCGCTAAATCTTCGTCGGATAATTTGTTTTCTTCAGCCATTTTTCTGCTCTCTATAAGCTATTTTACAATCTATTCTAGTGTGCTGGGACAGTGAGAAATTTCGCCACCTGCTCTGGTGAAAGATCATCCAATCTCGGCACAGTGCCCAAACAGGGCTCGTTAATACATTGTTTTAGTGTATCAATATTTTCCTGCAAGCGCGGCATCTCTGTATCGAGAATATTAGCCACCCAGCCGGCGATTTGTAATCCATCGCGGCGGATCGCTTCCATAGTCAGCAGGGCATGATTGAGACAACCTAGGCGCATGCCTACCACTACTATTACGGCGCATTCAAGCTCTCGGGCCACATCGGCGAGGGTTTCCCGTGAATTAATCGGCACGCGCCAGCCGCCAGCCCCTTCGATGACCACCATATCCACTGGCATCAGGGAAACGCCACGGCAATAGCCTACCAAACGTGACGCCGACATTCGCACACCGGACTCGGCGGCAGCTATATGGGGCGCAATGGCTGGCTCTAGAGCAACCGGATTGATCTGTTGATAAGACAGTTTATGACTGGCCGCAGCCTGCAATTGCAGTGCATCGTCGTTAGTCATGCCCTGCTGCGTAATTTCACAGCCAGCGGCCACAGGTTTTATAGCAGCAGTGCGCAGGCCCTGGTCATTGGCCGCAGCCAAAAAACCGCAGGCGACCACCGTTTTGCCTACGTCAGTATCTGTACCTGTAATAAATAACCACTGTTTTGCCATCTGCCTTAATCTACCTTGCTGTTATGCTATCTAAGCTATCTAAGCTATCTATGCGATCGCGCGGACGCGAATAATTTCCCAGGTCGCCGGGATAGTCCCATCCACCTGCCTGTAATCTTCGTAGGCAGCATAGAGTGCCTGCAAATGCTGCTTGCCTGTCAGGGTATTCTGCTTGCCGGCATTGTTATTGTGCGCGCCGACATTCTTTAATTCCATCAATAGTTCGCGCACCGAACTGTGCTGCTGAAGCTGATTATCGCTGCGCAATTCAACCTGACTAAAACCCGCCTGCTCAAGAGCAACCTGCCAATCGGCGAGACTGTAAAAACGATTCACATGGACCTCGCCATCAACCTGCTGCCAGGCACCGCGCAACTCAGATAGGGTCTGGGGACCAGGCACTGCGAAACAGAGTTGCCCACCGGGCTTAAGCACACGCAAAAGCTCACCACAGAGGCGCGGCAAATCACTGCACCACTGTAGCGCGAAATTAGAAAATATCAGCTCTTGAGAATGATCTTCAAGAGGCAGGTCCTCCGCATCACCACAGAGCCAATGACCCTCTGGATACTCTGTGGCTGCATAGGCCAGCATTGCCGGAGAAAGATCCACACCGGTTACCTGAGCGCTGGGAAACTGGGCCTGTAAATGCCCCCAGTGATAGCCTGTGCCACAGCCCAGATCAATCAGATTTTTAAGCTCTGGGTTTGCTGATAAGCCGGCGATCATCTCTTCACCTACCTGATGCTGCAATAGCGCAGCACGATCATATTTATGCGCTGCACGACCAAAAGAGTCTGCTACCTTCGCCTTATCCAGTGCGTAAAGTTGATGCTCGAGAAAACGTTTGATCTGCTCGAGAATAATGCTTGGCTGAGTGAGGTGCGGCAGATGGCCTGCACCTTCAACAATAGCGATCTCTATTTTGCTATTAAGACTGGCAATCTGATCCGCGCTAGCGCTTGGTACCAAAGCATCGCCCTCACCCAAGATAGCCAGTGTCGGACAACGCAATTGGCCTAGCGAAAGCTGGTTATCAATCGACCCAAGCAGCTGCAGCAATTGAGCACCACTGTCACTGTCGAGAGCAACCTGCATATCGCGCAACTGCCGTATCAACTGTCGCTGCTGCTGATCGCCCTGAGCCTGCAAACCAGCAAAGCGCTTTAAACAGCCCTGTGGATCATCGTTGTATGCTTCAAGAAATCCGAGATATTGCTGATTATCCAAGGCCGCTGAATTGGACTCAGTCGCCACAAAATGAATATTGCTGGAAAGGGTAATTAAGCCAGCCACACGCTGTGGATAGCGCCCAGCAAAACCGCTACAGAGCATGCCGCCAAGGGATAGACCTATAAGGTAACAGCACTCTGGTAGTATTTCGGCCATCCACTGATGCAGATCAGTCTCGGAATAATGTTCCAGCGTCGGGGACTGGGCAAAGCCCGGTAAATCTAAGGTGATCACATCGGCAAACTGACGTAACTGCTCTGGCAGTTCAGCCCATATCTGGCTGTCCATTCCCCAGCCATGTAACAACACCAGCGGCTGTGCATAGAGGCGCACGCCAGTGCAGGGATAGTGGGTCAAAGCGAGATTCTCGCAAGGGGCCGCCAGCGATGTTACAAAGGCATTCATCAGACTGCTGCCGAAAGATTTAGGCTATCCAGCGCGGCTATCAGTTTGTCCACCTGCTCTTCGCTGTGGTCCGCTGAAAAAGTAATCCGCAGCCGACCCGTACCCACAGGCACAGTGGGCGGGCGAATAGCACCGACCAAAAAGCCTGCGGCGCGCAGCTTCTGCCCTACCTGCATAACCTTTTCATCGTTATTGATTAACACTGGCTGTATAGGCGTATTGGATTGCGCCAACTGCAAACCAATCTGCTCAGCGCCGCGTCGAAAGCGCGCTATTAGACGGGCCAGCTTGTCGCGACGCCAGCTTTCTTCACGAACAATTTTGAGACTGACAAGCGTTGCCGCCGCAATCGCCGGTGGCAGTGCTGTGGTGTAAATATAGCTCCGCGAATATTGAATCAGGGTTTCGATCAGCGCCTCGCTACCGGCGACAAAAGCGCCGAAGGTACCAAAGCTTTTACCCAGAGTGCCGACCAAAACAGGCACCTGTTCAACAGACATATTGAGTTCTTCCACCAAGCCACCGCCCTGCTGACCGAGCACGCCGACACCGTGAGCATCATCGACCATCAACCAGGCACTGTGCTTTTTCGCCAAGCGGCTGATCTCGCGCAGCGGTGCCAGATTGCCATCCATACTGAAGACACCGTCAGTGACAATCAGCTTGCGCTCAGCACTGGACTGTTCGAGACGCTGCTCAAGGCTGGCCATATCAACATGTTTGTAGCGTTTAAATTCCGCTTGGGAAAGACGCCCGCCGTCGAGCAACGAAGCATGATTAAGTTGGTCTTGGAGCACCAGATCACGGCGTCCAATCAAGGCATTAATCGCCCCAATATTGGCCATATAACCGGTAGAAAATAATAGCGCCCGCGGGCGACCGGTGTACTCAGCCAGCTGTTCTTCAAGCTCACGATGAACCACAGAATGGCCGCTAACCAGATGAGACGCACCGCTGCCGGTGCCATATAGGTCCGCCGCCTGCTTGAGAGCCAGACTAATATCGGGATGGCCAGCAAGGCCAAGATAATCATTACTGCAAAAATTGATTAACGACCGGCCCTCAACCGACAGAGTCGATGAGCAGCCCGAGGCGACATTGAGACGCGTCCGATAGAGGTGCTCTTCACGGCGCAGATTTAACTGCGCCTGAAGTGTCGCGTCCATAGAGTTCATTGAGAGAACTAACCGGCGCGATAAAACTGCGAATCAGTCTTAACGTCCGAGAGTGTTTGATGTAACTCAGCTTCCTGCTCGTCGTTGCTTTTATCCACATGAAAAGGCTCAGGGGAAATACCCAGACGCTCAAACAGCTGCATATCGGTGTTCGCCTTCGGGTTCGGCGTGGTAAGCAACTTCTCGCAATAGAAGATTGAATTAGCGCCCGCCATAAAGGCCATGGCCTGCATCTGCTCATTCATATCTTCACGGCCAGCCGAAAGACGCACATAGGACTTGGGCATCATCAAACGTGCAATGGCGATAGTACGAATAAACTCAAAGGGATCCAGATCTGCCTGATCAGCCATAGGTGTACCCGCCACCTTAACCAACATATTGATCGGCACAGATTCCGGATGGCGCGGCAAGTTCGCCAATTCCATCAACAAACCAGCACGATCCTGCTGCTTCTCACCCATACCAACAATGCCGCCAGCGCAGACTTTCATACCCGAGTTGCGCACATTAGAGAGAGTATTGAGGCGATCTTGATAGGTTCTGGTGGTGATCACCTCACCATAGTATTCTTTAGAGGTATCGAGATTGTGGTTGTAGTAGTCGAGACCGGCGCTGGCCAATTTCTCCGACTGCTCTTCGCTGAGCATACCCAGAGTCATGCACGTTTCCAGGCCCAGGGCCTTCACTTCACGAATCATATGGGCGACTTTTGGAATATCCCGATCATGGGGTGAACGCCAGGCGGCACCCATACAGAAACGGCTGGAGCCACTGGCTTTGGCAGCTTTCGCCGCTTCAATCACCGCCTCGATTTCCAGCAGCTTTTCTTTTTCCAGACCGGTGTCGTAGCGAGCACTCTGGGGGCAGTACTTACAATCTTCAGGACAGGCGCCAGTTTTGATCGACAGCAAGGTGCTCAACTGCACCTGATTGGGATTGAAATGGCGACGATGCATCACCTGAGCATCAAATAGCAGATCGTTAAACGGCTGATTAAAGAGCGCCAGAACTTCTTCGCGCTTCCAGTTATTACGGATTGTGTTGTCCTGCGAGGCTGCCATAGCCAAAACTCCATCATTGTCAGTCAGATCGGCCAATGATAGAGCGACAGATTCCACTGTCAACTGAAATTGTTGCGGATGGTTAACGGTGAGATTCTAAGCCTATGACTTTGACCCAGAATCTCAGCAGTAGAAGCGCTACGTTTGCTTAAAAATATGCATGGATCTGGCCATGCCTTTCTTGGACCAGCGATACCAGAGGCTTGGCAGCAAGCGGAATGTTAAGTAAGCCCGAGCCCAGTTGCCCGGCACAATGATCAATGCCGGATTATTCGCGACCTTATCTATAGCTTCACGGGCAAACTCATCAGCTGGCATCGGCTTAAAGGCAGACCAAAATTTAGTGACCTGCTCTTTAGTGATTCCTGAACCCAGCCTACCGAATTCGCCACCGGTCAAAATCGGCGTTTGAATGGCCCCAGGACAGAGCGCACTGACCCGCACACCGCGATATTCCGCTTCGATTCGCAGCGCCTGAGACAGTCCAACCACGGCAAATTTACTGGTGCTGTAAGGCACGGCGTTAGTTGAAGGAATCAGCCCCGCCATAGATGCAGTATTCACTATATGGCCAAAGCCCTGCTCAACCATCAGCTTGTAACAGGCCTGCACACCATTGGTAACCCCGCGAATATTGACGTCGAGACTCATATCCCAATCGCTGACCTCCAACTCATGGGTCATACCACCAACGGCGATACCGGCATTATTAAACAGGTAATCAAGACGGCCGGTCTTGGCCACTGTCTCATCCACCAGTGCCTGATAGGCTGGGTAGTCACAGACATCCAACTCTCTGGCCCAAGCATTGCCGCCACTGGCAACAATACTGGCCGCCAGCTCTTCAGCAAGGGCGATCTGTCGATCGGCCAATACAACCGTACAGCCGCGGCTGACCAATTCCAGCGCCATAGTGCGACCAATACCTGAGGCACCGCCGGTGATAATCGCGGTGGCGTCTTTAAATACTCTAATTTGATTGGTCATTACTGCACTCCATAAATTTTAAACGGCACGCCATCTAATGCGGCGTTACCACTGATTTGATCAATAGGTGTATCGGCGGCGAGGTCATTGAGGCCGTCTCACCAAAGTCGCTGTTGAAGGCGCCGGTCATTATGCACTGGGAAACCAATGAAGGCGATATCATAGTGAATATGCTCCAACGCACTGGTGGGCGGTGAAATAAAGTCGTCATCCAGGGTGGTTTTATGGGTACAGAAATCACAACCAGGCATAAAGTCAAAATCCCTCAAACGGCCCATTTATTTCTATCGCGCATCCAAAGATCGCCCTTGCAGCAACATGGATACATGCCTTCAAAAAACTCCCTAGAGCTCTAACCATAAATTATTAGATATTAGAACAATAAAACTAAGTGTTTACGGCACTTAAACAGGCCTTTAAAGACCATTCGTAGGTTGCCAATTTGGGCTAAAAAGGCTTAAATAAGAGTCTAAAAAAAGACTAGCGACTTAATCAAAAAAAGGACGACTGTAATGGGTTTTGGATGGCAGGAATTATTAATTATTGCTGTAATTGTAGCACTGGTTTTTGGTACTAAAAAATTGCGCAATATAGGCTCTGATTTAGGTGGTGCGGTAAAAGGATTTAAAGATTCCGTTAATATCGAATCCAAAGAACAGGCAGCTACAGATACTGAAATCGTCGTCGAGAAAAAAGCCGTTGCTGAATAATTCATGTTCGATATAGGATTTTCCGAACTACTGGTTATCGGCGTCATTGCGCTTGTTGTAATGGGGCCTGAACGGCTGCCTGAAACCGTGCGCACCATTAGTTTGTGGATTGGGCGTATGAAGCAAAAGCTTTCCAGCGCCAGACAAGAACTGGAAAACGAAGTGGGCATGGATGAAATTCGTCGTCAGCTGCAGAATGAGAAAATCATGCGTGACCTGGACGCAGTCAAAGAGGATATTGAAACCACAATCATCGATACCCAGGCAGCATTGGATAAAGAGATATCTGACGCCAAGATCACACTGGATAACGAACTGTCTGACGCTAGAGCAGAACTAGATGAAGATCTAGAAGACCCCCTGGATGATCAAGTAGATAGCGAACTAAATGAAGAACTAGATAAAGAGCCAAGCGAAAAGCTTGATGAAAAGACAAGTAAAGAACTAGAGAGAGAACCAGCCCAAGACCATACTGCAAAGCCTAATAAAGAAACTCCCCAATGACTGAAGCAGAAACTCTCAGCACCCAACCCTTTATGAGCCATCTGATCGAATTTAGAGATCGAATGCTGCGTTGCGTTGCCTCTGTGTTAGTTATTTTTGCCGGTTTATTCTCTTTTAGTAATGAGCTGTATCTGTATATCTCTGAGCCCATTCGCGAATACCTGCCAGCATCCTCAAGCATGATTGCCACCGAGGTTGCCTCACCCTTTTTAACGCCCTTTAAGCTGACACTGGTACTGTCCATGTTTGCAGCTATGCCCTATATCCTCTTTCAGACATGGGCCTTTCTAGCGCCTGGCCTGTATAAACGGGAAAAGAAAATTGTCATACCGCTGTTTATCTCTAGCGTGGCTTTATTTTATGCAGGCATGGCCTTTGCCTACTATGTTGTGTTTCCACTGGTGTTTTTGTTCTTCACTAGCATAGTGCCAGAAGGCATTACTGTGATGCCCGATATTCGCAGTTATCTGGACTTTGTACTAAAACTATTTTTTGCCTTTGGCCTGAGTTTTGAAATCCCTATTGCCGTGGTTATTCTTTCCTGGATGGGCGCAGTTGACCCAGATAACCTAGCGAAGAAGCGTCCCTACGTATTCGTACTCTGCTTTGTATTCGGTATGTTGCTGACGCCACCGGATATTATTTCGCAAACCTTGCTCGCCATTCCCATGTGGTTACTGTTTGAGATTGGCATCTTATTTGGCCGACTGGTGCGCCCAGCGAAAGAGCCTGCCGAATAGCAACCACCCTCTCTAGGCGACTCTGCAGCTAAGAGACCTTAGGTAAGTTTGCTCATCTGTTCTTTGAGAATAAACTTCTGCACCTTTCCCGCAGGGTTACGAGGCAGTGCATCAACCCGATGCAGTTTCCGTGGCAGTTTATAACGGGCTAATTCTTTGCCGACAAAGTCTTGCAGGTCCTCTAGTGTCAATGTGGTGTCCGCATGCAAGACTACAACGGCGACCAATAACTCACCCCACTTGTCATCAGGTACACCAATGACAGCCACCTCGGCAATAGCACTGTGCTCAAACAGCACGCTTTCGACTTCTGCGGGATAGATATTTTCACCTCCAGAAATAACCATATCTTTGATTCTATCGCAGATAAAAAGGAAGTTGTCTTCATCGAAATAACCCACATCACCACTGTGAAACCAGCCATCTTTATCAACCGCTTCAGCTGTGGCTTGCGGGCGATTCCAGTAACCCTTCATAACATTGGGCCCCTTAATCCAAATCTCTCCGCGCTCGCCATTAGCCAATGTTTGGCCATTCCCATCAACAATCCGCACTGATGTAAACATTAAACTCTGACCGGCAGACCCGATCTTACTGGTTGCAAACTTACTCCCCAGTACCGTGACATAGGGCGATGTTTCTGTCAGTCCGTAACCCTGACAAAACGTAACACCACGACTGGCATAAATATTAAGCAGCGGCAGAGGTACAGGGGCTGAACCCACATTAAACGAAATCACGCTGCTAAAGTCGGTACGGTCAAATGCTTCATGTTGCGACATCATGGTGAACATTGTTGGTGCGCCAAACATTGTGGATACCTGATATTTTTCAATATCATGCAATACAGCGCCGGCATCGAAGCTTCTATGTAACACCACCGCAACACCTCGAACTAAGGAAGTATGCGTGGTTACATTTAGACCACCAATATGAAACAGCGGCGCGCAGGTGAGGCTTGCTCCGACCATGCTCTCTTCAAGCAACGACACATTGACAGTATTCCAAAAAATATTTCCGTGGGTCAGCATCGCGCCTTTTGGCAGCCCAGTGGTTCCCGAGGTGTACATGATCAGGGCAACATCATCGTTTTCGATGGGTGCAACGGTCTCGACTGGCGTTGCAACTGCCATTAAATTTTCCAGAGACGCCCAGCCGGGTCTGTCACTCTCTATGGAGAGATAGTGCTGAACCGATACATCCTGTTTCTGCTCATCCAGTATCTCTGTGCAGGCGTCATCGGCCAACATGATTTGGATCCCTGAATCACCAACAATAAAGCTCGCCTCGGAGGACGTTAGACGAAAATTGAGCGGCACGAAAATAGCCCCGATGCAGCTACAGGCATAAACAGCTTCAAGAAAGGTGGGATGATTTAAACCCATATAGCCAACGCGATCGCCGCGGCGAACCCCTAACTCGATCAATATTGTAGCCAGCTTGCGTATTCGATCTGAAAGGTCGGCATAGGTCTGCAACTCGCCTTCAAATCTCAGTGCCGGCTGCTGAGGGAAAAGCGCGGCGCTTTTTAAGATAGTCTGCCCCATCCCAATATTAACTACTTGCTCATGAAACATAATTTGACTCCTCTATCACTGAGTTACTTTTGCCGAATACCTAGGTCTACCGGGATGCCATCGATTAACTGGTAAATCGCTTGTTTTAGCCGGGCATCGACCAGTAACTAAGCGCAGTTAGCGTCAAAGTAACATTATAATTATTTGACATATTATACATATATCAGTATTTTTAATCCCAGAGTTTCAGTTAATAGTGGCCATTCATAAGAGTTTGGCGGCGGACTGGGATGGATAACTATCCACTTAATATCACTTAAACCAAACCACAGGCTTTACAGCTAGGAGCGATTAAATTGGCTTACCTCAAAAGAGAAAATGATAGAAATATCTATTACGAAGATAACGGCAATGGAGCAACTGCAATCATTCTTATTCATGCTTGGGGAATGAACCTCAGGGCCTGGGATGGCACGATTCCACATCTTCTGGATGCTGGCCATAGAGTGGTAACTCTCGATCATCGCGGCTGCGGTCAATCAGACAAAGATTTCGACGATATGAGCATCGATGCCATCGCCGGTGATGTAGTGGCCCTAGTGGCAGAACTTGGTCTCACCAAAGTTATGCTCAATGGCTGGTCTATTGGCGGTGCCATTGCCATTGAAGCCGCATCAATCCTTAAATCGACCTGCTGCAGCCTTGCACTGACATGCCCAGCAGCACCTGTTTACTTGCAAAAAGAAGACTTCCCCCACGGTGGAACCGAAGAAGTGTTGAGCGGCACACTGGCTGCTTTAAAAGCTGATCGACCGAATTTTCTCAAGAATTTGGCGAGAGGTATTTATGCCGCCGAGGTCAGCGAGGAGGTGATTGATTGGACCTGGAGCCTTTTCACCGCCGCCTCACCGACTACAGCCAATACCCTGGCTGAACTGGGCCCACTAGACCAGCGGGCAAAGCTCTCGGCACTGAATATTCCGATGATATCCTTTGTCGGCAGTCATGATGCCCTAGCGGATCCCGCTGTTGGCCGCTCCATCGCCGATTTTAATGCCGACACTCGTATCGTCGAATTAGAGCATTCCGGCCATGTTCCGCTGATCGAAGAAGCAGAGAAATACCATCTTGAGCTGCTCAAGTTTGCTCAGGCACAGCTTTAGCGGGTAACCGATTAGCTGGTAACCGATTAGCCAGTAACGGATTAGCTGTTAGCTAGTTAGCTCGCAATGAGTTAACTAGCTTCCCAATCGCCTGAGCGCACTTCGGGTGAGATAGAGATCATAAACGTCGGGGTTATTCGCCTCTGTGCGGTAACCACCGGCCACTTCCTTGACCTGTTCCATTCGTGTAATTCTATTGGTCTGCACATCATGAGCGTGGACTCTGGTCCATGACCAGTAAGGGTGCTTGCCATCCATCACCTTTTTGTCGCCCTTCTCATAGACTGAAAAAGCCCCATCAAAGGATCTATAAATCTCTCCACGGCGATCAAAACTCACCATGCATAAAGGCAGCATTGTTCGGGCATCAAACCATACGCGTTTTTTACTGATGGGCGCGCGGGGATAGCCGGTGGGCTCAGCCTCAACCACAATGGTCTCCGGCACCAGTTCAACATCCGTATCCCAAAATGTCTCACCTTTGTCACCACCGTGAACAGTATGCTCCCAATTGGGCGAGTCGGCATTCCAGCTATCACTCACGGCCGCGAGCATCGGCCCGCGATGGACAATTTTATAGTTGCCCCAGGTCAGAAAGGGATCTCCCGTAGCCCAGGCATCGGACAGATACATGGTCGATCCCGGGATCAACGGTTCAAAGCGCTGATTGGTAGGAAAGCGTCGAACCCGCTTAAACGCGGGTAAATAACCGTAGAGATCAGGGTAACGATTCTGATCATAGTGCCAAATATTTAGATAGGAAGTGCCCCGAACATCACTGGGCGTGACAAAAAACACCGACTGATAGCGCAGCTTATCTTCATGGCCAGGCAAGTACGGCATTGGGTCGAGGGAGACGCGACCCACTGGGCTCATCTCCACCCAACAACACTGATATTGATACGCCACCTCACCACCGGGGTTGAGGTCGTATTCTTTCACCGCATTAAAGGAAACGTCATGGCGACCCCAGCTCAATGTACTGCCGGCAAAGACTTCCACTGCCGAAGTGGGGTTGGGGAAGGGATTGCCGCCAATCCAGGGCTTACCCTCTTTCGTGACCACATTACCGTCCGGCGCAAAGGTAGCCTGACCCTGATGACGCAAGGTCGCCTCAATATATTCCCAGGGGCTGAGCTGCATAATGTCCGTGGTAGTTGGCCGCATCCGCATCACTCGGCCCATTTCCGCAACCTGCTTGTACTGAATAGGGTCGAGCAGCTCTTTTACTAAGGCAACGTTATCGGCATTAATGTAGTCGCCATCGCTAATTTTTCCGCCAGTATAGGCACTGATAGAAAGCAGCTCTTCGGGGTACGCTTTCTCAATACTGCCGGTATTGCCGATGGTAGACCAGAGTGGCGCGAGCACGCCTGTAGCAAGTACACCCTGACCCATCTGCTTGAGGAAATGGCGTCTCGAGTAATCAGCTTTATAACGACGAATATGCACAGTATTAACTCCCCTTAACAGACACTGACTCAGACTTAGACGTGACTACTGTTATCGCTCTAATGCCTGGCGCACCTTAATATATTGACTCTGCAACGTCACAGGGTGCAGCCATAGGCTTTATTATTTTAAGAAAGACTTCAACTCAACAGACTCATCAGCCAGTAATACTGCATCCACAGACTTGCCATAGAGTCGCTTACCCAACATAAAGGCCTTTGAACTATTGACCGCATCCACAGCCACCACTCGCCCTTCCTTTAGATGAAACACAGCAAATTTATTGGTGGATTTATCACCGCGGAGAACGCTCTCTTCGCCATCGCTGGAGAACCCCACCATCTGCAGTTTCAGTTCATACTGATCACTCCAAAACCACGGAATGGAGGCATATTCCACATCGCCGCCGAGTAAATTAATACAGGCGACTCGCGCCTGTTCTATGGCGTTGGGCACAGACTCAAGTCTTAGGCGGCGATTAAGAAGACGATTGGGGTGGTTGGCACAGTCACCTGCGGCATAGATATGCGGGTTAGAGGTCTGGCCATGATCATCCACCACAATGCCATTGTTACATTCCAATCCAGCCTCCTGGGCAATTTCAATATTGGGTAAAATACCAACACCAATAACCACTATATCCGCATCCACGCTCAAGTCACCGCAGAGTACTTTGGTCACTGAGCCATGCTCGCTGCTACCCTCAAAGCCGGTCACGGCTTGATTGAGCATGATATTAACGCCCCGTTCGGTGTGCAGTTGATGGTAGTAATCACTCATCTCAGGAGTGGTGACACGCTGTAAAATTCGATCTTGGGTCTCAATCACGGTTACATTCAATCCAGCTTTTCTGGCCACAGCGGCAACTTCAAGGCCAACATAACCCCCGCCAATAACACAGAGTTTCTTGGCACTGCCCATTGATGTGCGAATTAAATCCACATCATTGAGTGAACGCAGATAGAAGATCCCTCCTAATTGGCAACCGGGAAGGTTTAGCTTACGTGCCCGTGAACCTGTGGTGATGACAAGCTTGTCGTATTCAAAAACAGTCTCCGACTCAGTAACAACCTGCTTGGCATTTACATCAATAGAGGAAACCCGCGTGTTAGTAAGAAGCTCAATATCGTTGTCACTATAAAACTCTGCCGGACGAATAAGCGTCTCAGCCAGTGACAGTTCACCAGCGAGATAATGTTTTGATAAGGGTGGCCGGTCGTAAGGGGGATGGCTTTCGTCGCCAAGGATCTTAATCGCCCCTGTATACTTTTCTTTGCGCAATGTGGCTGCAGCAACAGCGGCCGCTTGACCAGCTCCGATAATAACAATTCCTGATTTCACCTAACTAACCCCCTGAGTAAAAAAACAGGCCGGCTAAACTATTAAGCCTAAAATACTTAAAACGCCTAGTAATCCTGCCAACTAAAACCTTCTAAAATACATTATGTTATATGTGCATTATTATTTCTAGACATAATTTAGATAGCGCAAAGTTGCCTATGCGGTACTATAATGCTCTCACGTGGTGCTCTTTAAACAAAAAGAGCAGGTTAGCTTAGGTGGAGAACATCGTTTCATGGATTCAGAAGTCGTAAAACCCAGCATTACACATACTCCTCGTGAAAATGCCGCCAAAAAATTGCTCGACCTGTTCTATCCAGTACATTACGTCGTAGGCATGAAGGTAGAGGATACCCTGCGGACAAATGACCTTCTTAATCGTCATCAGGTCGCAGTGCTTTGGATCATTCGTTCCGAGGGCACTAACGGCATCTCGATGCGCCGCAAGAATATTGAAAATGCGCTAACGGGCTGGTATGAAACTAGCAGTAGCGCAATTTCCAAGGCAGTCAGAGCGCTGGCAAAGCCGCCCCTGAGCCTAGTCACTATTCAAGAACATCCACAGTCCGCCCGCGAGAAGTTGGTCACTCTGACTCCTGCAGGCGAAAAATTCTTGCTCCAGATGACCAATAACGGTGTCTTACTCTGTAGCTGGTACCTATCCTTCATGGAGAAATTCCCCGAAGAAATGGACGTCTGCCTGTATATTTTTTCCAAGGTAAACGCTATTTTTGAGTCCCTTATTGACCAAGAGCGCGGAGAGACGGTCAAGCAAATCAACACCAATGAAATGATGTTGCGCCACCCTCTTACGTCGACCTTTTTGACACGCTCCTATTCATTGGATGAAATTCCCCGCATACCGAGAGAATACGCCTCCCTGATGCAGCTAAATGCATTCTTTCCTATTCATTACACAGCGGGAAACCGCTTGGAAATAGCCCTTCGACGCGGCGCAAACCTAAGCCGTCAGCAAGTGATTATTCTTTGGATTATTAGTGCCGAGGGTCACAACGGCATGAGCATGCCACGCAAGGCTATAGAAAAGGCTCTGAGAGACTGGCTAGAGATAACCAGCAGCTCGGTGTCCAAAGCCATAAGGTCTCTAACCGGTGCGCCACACAATATCCTTACCATAGTCGAGCGCCCAGAATCCGGACGTGAAAAACTGGTCTGCCTCACTGAGGAAGGCAAAGTTTTTGCTGAAGATATGTTTCAAAATGGTATTCAGTTTTTAGACAAGGTCATCGAAAATCTTAGCAGTGAAGAGATCGATATGGTGCTGCATGTTTTTGAGAGAACCTCCGAAATTTTCGGAGGCTATCCCGGGCCTTTCCGCGATGAGAAAGAAGTCTAATTAAAAACCTTCTTCCTGCGCCACTGTCACAGTCATTCCATCAAGAGCTTCAGTCAATTTTACCTGGCAGGCAAGACGACTTGTGGGCTCTACTTTTTCCATAAACTCTATAACTTCACTTTCTTCTTCGTTCTGTTCCGGCAACTGAGCAAAAGTCTTCTCATCCATGTAGACATGGCAGGTAGCACAGGAGCACGAGCCACCGCAGGTTCCATCTACCAAGTCTGCAGCACGCAGAGGTGTCATCAACAAATCACCGACTGCACCCTCTACAGTGTGCTTCTCGCCATCTCGATCATAAACATAAATTTTCAATTCTAAATCTCACTTTTAAAGGACTATATAACGCTTATATTATAGATTAATTACAATATTTCAAAGATATCATAAACAAGTTTACCTGCACCAAAAGTACTAGCTCGGCCAACACAAACAATGTCATTGAGCCATGCGTACTTTTCAGAACCGGTTTCAAAGTTAGGCGCTGATCTCAGGTAGGTTTCAGTACCCGATATCGCTTCTCCAGCACCAAATCGCGCATTGAGGTCATCATCCATCACCACAACACCACTGTAATAACAGAATACACTCTCGCCATCGTCTGTTCTGAGGGCAAGGCGAGCATCAATTTTCCAGTTGCCATCTGCTTGCAAACGCACCCAGTCACCACTTGGCGCTATCACATCAGCATTAAAGCGCGGACCTTCAGCGCGGCCATCGGTAACATTAATAACCACTCGATTCGGCGTCACAACTGCTGGCGCTTCAAAAGAGATATCAAGCTTCATTAACCAGCGAGTTTCTAAAGTAGGGACACTCATATATTTACTCCTCATTAATTCTTATTATTTTAAGTTTGTAAAATTAGCTAGGCACCTTAGCTAGGTACCTTAGCTAAGCAGGAAGCCGCTAAGATCCGCATATCCCGCTGTACACTGCTCTTCATAAGCAACAAAACCACCTAAGAAAAATACCACTCTTCTTGGCTTTCCTGGAATATTGTCACCCATATAATAATTATTCGATTTGGGGAACAGGGTCATATTGCCAATCATATTAGTCAGATCAACCCAGGCGTCTTCAGCGTCAGGTTTAGCTTCTAGACAATCTTTACCCAAGGCATCCAACTGCTTGGCGGCATCAAAGATCAGATCACCCTGATACTCGGCCAAAAGAATCGGATTATAAAACGGGCTGTGGGGACCATTTACCCAAAAGTAATTTGGGAAACCATGGGTCATCATACCCAGGTAACTTGTCAGACCACCGCTCCAGCGCTCTTTCAATGTCTGACCTTCGCGGCCACGAATATCGATACGATCCATAGCACCAGTCATAACATCAAAGCCAGTAGCGAAAATAATCACATCAAGCTCAATTTCCTCACCACCCACTACTATGCCTTTCTCGGTAATACGCTCCAGTGGACTTTCGAGCAGATCAACCAGATGCACATTGTCTTGATTAAAGGTTTCAAGATAATGGGTTTCAGGGGAAAGCCGGCGGGTCAGAATGGCATAATCTGGACTCAGTTTCTCCGCCACTACAGGATCGTTAACACGCTCTTTCATTTTCTTGATCGCGAAATCACC
>CAWLBR010000027.1:0-21222 GCA_963855085.1 Gammaproteobacteria bacterium
ATCCTGAGCGAAGCCGAAGGATCTCCTGCCGACTGGCTGAAGTCCCTCCACTACGGTCGGGATGACAAACTATAGAGCGGTCGGGATGACAAACCAGCTTGTCATCCTGAGCGAAGCCGAAGGATCTCCTGCCGACTGGTTGAGATCCCTCCACTACGGTCGGGATGACAAACTATAGAGCGGTCGGGATGGCAAACCAGCCTGTCATCCTGAGCGAAGCCGAAGGATCTCCTGCCGACTGGCTGAAGTCCCTCCACTACGGTCGGGATGACAAACTATAGAGCGGTCGGGATGACAATCTATAGAGCGTTCGGGATGACAATCTATAGAGCGTTCGGGATGGCAAACCAGCTTGTCATCCTGAGCGAAGCCGAAGGATCTCCTGCCGACTGGCTGAAGTCCCTCCACTACGGTCGGGATGACAAACTATAGAGCGGTCGGGATGACAAACCAGCTTGTCATCCTGAGCGAAGCCGAAGGATCTTGTGCCGACTGGTTGAGATCCCTCCACTACGGTCGGGATGACAAACTATAGAGCGGTCGGGATGGCAAACCAGCTTGTCATCCTGAGCGAAGCCGAAGGATCTTGTGCCGACTGGTTGAGATCCCTCCACTACGGTCGGGATGACAAACTATAGAGCGGTCGGGATGACAGACTAAAAACAGAACCCTACAAATTATCCATCATCTTCGCGATAGCAATATTGCGCTGATCATCCACCAACTTAATCATCGGCCGCTCAGACATCATCCGCATCCACTCACGCAGCCCCTCCACCTCAGGCAGCATGTCCCAGCCCCAGACTTTCTTGGCAATAATTCGCGCATTCATCACAATGTAATAGGCATAGATATCTACCATAGTGATCTGGCTACCCATCATAAAGGGTGAGAAACTGGCAAGGCGATCAACTGCGGCTAACCCTTTTACCATCAATGGCTTAACTTGATCCGCAACCGGCTGATTCAGCTCAGCACCAAAAAAAACATGGCCCACAAGCCGCGCAGATTCATTGCCCACATAGAGTTCAATCACCTTCAGCAGCTCCGACATTTTGGCGCTGGTAAAGGGATCCGCTGGTGTCATTGGCTGATCGGGAACGCAGTTCTCAAGAAACCCTAAGATCGCGCTAGTCTCGCTGAGATAACCCTCATCCACTTCAATAAAGGGCATTTTGCCCATGGGGCTCAATTCAATATAGGGCTCGCTGTAAGTCGGCGCTATTTCAACCTCCTCAAACTGAAAACCCTTCTCCAACATAAAGGCTTTAACCGCAGCGTAATAATTACTGATTTCGAGTCCGTAAAGCTTGATCATTTCTAGAGTACCTGTGCCGTTAAATAATTTATTGGCTCATGTCGAGCCCTGTAATTTTTAGCCTGTAACGTTTGTCCTGAAATAGTTAGCCTGTAATTAACAAAGCTTCATAGTCAGCAACAATCGGCCCAAATACAGCTTCGTCTGCTGCAGCTTTTTTCCGATAGTGATCCAGCGTTTTTTGCCAATACTGTTGATGATCCAGATTCAACTTATCCCACATACTACCGCCAGTGGCAATAATCGGTTGCGCCGAATTTTGCGAGACATAAATGGCCTCATAAAAACGATTATTCTCGAGAACAATCTGCTCCTGCTTTAAACCAAAGCCGTGCTCGATCAACGCTTTACGCACCGCGTAATTACCGTGAACAGAGCACAGCAGCAGATCAAAAGGCAATGTCGGCATGGCTGCACAGAGGCTCTCAATAAACTGAATAGTCTTATTGCCCCCCACTCCCGCGATAACAAACAGCTGGGACTCAACTTCAGGTACCCTCAGGTCTTTCACATCTTGGCAAATGACCTGCCAGTTAAATTCATCGGCGGGGAAACGCCCCTCTAGCTCCTGCTCCAGCAAAGCCATTTGTGGGCTGAGAATATCGACAAAAACAACCTTGTCCGCTAGTTCCCTATGCAGCAATGACATGCCGAGCAAACCATGATCACAGCAGCAATCCCAAATTATCGAATACCGCTGTTCAAGCATAGTATCTAACTGCCTGAGACGACGCCCGAGCTTCACTGCTGTTTGACTATTCATGTAAACTACCGCTGTAAATTGTCGAGAAGGTTACCGGATAAACAGCCGGTAAAGAACGTTTTTAAATGACAACCTATAAAACAATTGAGGGAATAGTGGTTATAAGCCACACATCTGTAACTAAACTACAGATTAACGTACAATTATGCCCTTAAATAAGGGCCATCCACGGCCCTAAAAAACCATTCAAGATCAAAGGAGAAGCACCCCGTGCTAGAAGCCTATCGCGCCCATGTCGCAGAACGAGCATTAGAAAACATTCCCGCCAAACCACTGGATCCAGAATGGACTGCAGGGTTAGTAGAGTTATTAAAGAACCCACCAGCCGGCGAAGAAGCTTTTCTCCTCGACCTGATTGCCAACCGCGTACCTCCTGGAGTTGATGAAGCCGCCTACGTTAAAGCAAGCTTTTTAAGCGCGCTGGTTAATGGCGAAGCCTCTTCACCGATTATCGATCGCAGCGCTGCAGTAACCTTGCTCGGCAATATGCACGGCGGCTACAACGTCGCTACACTGGTTGCCCTGCTTGACGATGCCGAATTAGCCGGCCAAGCGGCTGAAGAATTAAAAAGCACCCTTCTCGTCTTTGACGCCTTCCACGATGTCGCCGAAAACGCCGATGGCGGCAACCAGCACGCCAAAGCAGTAATGCAGTCTTGGGCCGATGCTGAATGGTTTACCAATAATGACAAGGTGCCTGAAAGCATCAAAGTAGCCGTGTTTAAAGCCACTGGCGAAATCAACACCGATGACCTCAGCCCGGCACAGGATGCCTGGTCGCGTCCGGATATTCCCCTACACGCCCGCGCTATGTTTAAAATGACTCGCGATGGCATGCACCCAGAAAAGCACGGCGAAATTGGTCCCATGACCCAGATCGACGAGCTGAAAGCCCGCGGACTGCCAGTTGCCTTTATCGGCGACGTAGTTGGAACAGGCTCATCTCGTAAGTCAGCTACAAACTCAGTATTGTGGTTCTTCGGTGACGATATGCCCGGCGTACCCAACAAGCGCTCTGGCGGCATCTGCTTCGGCAGCAAAGTCGCTCCAATCTTCTTTAACACCATGGAAGATGCTGGCGCACTCGTTTTTGAAGCCCCAGTAGACAACATTGCCAATGGCGACGTGATTACGATCTTCCCTTATGAGGGCAAGATTCTCAACGAAGCTGGCGAAGTGGTTTCAGAGTTTGAACACAAATCAGAAGTAATACTCGATGAAGTTCAGGCCGATGGCCGCATCAACCTGATTATTGGTCGTGGCCTCACCCAGCGTGCACGCGAGCACATGGGTCTGCCACCTTCAGAAGTCTTCCGTCACCCCACTGCTCCCATAGTGACTGACGCTGGCTTTACGCTGGCACAGAAAATGGTCGGCAAAGCCTGTGGCACCGACGGCATCCGCCCCGGCACCTACTGCGAACCGAAGATGACCACCGTAGGTTCACAGGACACCACTGGTCCGATGACCAGAGACGAACTGAAAGATCTGGCTTGCCTGGGTTTCTCAACCGACCTAGTCATGCAGTCTTTTTGTCACACAGCGGCTTACCCCAAGCCAGTTGATATCTCCACCCAGCACAGCCTGCCCGACTTTATTATGAACCGTGGCGGTGTTTCCTTACGTCCAGGTGACGGCATTATTCACAGCTGGCTCAACCGCATGTTACTGCCTGATACCGTAGGTACTGGTGGTGATTCGCACACAAGATTCCCCATGGGTATTTCATTCCCCGGCGGTTCTGGTCTAGTGGCTTTTGCTGCAGCGACCGGCGTTATGCCATTGGATATGCCTGAGTCTGTGTTAGTGCGCTTTAAAGGCAAAATGCAGCCCGGCATTACATTGCGCGACCTCGTGCATGCGATTCCTTACTACGGCATCAAAGAAGGTTTGCTGACCGTAGAGAAGAAAGGCAAAAAGAACTTCTTCAGTGGTCGTATTCTGGAAATTGAAGGCGAAGGCATTGAAAGCCTCACCGTTGAGCAAGCATTTGAATTATCCGATGCCTCAGCCGAGCGTTCCGCTGCTGGTTGCACCATTAAGTTAAGCGAAGATTCCGTTGCCGAGTACCTGCGTTCCAACGCCACTCTACTCCGCTGGATGATCGCCGAAGGCTATGGCGATGTGCGCACCCTAGAGCGTCGCGTTCGCAAAATGGAAGAGTGGTTGGCAGAGCCAACCTTGATGTCTGCCGATGCTGACGCAGAATATGCTGCCATCATCGAAATTGATCTGGCCGATATCAAAGAGCCAATCGTCTGCTGCCCAAATGATCCAGATGACGCCAAGCTCTTATCTGACGTTGCCGGCGACAAGGTCGACGAAATCTTTATCGGCTCATGCATGACCAATATTGGTCACTTCCGCGCCGCAGGCAAGCTCCTCGACGAAGCCGGTTCAGTCGATTCCAGATTCTGGATCTGCCCTCCTACTCGTATGGATGCTCACACGCTCATGGAAGAAGGCTACTACAATATCTACGGTAAAGTCGGTGCTCGCACAGAGATGCCAGGCTGTTCACTGTGTATGGGTAACCAGGCACGGGTATTAGCCGGTGCGACTGTGCTGTCCACCTCGACGCGCAACTTCCCCAACCGTTTGGGTGATGGTGCCAATGTTTATCTGACATCTGCCGAGCTTGCTACAGTCGGCGGTATTTTGGGTCGACTGCCAACCGTAGCCGAGTATATGGAATACGCCAGCAAGATTGATTCAATGTCTGCAGAAGTTTATAGCTACATGAACTTCGATCAGATTGAGTCGTTCCAGAAGTCGGCTGAGAAAGGCAAGTTGATTGCTGCGCAGCAGATTGTTGAGGTAACTGGGGCTTAAGCCCCAGTTATCCTGAGCGCAGCCGAAGGATCTCGTTCAGACGACTGTAGGCTTTAACCCTGCTGTCAGCCTGAGGCCTCGGTTGTCATCCTGAGCGAAGCCGAAGGATCTCATCCAGGCGACTGTAGGCTTTAACCCTGTTTCCAGACTGGGACCTTGCCTGTCACCCTGTGATCTCTCACATTCGTTCGAGATTACAGGTGGAATGTTCGAGATCAAAAACAATAAAAAACCCCGCCATAGCGGGGTTTTTTATTTCTCAACGTTACTAAATAAAGCTCATCCCCCTAACTTAGGAGCCACTCAAACTCTTAATGCGATACCAATACTCATAACAATCTTGAAAGCCAAGCTTACGATACAAGCTAATCGCAGGCGCATTGTCAGCAACCACCTGTAAATATGAATCAGTCGCGCCATTTAATACCGCCCAACTTAACATCCCATTCAACAGCTTTGCCCCATAGCCTTGATTCCGTTTAGCGCTTAAGGTACCAATATCGAACAACCCAAAAAGACCCTTATTGAGAACCCCTAGCCCACAGGCAATTTCAACTCCATCTTCTACTAGCACAGCCATTAGTGTTTTATCTTGAATGCGAGCAAGCATATCTAAATGCAACTTTTGTGAGGTCGCATTTATGCCGCTGATCCCACTATAGGATGCAATCCAATCTACACCGTTTTTTACGGCCAATTCACAAGGTGTAAAGTCAGAAGACTCTATTTTTCGGTGTAAAACTAATGAGCGGTCTTTGGCTTGATAAGAATTTTCTTCGAGATATTCATCGAGGCCTTCACTTTCAATGAATGAGGGAATTCTAAAAATACTTGGCAATGACTGATCAAAAAAATGCTTTTCACATCGACCTACTAATTCTTTATGGCAAGATATTAAAGGTCTCACTAAATTGGCCGAGTTAGCCCTTTTAGTAAACCCCTGTGACGAGCGTAAGACAAAACCATCAACCTCTTGCTGGTCTAATGCTGGCCAGGCGCGAAATCCGGCGTATTCCAAATCAGTAAAATTCAACTTAATCACCTGTAACATTAACTATTTATTAACGTTTGAGACTGCAATTAATTCTTTCTAGTCTCGGAAAAAATGACGCCAACCTCAAAATTTAGCGAACAATGGATCAAGACTAGACCTACAAAAACAGTTTATCAACTCGAGCAGATATCGTTTTTCTAGGGCCTTCGAGAGATCTCTCACATTCGTTCGAGATGACAAGCGGGTGGTTCAAGATAGGTGGTTCTAAATCGCTGATGGATGGTTAGAGAGTGCAGCTAGATTATTTTAAATCACCGATGAATAGTTCAGCAGAAAATACTACTGATATTCGAGGTGACCTGTATGAGACCCTTCGACCACGCTCAGGGTGACATAAACTGCGTGATTCCGGCACCCATAAACTGTGATCCCGACAGAGCGCAGCGACGAGGGATCTCAAAACTCTTTGATTCCACCCAGAGTAAGACCGAGCTTTTCATTTCAAACAAGCGCAGAAAACCCTGCAACCAAACCTACTGCGTCTTCGCATAGCGACAAATTATCTCAATAAAGTCCGCGCCATATTTTTCCAACTTACTGTCACCCACTCCGGTAAGAGTCAATAACTCCGACCCGGACATGGGCATGACATCCAACATCTCTTTCAATGTGGCGTCGTGAAAAATCACATAGGGCGGCACATTGTGTTCTTCAGCGAGATACTTCCGACACTCTCGCAACTCTTCCCACAACTCTTGATCTTCGGGCGCAATCTGCACCTTGGCTGCGGACTTTTTGCCAGCACCTTTAGCCCCTTTAGTCCCTTTCAGGGACGGCGCCTTAACGTCTTCTTTGCGCAGATGCAGTTCTTGCTCGCCTTTTAAAACAGGCCGGCAGAGATCAGTCAGTTGCAGGGCACTGTAGCCTTCAAGGTCCACGCGCAAGAAACCGCGTACCACCAGCTGACGGATCACAGAGCGCCACTGGGCTTCATGGGTGTCGCTGCCAATACCAAAGGTGCTGAGCTGCTGATGGCCATGCTGAAGCACTTTTTCATTCTCTTTGCCCTGCAATACATCCATCACATGCACCAGACCAAAACGCTGGCCGGTGCGATAGACGCAGGACAGGACCTTTTGTGCCGCTTCGGTGGCGTCCCAGGTTTCGGGAGGCATCTGGCAGTTATCGCAATTACCACATTGATTGGGGGCGTCGTCGGCGAAGTATCTCAACAATACTTTACGGCGACAGCTGGTGACTTCGCAGAGTCCCAACATGGCGTCGAGTTTGTGGCGCTCGGCACGCTTAAATTGTTCCGAGCCATCGGAGCCCTGAGCCATCTGCTGCAGGCGCACTACATCTTGCAGGCCATAGACCATCCAGGCATCGGCGGGCTGACCGTCGCGCCCTGCTCGACCGGTTTCCTGATAATAGGCTTCGATGCTTTTGGGGAGATCCAGGTGGGCAACAAAGCGCACATCGGGCTTGTCGATGCCCATGCCAAAGGCAATGGTGGCGACAATAATCACGCCATCCTCTCGGAGAAAGCGGTTCTGATGGGTCTGGCGCAGCTGGGAGGGCAAACCGGCATGATAGGGCAAGGCGTTGTAGCCCTGCTGGGTCAGCCACTCTGCGGTATCTTCGACCTTCTTGCGGGACAGGCAGTAGACAATGCCAGCCTCGCTTTTACGATGCTGTAAAAACGCCAATAGCTGCTTCTTTGGCGTGGTTTTATTGGCGATGGCATAGCGAATGTTGGGCCGGTCAAAGCCGCTAAGATAGGCCTTGGCGCCCTCTAGTGAGAGTCGCTCAATAATCTCTTTACGGGTGCGGATATCGGCGGTGGCGGTCAGCGCGATACGCGGGATCGCCGAAAAGCGCTCGGCGAGTATGCTTAGGGATAGATAGTCAGATCTAAAGTCGTGGCCCCACTGAGATACGCAATGGGCTTCGTCGATGGCAAACAGCGCCAGCCTACAACGTCCCAGCATATCCAGCACATAGGGCTGTATCAGCCTTTCTGGCGCTATATAGAGCAGATCCAACTGCCCTGCCATGAGCTGCTGTTCTATATCATTCTGTTCGCTGCGGGACAGGCTGGAGTTTAAGAACGCCGCCTTGACCCCGAGCTGCTGCATGGCACCCACTTGGTCTTGCATCAGGGCTATTAACGGCGAGATGATAATGCCAACGCCGTCGCGCAGAAGAGAGGGAATTTGATAACAGAGTGATTTACCACCGCCGGTGGGCATTAATACCAGCGCGTTATTACCTTCAGCAACATGCTCGATAATGTCCGCTTGATGACCGCGAAAGCTGTCATAGCCATACAGGCTGTTTAAAATCTCTAGTGCTTTTTGCGTCATGTTGCTCTTAATAGTTAGTGTTGACCCGGATAATGATTACAGCTGCCACGTGGGCAGGAGATAACGGGCATGATTGTATAGGGCCAGCCACTTAGTGGCCAACCATTACGGGAGCAGGTTGATGAACAATCGACAAAAAGCGCGGGCAAAAATCACTTTAAAAAGAGGCCTGCAATTGGGACCTATAGGTGAATCCCAAGTAGTCATGGAAAAATTGACCAGCCACCTTAGAATGTTTGCATTTACGCCCTGCACTGGTTATCGTCAAATGATCTATTAACGCTATTTATTGGCCAATCAAAGCTTAAAAAGCCATCCATAATAATAACAATAAGCGACCCCACCATGAGCACTGCAAAATCGATTAACGCCTACGCCATTTTAGAGTCTGGCGGACAATTTGAACCCTACAGCTACTCCGTTGACGATCTCAAGAACAATGAAGTTGAGATGGACGTACTTCACTGTGGTATCTGCCACAGCGATTTAAGCATGGCAGAAAACGAATGGGGACTGACGAAATACCCGCTGGTTGCAGGCCACGAAATTATCGGCAAAGTCACCGCTAAGGGTACCGATGTGCATGGCCTAGAGCCGGGCACTGTTGTGGGGCTAGGCTGGCATAGCGGCTACTGTGGCCACTGCCATCCCTGCAAAACCGGCGATCAAAACCTCTGCCCTAGCGCGGTGCGCACTATTATTGGTCACAATGGTGGCTTCGCCGACAAAGTGCGCGCTCAGGCTTCTAGTGTTGTGGCAATTCCCGAGGGCATTGATCCGGTCTCCGCCGGCCCTCTTCTCTGTGCCGGTATCACGGTATTTAACCCCATTGTTCAGTTTGGCATCAAGTCGACTGATAAGGTTGCTGTGATTGGTATAGGTGGTCTTGGCCATCTGGCGCTGCAGTTTTTGAACGCTTGGGGCTGCGAAGTGACGGCTTTTACCTCTAGTGACTCTAAGCAGCAGGAGGCGCTGGATTTGGGTGCCCATAAGACCTTAAATTCACGCGATCCTGGCGCGATTAAAAACGCCGCCAGCTCTTTCGATTTTATTATTTCTACGGTTAACGTTAAGTTGGAATGGAATCTGTATCTCAATGCCCTGAAGCCTAAAGGTCGACTGCACTTTGTGGGTGCGATCACTGCGCCACTGGATATCAGCATGTTTCCGCTGATGCTCGGCCAAAGGGAGGTTTCTGGCTCTCCTGTGGGCAGTCCTGCAACGATTGAGACTATGTTAGATTTCGCCAACCTACACAATATCAAACCGAAGGTTGAGTGCTTCCCTATGAGTAAGATCAATGAGGCATTTACCCATTTAAAAACAGGCGACGCGCGCTATAGAATTGTGCTGTCGAACGATTGATTCTGGCTGTGACAGACGCTAAATAGATAATCGATAGAAACAAAAAAGGGTCTGCAATTGCAGACCCTTTTTTGTATCAGCGGGCTGTTAAGCCATAGACAAAATAACTTTACCCTTGGCACGACGCTCTGAGATAGAGGCAAAGGCCTCTTGGTAATCAGCCAGCGGATAAACCTCGGTGACCAATGGGGAAAACTGGCCGCCGTCGATCATGGCAATCAGTTCATCAAAGTTATTCCGTGACTCAAGGGGGAATCTCGCCGCCCAAGCACCCCAGAAAACACCGACTAAAGAAGCCCCCTTTAATAAACACAGATTAAGCGGGATCTTAGGGATCGGGCCAGAGGCAAAACCAATCACCAAGAAACGACCGTCCCAGGCAATGGCTCTGAAGGCCTGCTCGGAGAAGTCGCCGCCAACGGGATCATAGATAACATCCGCACCCTTGCCACCGGTGAGTTCTTTAACTTTATCTTTGAGGTTTTCGGTAGAGTAGTTAATGCGTAAATCAGCACCTGCTTCACAGGCAAAATCTAGCTTCTCTTCCGTAGAGGCGGCTGCAATAACGATTGCACCCATAGCCTTGGCAATCTGAATGGTGGCAATACCGACGCCGCCAGCTGCGCCCAGCACCAGCAAAGTTTCGCCGGGCTGAATTTTCGCCTGCTGCTTTAAGGCGTAGTAAGAGGTGCCATAGGTAATCGCAAAACCGGCAGCCTGTTCAAAGGACATGGTCTCGCCCATAGAAAAAGCGCCGTGCTCAGAACCCACACATTGCTCAGCAAAACCACCGACCTGAATAGTTGAAATAACCTTATCACCGACTTTGCGGCTGGTTACGCCTTCGCCTACAGCAGTGACAATACCCGCTACTTCACCACCGGGAATAAATGGCAGCTCCGGTTTAAATTGATACTTACCCTGAACCGTTAAGACATCGGGAAAGTTAACCCCGGCAGCTTTGATATCAACCAGAATCTCGCCTTTACCTGGGGTGGGTACCGGGCGCTCTTCAAGAGCCAAGTTTTCGGTTGGCCCAAACTCGTTACAGACTAATGCTTTCATAATATTGTCCTGCTTAATTTATTATTATTTTTGAGCCAGATAATCGACGGCTTTTGCAATAAACTTGTTGGTTTGTTGGAAACCGCCTACTAGAACTTGCTGATCATCAGCATTGTCGATGGCTTCGATTTGCGCACGGACATTCTCTGGTGTTTGCAGTTCTGGTGGCAGATAAATCCCCTGGGTCTCATAGATTTGAGTGCGAGCATAACCACCGGCACCGGCACATAAAATCGAGCGGTTGGGTGAATCTGCATCACAGAGGGTCAACAGGCCAGCAGTTACCGACTCTACAGTCATAAGCTCAGAATGCTCTTCGGTGATCAGTCCCTCGAGCATGCGAGTACCGGCAGTAGGAGACAGGCAATTGACCTTCACGTTGTACTTATCACCCTCTATACAGAGAGTATTCATCAAACCCACTACGGCCATTTTTGCTGCGCCATAGTTAGCCTGACCGAAGTTTCCGTACATGCCGCTAGAGGATGTGGTCATGACAATACGACCGTAACCTTGCTCGCGCATCAGTGCCCAAACTGCTTTTGAGCAGTTGGCTGAGCCCATCAAATGCACATCGACCACTAACTGAAAGTCATCCATGCCCATTTTGACAAAACTTTTGTCGCGCAGGATTCCGGCATTGTTGACCAAGATATCAACTCGGCCCCACTTCGCTACTGCCTGTGCAACCATGGCTTCAACTTCATCCATTTTTGCCACGTTGGCACCATTGGCAATAGCTTCGCCGCCGGCGGCTTCAATCATGGCAACGGTTTCCAGTGCCGCAGCACTAGAAACGCCATCACCATTGACCGAACCACCGAGATCGTTAACCACGACCTTGGCACCACGTGCAGCCAGTGCCAAGGCGTGGGAACGGCCTAAGCCATTCCCCGAACCTGTGACTATGGCAACCTGATCGTCATATCTAATCGTCATGCTAATTCCTTACATATATTTTTTGATTTCGCGGCGACCAATGACCATACGGTGCACTGCATCCGGACCATCGGCAAAGCGTAATGTCCGCTGTCCGCCATACCAGATCGCCAGAGGCGTATCCTGAGAGAGACCTAATCCACCGTGCATCTGCATGGCTTCATCGAGAATCTTCAGAGCCATATTCGGCGCGGCTACCTTAATCATCGAGATAAACGGCTGTGCCGCATCAGTGCCCACATTGTCCATCAGCCAAGCGGCCTTGAGACATAGCAGTCGAGTCATTTCGATATCGATACGAGCCTGAGCAATAATATCCACATTGCCGCCCAGTTTAGCCAGAGGACGACCGAAGGCTTCACGGGATAATGAACGCTCAATCATCAACTTCAGTGCGGCTTCAGCCATGCCAATAGAACGCATGCAGTGGTGAATACGGCCAGGCCCTAAACGCCCCTGAGCGACTTCAAAACCACGGCCTTCGCCGAGAATCATATTTTCTTTAGGCACGCGCACATCGGTAAAGCGCATGTGCATATGGCCGTGGGGTGCATCATCTATATTGAAGATTTGCATGGCGCGGAGGTTTTTGACGCCTGGGGTGTCAAAGGGCACAAGAACCTGTGAGTGACGTGAGTGACGGGGTGCATCTGGGTTGGTGTTAACCATCACAATAAGGATTTTACAGCGCGGATCACCGGCACCTGAAATCCAAATTTTCTCGCCGTTCAGTACCCACTCGTCGCCATCGGCAACACAGGAGAGAGCAATATTGGTGGCATCAGAAGAGGCAACATCAGGCTCAGTCATGGCATAGGCAGAGCGAATCTCGCCGGCTAACAGCGGCTTCAACCAGGTTTCTTTCTGCTCTTCGCTGCAATAACGGGCCAGTACTTCCATATTGCCGGTATCCGGCGCGGCGCAGTTAAACACCTCTGGCGCCAGGTGCGAACGACCAGTTTGCTCTGCAATATAAGCGTATTCAACAGTATTGAGACCGTGACCGCCCTCGTAATGGGTGAGGAAGAAATTCCACAGATTTTTGGCTTTGGCTTTTGACTTTAGGCCTTCAAGTATTTCAGTCTGACGCTCGGTGAAAGCCCAGCGGTCGCCTGTTTCAACTTCAGCGTGATATTCCTGCTCTAGGGGTAAAATCTCTATATCAATAAAGTCTTTTACTTCTTCTAGAATGGGTTTGAGCTTGTCGCTAATACCTAGATCCATTGTCATTATCCTTATTATTGTCTGATTTATTTTTATTCTGAGACTGTTCTAATCTCTAATTCTTGAGTCATTCTAATACAGCCAGAAAACAAAACGGGGCATCATTTCTGACCACCCCGTATTACAAGCTTATTTCACTTAGTAACCGCTGAGCTGAGCAAAGCGATCGCCGTGGTAGCTATAGTCACCAAAGAGCATCGCAGCAGGTCGTGCGCGTTTGATAAAGAAGCCGATTTCATATTCATCGGTCATACCAATGCCGCCGTGCATCTGAATCGCTTCATTGGTCGCCAACTCAGCCACTTCGCAGAGCTTGGCTTTGGCAACACTGACCATAGCGGGGCTTTTTGCATCGCCCTCATCCAGTGACTGCAGTGCTTTCAGTACTACGGATTTGCACAGCTCAACCTCACTCCACCAGTGAGCAGCACGGTGCTGCAACGACTGGAAGGAACCGATCAAAACACCAAATTGCTTGCGCTCTTTTAAGTACTTGAGGGTGCAATCAAAGGTTTCTTGGGCGATACCCAGCAGCTCAGCTGCAAGATAGGCATTGCCAATATCCAAGGCGCCAGACAGTGCGGCAAAGCCTTCGCCCTCAGCGCCCATCAAGTCTGCGGTACTGACGCTGACATCGTCAAAACGGATAATCGCGGCATTGCGTGTATCCACCATGCTGGTGCGTTCGATCTCGACACCGGCAGAACTGGGATCAACCAAAAACAGACTGATACCCGCTGTATCGCCGGCAGCACCAGAAGTACGCGCAGCAACAATCAGCTTGTTGGCATTTGAGCCGTCGACTACAAAGCGCTTCTCGCCATTTAATACATAGTTATCAGCCTGCTTCACAGCACTCATGCTGATCTGTGTCGGGGCGTGATGAATCTTTTCATCCACTGCCAGTGCAGTGGTTAACTCGCCGCCAGCTATGGCGCCAAGCAGTTCAGCTTTTTGCTCTTCGCTGCCGGCCAAATTGATCAGGCTGACGCCGACAATTGCCGTCGCAAAAAGAGGTGATGCGGTGAGTGTACGACCAGTTTGTTCAACAATCTGACCCATACCCACATGACCAAACTCAAGACCGCCATAGGCTTCGGGGACCAAAATTGCCGCCCAACCCATATCGGTCATTTGACGCCAGATGTTGGCGTTATAACCTGCTTCACTGCCTTCGTCGCGCAGCTTGCGTAATTCGGAGACCGGCGCGAATTCCGCGAGAAAACCCTGGGCCGATTCTTTGAGCATCTGCTGCTCTTCGTTTATTACCATTGCCATGATTGTTACCTTTAAGTCTGTTAGCTGTCGGTCTGGTAGCTAGCTTGTAAAACGAGCTTGTAAAACGAGCGCGTAAACTTAGCCCAAGCCGAGAATGTTTTTGGCGATAATATTCAACTGAACTTCAGAGGTTCCGCCTTCAATTGAGTTGCCCTTGGTACGCAACCACATGCGCGGCGCAGCGCCGCCATGGGAGTTGGCGCCATCCCAGATCATCGCGTCGCTGCCGTTGATTTTCATCACTAGCTCATAGCGGCGCTTGTTCAATTCAGTACCGTAATACTTGAGCATGGCGGAAGTTGCACCCACGCCCTGCCCTGACTTTACTTCGTCAGTGACACGCTCAGCGGTCACGGCAAAGGCGGCAGCGTCAATTTCCCACTTCAGCACATCGGCGCGCAGCAGCGAATTGTTCATGCGGCCATGCTCAACGCCCAATGCCTTAACAGCAGTCTGGCTCAAGGTGTCAGAACCGGCATCGGTCAGGCCGAAACCGCCGATCATCTCGCGCTCGTGCGTGAGCAGATACTTGGCGATGGTCCAGCCTTTATTCACATCTCCCACAACCTGATCTTTTTCCACACGAACATTGTCGAGGAAGGTTTCGCAGAACGGTGAGCTACCGGAAATCAGTTTGATTGGCTTGGGTGTGACACCTGGAGTGGCCATATCGAAGAGCACCAAACTGATACCCATCTGTTTTTTGGCTTCTGAATCGGTGCGCAGCAGGCAGAACATCCAGTCAGCTTTATCGCCGTAAGAGGTCCAGACTTTTTGGCCATTGGCGATAAAGTGATCGCCCATATCTTCGCCTTTAGACTGCAGACCGGCGAGATCGGAACCCGCACCTGGCTCGCTGTAGCCCTGGCACCAGCGAATCTCTCCGCGAACAATCTTTGGCAGATGCTGTTGCTTGAGCTCCTCGGAACCAAACTGCAGCAACGCCGGACCGATCATCCAGATACCAAAGCTATCCAGTGGCGAGCGCGCGCGAATATGAGACATCTCTTCTTTTAAAACCTTTGCCTGCGCTTTATCGAGACCGCCGCCGCCATACTCTGCTGGCCACATTGGTGCAGTCCAGCCTTTGGACGCCATACGGTCCATCCACTGCTTCTGCTCTTCACTCTTAAAAGTCGCGTTGCGACCACCCCAGCATTGATCATCAGAGCTACTGATGGGAAAGCGCATGGTAGGTGGACAGTTGTCTTCTAACCATTCCCGGGTTTCTTGCCTAAAAGCTTGTAGATCACTCACATCGGACTCCTACTTTTCACTCTATTAAATAGTGACCTCGCAGCGGCTGACAGAATGCGACGAAGACAGTGTTTTTTATGATGAATTGAACTTACAGTATGTTATTGTGACTTTCAAGTATTTAGCTCTGCTGAAGTACGACTAAAGTGTATTTTAAGTATCACTGGTCGTTATTTAAGCTAGTAATACAGCGCCCTAGCAACCATTATGTGGGTCGCGCAAAAACCATAAGAACAAGCCGCTAGAGCCTAGAATCTAAAGCGGCGCCGCTAACTATAAGAGGGGAAAAATATGAGCCAAGTTAATAAGAGCATCAGCCAGCATAACAAGAGCATCGTTTTAGCCAGCCGCCCAGTAGGGCAGCCAACAGCAGAGAATTTCCGACTGGAGAGCACGGCTATAGCGCCAATCACTGAAGGTCAGGTATTGATCAAAACCCTCTATCTGTCTCTCGACCCCTATATGCGCGGCCGCATGAGCGCAGCCAAATCCTATGCTGATCCAGTCGCCATTGGCGAAGTGATGACGGCAGAAAGCGCCGGTGTAGTCGTCGAATCCAAATCCCCGCTCTACGCCGTGGGCGATCATGTGTGCAGCCCCTCTGGCTGGCAGGAATACTTTGTCAGCGAAGGAAATGACCCACTGACCTACAAGGTCGATGCTTCCAAAGTCCCCCTCTCCGCCTATCTGGGTGTCTGTGGCATGCCAGGCCGCACCGCTTACTTTGGTCTAAAGACTCAGGGCAAACCTCAGGCCGGCGAGACCTTAGTGGTATCCGCCGCCTCTGGTGCTGTGGGCTCTGCAGTAGGCCAGATCGGCAAAAAGCTCGGCCTTCACGTGGTCGGCGTAGCCGGTGGCGCGGACAAATGTGCCTATGTAAAAGATGAGCTGGGTTTTGATGAAGTGGTCGACTACAAAGCCGGCAATCTGGATGCCGATCTCGCCGCCGCCTGCCCCAATGGTATTGATATCTATTTTGAATCCGTCGGTGGTGCCCTAACCGAAGCCGTGGCCAAGCAGTTAAATGCCGGTGCACGAGTGCCCATCTGTGGCTATATCTCCAACTACAATTCTACCGATATCACCAAAGAGCGCACACCCTTTCATATCTTCGGTGAGCTGGAAACACCACCGGCGCACAAATTCTTTTTGGTCTTTGACTACATCGATGATTATGCCGAAGCTAACAACGCGTTAACTGACTGGGTTGCCAATGGTGAACTGAAGTATAAAGAGACTCTGGTTGAAGGTCTGGAAAAAGCACCGGAGTATTTCTCCTGGCTGTTTAGTGGCAAAAACTTCGGCAAGCTAGTGGTTAAAATTGCCGATCAATAGCCAACATTATTAATTTTAAATTAAAGGAATAAAGACTGCATGAGCGAAGCACTGCAACAACTACTAAATATTCTCGAGCTGGAAAAAATTGACGAGACTATTTATCGTGGCGTGACACCGGAAACCACCAACAAGCGCGTCTTTGGTGGTCAGGTTTTTGCTCAGGCTATGCGTGCCGCTCAGGATACAGTGCCTGAGGATCGCATGGTGCATTCACAGCACGGTTACTTCTTGCGCCCCGGCGATCCCAGTGTGCCGATTTTGTACCAGGTGGATGGCATTCGCGATGGCGGTTCATTTACCACTCGCCGAGTAGTTGCTTCACAGCGTGGCAAGGCTATTTTCAGCACCGAGTTATCCTTTCAAGTGATTGAACCCGGTCTGTCTCATCAGGCGGATATGCCGGACTGTGTTGGACCAGAGGGTCTCGAAGATGACAATATCCGCTGGGCCAAGCTTAGAGAGATGATGGCTGACAAAGCCGAAACCGGAGCCATAGCCCATCGCCCAGCGCTGCGCCCGATTGAAATGCGCACGGTGAATCCAGTGGATCTTGCCAATCCGACAGTTCATCCTGCAGAACAATTTGTCTGGGTTAAAGCCGCGGGATCACTGCCAGATATAGTTGAGGACCCCGGCCTTCAGCGGGCCATTTTGGCCTATGCCTCAGACTTTAGTTTAATGGGGACTTCACTACTGCCCCATGCAATCAACTTTATGAATAGCAAATTGCAGGCGGCATCACTGGATCATTGCATCTGGTTTCACGATGAATTTAAAGCCGATGAATGGATGCTCTATTGCATGGACAGCCCGCGCAGCAGCCACAGCCGTGGCCTCAGTCGCGGGTCGTTCTTTTCTCGGGATGGCAGGCTGGTGGCAAGTACTATTCAGGAAGGTTTGATACGTTTGCGCAACTGATCACGGCACTGGAATCAACCTGATTTGCAGGTCATCAAGAAGCCGAAACCTTTTCCAATGCAGACCTAATTTGAGCGGGAATCGCCACTGACTTATCAGTGGCGCGATCGACAAATACATGGGTGAAGGAGCCGACTGCTGAAGCGGTTTCGGCGCCCTGTTTAAAAATTGCGATACCGTATTCCACTGAGCTATTACCCAGTTTATTGACCCGTAGGCCCGCGTCTATTTTATCCGGATAGGCGATGGGTGATTTGTACTGACAGCTCGATGCCACCACGAAGCCAATAATTTCGGCGCTGTGAATATCCAAGCCGCCCTCTTCGATTAAAAACTTATTCGCCACTGAATCAAAGTAGCTGTAATAGACCACATTGTTCACATGACCATAGATATCGTTATCCATCCAGCGGGTGGTGATATCGGCAAAATAGTTATAGCTGCTACGTTGGTCGCTGTTATCAGTCATAACTTAAAACGCCTGTTGGTAGATTGAAAGCGCATCATCAAGACTCAGCTCTCGGGGATTATTAATTAACAGTCGCTGCTGCAACATAGCCTCTGCTGCTAAATTGGGCAGATCCGACTCGGCAATATTCATTTGACTCAATTTGGTCTGCAAACCCAGATCTGCAGCCAGCTGTAAAAAGTGCTCCGCGAGCAATTCGCTCACGTCTAGTGGATCGCTAGGCAAGCTTCTGCCGGGCAAAATAATCGGTGCCAACTCGGCGTATAACTCAGCTGCCGCCGGTGCATTAAAGCGCAGCACATGGGGCAGCACTAGGGAATTACTTAAACCGTGGGGAATATGATAATTGCCACCCAATGGATAGGCCAAGGCATGCACCGCTGCCACCGGGGCGTTGGCAAAAGCCTGGCCCGCTAACATGGCACCCAATAACATCGCCTCCCGTGCTTGCAGATTATCTCCTTGTTTGACTGCCGTGGAGATATTGTTCGCCATCAGACGCAGAGCCTCGCGGGCTAACATATCGGATAAGGGATTTTTTAAACGCTTGCTAGTATAGGCTTCGATGGCATGCACCATGGCATCAATGCCTGTGGCTGCTGTGACCACTGGCGGCAAGCCTAGAGTCAGCTTGGCATCGAGAATAACCTTGTCAGCCAGCAGCGTTCGACTGACTACACCGGCTTTGGTGGTTTCACCGGTGGTAATAATCGACACCATGGTCGCTTCAGAGCCGGTGCCTGCGGTGGTTGGCACCTGAATCAATGGCAGTCGCCCGCCGCTGATTTGATCCACACCGTAAATCTCTGTCAGCTGCTGTTCGCCTTTGATCAGTACTGCTAGCAATTTAGCGACGTCCATGGAACTGCCGCCACCAAAACCAATCACAGCATCACAGCCAAAGGCCTGGGCTGAGGCCACCGCATCCATGACTACAGATTCAGGGGGATCGGCAACCACATCGGAGTAAATACTGAATTCAATGTTGTTGGATTTGAGGTTTGTAATGGCAGCCTCTAAAAGACCGAATTTTATAATGCCCGGATCAGTAACTATAAGTGCCCGCTGAATTCCCATGGCCGCGGTGAGGTCACCCAGCTGGCTAGACGTATCGGGGCCGACTAAGACATCGGGTACTGCGCTGTGGAGGAACTTGGTCATAATTTTTTTGTCGCTTTTATTATTGTTTTATTTTGGTTTGGGAGAGATCTGGATGAGATCCTTCGGCTTCGCTCAGGATGACAGGCTGGGGTGTCATCCGACCGCATCAATCTTGTCATCCCGACCGCATCAATCTTGTCATCCCGACCGCATCAATCTTGTCATCCCGACCGCATCAATTTTGTCATCCCGACCGCAGTGGAGGGATCTCACCCAGTCGGCAGGAGATCCTTCGGCTTCGCTCAGGATGACAGGCTGAGGTGTCACACGGCCGCTTAAATCTTGTCATCTCGACAGAATGTAGCGACGAGGCATCTCCTACTCAGCCCCACTCGCAGCCAACCCATTTACAAACAGATTGAAATACGCGGCCGACAAAGCCTTACTGTCCATACCCGTCACCCGATAAACCAAATCTGGACTGGCCTCAACCGCACCAGACAACATATATTGCGCAACACTGGAATCCGTATCGCGCAACGTCTTATCCTCAAGTCCCTGACGAATATAAGTTCCCAACTGCTCACTATTGGCACTGGTGGCTTTCAAAATTTGTTTACGATGTTGCTGGTCGAGAGATGGCAAAGCGCGATAACGAATCAACGGCCCGTCTTCAGAAAACTGTACATTAAACAAATAGCGCAGCGCCAGCTCAAGCTTCTCTACGCCTGTGCCCTGAGCGCTGTCGGCCTTAGCCAACAGCAGCCGCTCAACATCGAGAGTACGATTAAAACACTGATAGAGCAGCTCTTCTTTGTTTTTAATATGGTAATAGAAAGCGCCTTTGGTCACTTCCAGAGAGCTGGCAATCTCATCCAGGGATGTGCCCTTATACCCTTTCTGGTTAAAGAAGATCGAACCCACTCGGTAAAACGCCTCGCGCTTCATGCGGTTCTGTACATCGCGATCAAAACTGTCCAAGGCTAGGTGACTTAAGTCGGGGAAATCAATCTCGGCAAACTGATGAGGCTCGGCAGCTAGGCCATTGAGCATAACGTCCAACACCGCATCAATGACCGGCTGTGGATTGGCTGCATGAGTGCGGTTGAGCCACACCGGAAACCATTGAATAATTGAAAAAATCGCCGAACTGACAATCGCTGAGTCCTGCTTTTCAATAAGCCCCTGATCCATACCCTGATCAACCATATCGCAACAGAGCTGAAAGATTTCGTCCCAGCGCCGCGCCATATCTTCTGCATGGTCTGAATCGAGGGAAGTGACTTCCGTCAGCATGGCGAAGTGCGGCGCCTTGCCATTAAGCGTATCTATGTACTGATTAAAGTGCCCGCGCACCATCTGAACAATTTTTTCGACGCCACTGGCATCCATATCATTCGCTTGGCGGGCCTTCTCTAGCCACATATCACAGCTTGAGACATAACATTGGTAGACCAGATCTTCTTTGGTTTTTACGTAGTAGTAGACGCAGGTTTTAGTCAGTTTGAGACTGCCGGCAATATCCACCAGAGTGGTTGCACGAGAACCCTGCCAGTTAAACAGCTGCGCCGCTTCAGACAGGATCGACTGAAACTTGAGCTGGTGCTGGCGGCCTTTGGCGAAAGGCGAGGTTATTTTTTTGTCGGCAAGTGAATTCATCAGCTTCCAGGTAATGGTTTGTCTGTTTTATGAGATCTCTCAGATGCGTTCGAGATGACTGTTAGCTGCCACCCGAACATAACCCTCTAATTTGTCATCCCGACAGAGCCGCTTAATTTGTTATCCCGACCCCATCAATCTTGTCATCCCGACCGCATCAATCTTGTCATCCCGACCGCAGTGGAGGGATCTCATCCAGTCGGCAGGAGATCCTTCGGCTTCGCTCAGGATGACAGGCTGGGGTGTCATCCCGACAGAGCCTCTAATTTGTCATCTCGTCAGAGCCGCTTAATTTGTTATCCCGACCGCATCAATCTTGTCATCCCGACCGCATCA
>CAWLBR010000028.1:0-20921 GCA_963855085.1 Gammaproteobacteria bacterium
TGTCCAAACCACGAGCTGGGCTGACCGCTGGATTGATCAGCACTGCGCCTATAGCAAACTCAGCATACCGCTCAGCCAAACAGCTGGCATAAAAGCCGCCCATGGAGCTGCCAATGACAAATACGGGCTCTGGCAGACGCGCCTCAACTATCTCGCATAACAGCGCCATAGCCTGATCAGCGTAAGGTGGCAGCGAGGGACAAATAAACTCTATTCCAGGGGCATTTTGCTTGAACCACTGCTGGGTCTGCTGCGCCTTCGCGGACTCTGGCGAACTGTTGAACCCATGTAAATAAAGCAGCGTTGGCATTGACGGCAATCTGTTTTTTGGAAGGCGACATTATAGCCAAAGCTATGGCGTTAGGGTCGATTGATTGCCCGGAAAATGTACAGCTAGTATTGAGAGGGGTGATTAATAACCCGCACAGCTGCGATCGCACTGCTGGGCAAAATCTTTAAGGAATTCGACGCCTGTATCAAGGCTGCCGTCGTCATGTAAATCCAGCCAGCGATAGCCGGGAGGTTTGTCGGCGAGACCAAAGTCATGGCTGTGCTGCTCGAATTGAACACAGCTCGAGGGTGTTGAGTAGACTGGGATCTCTCCCCAGAGACTGTCGTGGTGCTGATGGACATGACCTGTGACTACAGCCTTGACCTGGCCATGGACCGCAAGCAGGTCGTAGAGACGCTGATGATTGTCGATCTGTTGCTGGTCGAGCCAGGCGGAATTAACCAGCACTGGGGAGTGATGCACTGCCACTAAGACAAACTTGCCGGCTAGTTGTTTTAGACCCTGCTCGGCGAATTGAAGTTCTGCTTCAGAGAGGTGCCCGCCGGGCTGACCTACTGTGGAGCTATCTAATAACAGTATGCCCCAGTCGCCAGTTTGATAAATGCGCACTCGCGGGAAGGCTGTCAGATTGGCCTCCATGGCCTCGAGGCTATCGTGATTGCCGGGCAACCACAGTGCCTGGCGCTGCTTTTCTGCGAGAGTTTTATTCAGCAGTTGGTAAGCACCGGGCTGATAATCGCTGGCCAGATCGCCGGTGAGGAGTAATAAGTTGTCGGCGCGGCCCTGATCTTCTGAGGTTTGTAGGGCAGCTTTAAAACTCTCAAAGGTGGTAACACCGCCGAGGGTTTCCTGCTCGCTTGCACCCAGGTGCAAATCAGTGATTTGGGTTATATGCACTGTACTCATGAAATCTCTCGCGCTGCCTTACTGTCAATTTACTGTCACTTTATTGTTTAAAGGGACACTTTTACTTTGCTCATGCCATGACTTAAACCATGAGCTAAAAGATCACTTAAAAACATGTTCCACTGCCATTTTTCATCCGGTGCCTGCATTGACGATTTTTCTGCCAGCTCCCAGGGTATAGTTCTGTCGCTGCACCATTCCACCACTTCAGCCATTTTCGCGTCGTGATAAATACGCACTTTAATCTGAATCTCTGGCAACCACTCTGGTCTTGCACTCTCGGCAGAGATACTTAAAAGGTGTGTATAGCGCGTAACCTCATCTGTACGAATATTCATACCACTCTTCGACTCATGGGTGAAATCAACGCTAATACTTTGCCCCAGCTGCGGTGGTCCCGGCATCAGTCGCAGCAGGCGCACGTAGTTGAGCTCACACTCGCCGTGCAGGCGCTGTAGGTTGTGTCGTTGACGGCGGCGTTCAGATACTGACAAAGTCGTTACTCGCTGGTCGTGATGCAGTTAACTTTTTCACTTTAGTGGCTCTTATTAGGCTGATATTCAAGACTCAAGTCTCAACCGCTGGTGGTTTAATTGTAGCCAAAACAATGCGACTGACATGGCAGCGCTGTTGAGAAGGCCCTGTGAAAACGCGTCCATGGTCTCGTCATAGGACCAAACTTGGAGCAAAATATCTTCGTTCTCGCCATCTACCCCAAAGATTCCACCGCGCTCGCCAAGGTCCGCAAGGCCACAGAAGAGATGCATTTTTTCGTCTGTGCCCCCCGCGCTGACCAAATAATCGCAGATCGGCAGCAGTTTTTCCACTTCGACACCGCTCTCTTCCTGCAACTCTCTAACTGCAACTTGCTCGGGGGTCTCACCCGGCTCAATCATGCCGGCGATAACTTCATACTGCCAGGGTCCACGAACTTCATTTAGCGCGCCTGGTCGAAACTGTTCGATTAGGCCAACCCGATGATTGCGGGGATCGTAAAGCAATACGCCCACCGCATCGCCACGCTGAAATAGCTCGCGACGCAGGGGTTTGCTCCAGCCGCCGCCAAACAGTCGGTGCTCAACAGTCATTCGAGTCATTTTAAAAAAGCCCTGAAACACTGTCTCGGTAGATTTAAGCCGATAGTCCGAAGGGCCAAAGCGGTGTTTTTTGTCCATTGTCTTTGAATTACTCTCTAATTAAGACTAGTTATGTCTAGTTGGAATATCTTTTACGTTTGATCTTAAACTATTTGATCATTTAAAACGTCTAATCATAAGTTACGCAAGATGCACTAAATTGGTGCCTGATCATCAAAGACAGGGTATGCCTTAGAAGTAAACCTGCTAAACTAATCCCGTCCAAATGGAGGTCATATGCACATTGTTAAAAAACATTTTTTGATTGCTGCTGTCGCTTTTTTAGCCCCACAGTTAGCGGTCTCTGACTCGCTTGTCGATATATACGAAAGTGCCCTGGAAAACGATCCTGTGTTGAGAGCCGCAAGAGCTACTTTTAATGCCGATCGCGAAGGTAAAAACATTAGTCGTGCAGCGCTGCTGCCGCAATTATCTATATCCGGCGAATACAAAGAATCTGAAACCAACGATAGCTCTCCGCTATTTGGCACTGCCGGCACCATTGATAGCGACGGCGCCTCTTACAGCGCCTCGCTGAGTCAGGCTATTTTCGATATGCCCTCGTGGTACCGCTTCCAAGGCAGTAAGTCTCTGAGTGAAAGTGCCAGAGCGCAGTTCGCCGCCGACCAACAGAGCCTCATTATTCGCGTCAGCGATGCTTACTTTAATGTGTTGCGTGCCTACGACAATATGCAGACACGCAATGCTGAAGAGCGCGCTATTCAGCGTCAACTAGAGCAGACACGTGAGCGTTTCGAAGTGGGCCTGCTACCCGTTACCGATGTTCACGAAGCTCAGGCAGTCTACGATGATGCTGTGGTAAACAGTCTCGAAGCCCAGGGCGCATTGAATATTGCCTTTGAGCAGCTGCAAGTACTCACCGGAGAAGAGCACAATGTGCTTGCTGGACTGGCAGAGAAATTTGAAGCCACTAACCCGACACCGTTGAGCAACAGTGAGTGGGTTGATTTTGCGATTGGTAATAATTACCCGCTGAAGGTTGCCAAGCTGGGTAAAGATGCGGCTTATAACAATGCCAAGGCAGCTGCCGCAGCGCGTCTGCCGAAGGTCACCGGCAGCGCCACATATTTTGATTCAGACTCAGATGGTACGCGCTATGGTTCAGCATTTGATAGCCAGCAGGATGGCAACTCATTCGCTATCTCAGTCACCATGCCAATCTGGCTCGGTGGTTCTCTGGATGCCCAGCGTCGCCAAGCCAAGCAGCGGTCTCTTGCCTCTGATGAAGGCTATATTGCCACCAAGCGCAATACGGTTCAGGCAGCTCGCTCTCTGCATCAGTTGGTCTTGACCAACACTGCAAGGGTGAAAGCTCGCGCTCAGTCGATCACCTCGGCGGACAGTGCTCTGCAGGCAACTCAGGCTGGTTATGAAGTCGGCACGCGAAATATTGTCGATGTGTTGGTGGCTCAGCGTACCGTTTTTCAGGCCCGCCGCAATTTCGCCAATGCGCGTTATGATTATATTTTATCGATGATGGGTTTGAAGGAAGTCGCCGGCCAACTATCTCCGGATGATGTCTATGAGCTCAATGCTTGGTTGGATCCGCAGCTGGTGATTAACAAAGCTGCCAATCAGTAAGTTGATTTGGATGTCCTGAGACGATTGACGTCTCGGGCAGTTCATTTGTTCAGGCTCTTGATTGGCTCAGGGCTCTTGATTGGCTCAGGGCTGTTTGTCCGCTCAGGGCTGTTTATCCGCTCAGGGCTGTTTATCCGCTCAGGGCTGTTTATCCGCTCAGGGCTGTCTGCCAGCTCAAGCTGTTTATTGCCTCAAGCTGTTATCAATTACCGTAAGTAATCTCTCAAGTGCGCCGCGGTTTGCCTCGGCAACCTGCTGTGCTTGCTGACCCATCTGCTGGCTTTGTTCTGGGCTTTTGATTAACCCTATCACCGCCTCTGCCAATGGCGCCGCACCCTCGACCAAAGTCAGACCTCCGGACTCAGCTAATAGTCGCGACACCTCAGCAAAATTAAACACTGATAACCCGCTCAGCGTCGGCTTGCCCCAGGCTGCTGGCTCAATCATATTGTGTCCGCCATTAGCCACCAGACTGCCGCCGACAAAGGCAATATCGCAGGCGCCGAAGAATGTCATCAGCTCACCCATGGTATCGCCGAGCAATATATCCGCTGTATCAGTCGGGTTATTATTGCTGCGTCGCGCCAAACTAAAGCCCGCTTCAAGACAAAGATTCCCTACCTGATTAAACCGTTCAGGATGCCGTGGCACCAATACCAGTAGCGCATTGTTCACAGACTGCTTGATCAGGCTAAAGGCCTGAAGAATGATTTCGTCTTCACCGCGATGGGTACTGGCGGCGACGAGAATTGGTCGCCGACTGGTCCCACGCCACTGTTGCCTCAACGCCTCTGCACTCTTTCTAATCTGGGCATTCAGATCAAGATCAAATTTAATATTGCCACTTACACAGAGTTTTTCGGCGGGCAAACCTAGGGCAGTAAAGCGCGTACCGTCATCTCCGTGCTGGGCTGCCACTGCGGTTAGTTGGGCGAACATAGGTGCGCTGAGGCTGGTTACTCGAGCGTAGCCGCGAGCAGACTTTTCAGAGAGCCGTGCATTGGCCAGAATTACCGGGATCTGACGTTTATAACAGGCGGCAACCGTATTCGGCCAGAGTTCGGTCTCCATGATAATCAGCATCTTTGGCTGCACTCGCTGAATAAAACGCGCCACGGCATCAGGCATATCATAGGGCGCATAGCTGTGGTCTACAGAGTCGCCAAAGGCGGCGGTTATACGCTCAGATCCGGTGGGGGTCATGCAGGTAATAAGCAAACGGTAATCAGGATATTTCGCCTGCAAGGCTTTGACTAGGGGCACTGCGGCTAGAGTCTCCCCCACCGAGACAGCGTGCAGCCAGATAGTCTCTTTGCCTGATTCAGATGGCGTAAAAAAACCAAAACGCTGGAGCCAACGCTTGCGGTAGTCGGGCGCAGAAAGTCCGCGAAGTACTAGCCGCAAAATAATAATCGGGGTTATCAGATAAAAAAATAATGTATAAATTAGTCTCGACATAACTGTCCAATATTTTTTAGATAGCTCAAAATCAATCGGAGCCTCCTTTGACTGCAGACACCGAGTGGTTAACTAAGCGCCATCCAATATAGTTCTCTTCAGCCACTGCAATATATAAGTTTGCTCTTCGGGGGCAGCCATATCAAGACTTTGCACACATATAAAATAATGGTCCTGTCCACATTCGGCATTGTTCAATAGCAGAGAGAGCTTATTTTTATTATAAGTATCAGCTTTTATATTTGAAGTCTTAAAGCGATTATCAATTTTCGCCTGACCCGGGGCCAACACAAAGTGAGAAAAAGAGACACCAACCACAGCTGCTGAGCATTGCGAAACTTATGTGAGATCGTCAGTTTGAAAAGCTCAGAGTTTTTTTGAAAAAGCGATTTTAAATTATCCCTATTTAAAATATGCGGGCAGTGGGGTAAATCTAGATAGTCACTGTTACTGTCAATAATTGCTGCAGAACGTTCCTGGAGCTTTCGATGGCTAACGCGAGACATCTCATCGCGGCCTAATAATTTAGTCTTAAACCGGTGCCACCAAAGTCCGCTTTTACGTTTTTTCATCTTCCCTTTGAGAATATACTGGTCATCAGCGCGAAATGCCTCGATCGGCGTTGGCCGAATAAACATTACATCATCATTTAGATAGATAAAATCTTCACTTAACCCGGGGATATTCCACAACATAGCCTCGATCGCCAGACTGTTAAATACTGGGAGTGCAAACTCATAACCTTTAAATAGCTGTTTGTGATCAACGATTATTATTCGCTTGCGCAAGCTGGGGTCTGAAATGGAAGCATAGAACTGGGGCTGTTGAGAGTCGGTAACCATGTAAATATTATCGATCCAGAGTGCAAATCGAATAATCGACATTACACAAAATTCAATCTCACCACAGTTGGCAAAGCGCGTGACTGCGGCTGAATCTGGCGTCTTTTTATTAGCGCCCAGAAAGGGAGCCATCTTTGCCTGATGAGCAGGATCAGAACCATCAACCCAGGCAATGACCGCATCCATTTAGAAAACGTCTTCTAAAGTTGCCGTCAAGGGTCTAAGCATAGTTACCGCCAATGGTCGGTAATCCAGGTAACCGGCTTAAAGCGCCGATACCATTTCCCACTCACCCCCGCGATCGCCTCATGGGGATCGGGCTTGCCGTGGAACACAATCACTCGAGCATTTTCTGGCACCTGGGTTTCACGTGCGATCAAAAACCAAAACGGCTTTAGACAGTGACGCTTAAAACTTCGGCACCATTCATCGGGCCAGTAGACCAGAGCATTTTTTGCCATCAGCGCAGCGGACAGGTATTCCTGTTCATTGCGGTGGGTTTTCTTGATTTGCTGAAATGATTTTTCAAATTCACTGAGTATTTCTGGATGGGCACCAACTTCAAAACGGTAGACCGATGAGTTCCCGGTGCCATCTTTTTTGATCCAGTCTTTGATAATCATTACTTCGCCGGGATAGTCAAAAAGATCATCCAAACTGCCGGTAATAATGAGATCGAGATCGAGACACAGCACTTTGCCCTTGAGGTCATAGAGTGTCTCAGCAAATACTGCCAGTTTGTTCCAGCCGCGCTCTGGGCCGGCGAGATCTACCGACAGTTCGGGTAGCGGAAAGACTTCGACATTTTCATGGGTACCGACGCCATCTTCGGTGAGACAGATAAAGCGAAAGGGGCGCGACATATTGCGCGCGACCATAGAGTAGAGTTTGTTGACGTAGTCAGCGGGGTATTTGGTGCCCCATTTCATACATAAAACGTTGACGATTTCTTTTTCCATGAGCGCTACTAATTCCCTGTTTAAGACTTACTCAGCGACTGGCGCTAACCAGTTCTGGTACTTGTCATTTTTGCCGCGCACTAAATCAAAGTAAGCAGCTTGCAGCTCTGTCGCTATGGGTCCGCGCTTACCTTCACCGATGATACGGCTATCGTATTCGCGAATCGGTACGATCTCAGCGGCAGTTCCAGTAAAGAACGCTTCGTCGCAGATATACACTTCATCACGGGTGATACGTTTCTCGCGTACTTCAATGCCACGATCTTTAGCCAACTTAAACACTGTGTCGCGGGTAATACCGTCGAGACAGGAGGTGAGATCCGGTGTGTAGATGACGCCATCTCGAACCATAAAGAAGTTCTCGGCACTGCCCTCGGCAACATAGCCTTCGGGGTCGAGCATAATCGCTTCGTCGCAACCGGAATCCAGCGCTTCACGGAGTGCTAACATGGAGTTGAGGTAGTTGCCGCTGGCCTTAGCCTTGACCATGGTGATGTTGACATGGTGTCTGGTGTAAGACGAGGTGCGAACCTTGAGGCCAGTCTCGAGAGTTTCTGGAGACATATATGAGGGCCAATCCCAGCCGGCAATACCGACATGAACTTTGAGCCCTTCAGCACGCAGACCCATGCCTTCAGAACCCATAAACACTAGCGGGCGAATATAGGCCGCATCTAGGTTATTTACGCGGACCACGTCGCGGTGAGCCTGGCAAATCTCTTCCTGAGTGAAAGGAATCTGCATATGAATAATTTTGGCGGAGTTAAACAGACGCTTAATATGGTCTTCAAGGCGGAAAATGCAGGTGCCTGACTTTTCAGTTTCATAGGCGCGAATGCCTTCAAAAACGGCGTTGCCATAGTGCAGAGATGAGGTCAGGAAATGCGTCTGCGCATCTCGCCAATCAACCATCTTGCCATCCATCCAAATAGAACCATCGCGATCTGAAAACGACATCAAACTTTTCCTCTTTTTTACTGATTGCCTGAGCAATAAGTGTTCTTTAATAATTAGCGTTTATGTACTTAGCGCGTAAATGCTTAGCCCGTAAACAACTGCGTCCATTGGGCTGTCACCAATTCCCGATACTGAAGATAGTCTGAACCAGACACCTCTGCCAACTGATTTTGCAGCTGTAGGCGGTGTCCTGCTGAGCGGTATCTTTTATAAGCATCGATTAGCAAGCTGGATTGTTCCTCAGATAACAGTCCGCACTGAGCCAGTGACTCTAATGTGCGAATGGTATCACTCCAGCGGCTTATTTCGGGATGATTGTGCGACCAGGCCAAGACTGCAAATTGAACCATAAATTCAATATCGACGATACCTCCAGCACCTTGCTTAAGAGAGTATTTGCCCTCTTTCGAAGGTCTGCCGAGGTGTTTGCGCATTTTTTCCCGCATTTTCTCTACTTCAGTGCGCAAAACCTGCTCATTCCGGGGCTGCATCAGAACGGCTTGGCGCAGACGATTGAAGTCATCCGCGAGAGCGCTCTCACCCGCGACTACACGAGCCCGCACCAGTGCCTGCTGCTCCCAAGTCCAAGCACTGTCCTGCTGATATTTTTCAAAGGCCTTGAGTGACGAAACTAGCATGCCGGAGTTGCCCGAAGGTCGCAGGCGCATATCAATTTCATAGGCGGCGCCAGACGAGGTGCTTGTGGAGAGCAGATGAATGATGCGCTGGCCGAGTCGGGCATAGAAGGTGCTGTTATCAATACTGCGCGGACCGCCGAGGGTCTCGCCCGCTGTCCCTCGATGGAGAAAGACCAAGTCGAGATCTGATTTATAACCCAACTCAATGCCTCCCAATTTTCCGTAACCGAGAACAATAAAGCCCGGCGACTGCAAACTGCTGCCTTGGGGCTGGCCATACTGTTGACTGAGATGCTGCCAGGCAATGGTCATGCTGTGTTCAATAACCACCTCGGCGATCCAGGTGAGATAGTCACTAACCTGCATCAGCGGTAGCACTTCGGTAATATCGCAGGCTGCCACTCGCAGGCTATTGGAGCGCACAAAATAACGAATCACTTCCATCTGTTGCTCGAGATCATCGTCGGCTACACGCAGCATTTGCTGGCGTAGCTGGTCTTGAAGTGAGTCTTTACTTTGCACTGTGTATAGGCTGTTTCTATCCAAAAGCTCATCGAGCAGAACAGGATAGGCGGTGAGCTGTTCGGCAATCCAGATGCTGCTCTGGCATAGCAGTACCAATTGCTGCAGTGCTGAGGGATTCTCTGCCAGTAGTACCAGATAGGCACTGCGTCGCAGTACTGCCTGAATCAGACCCACCACTCGACCCAGAGTGATGCTGTTGTCATCGGTTGTAGCGCAAGCCGAAACAACGTTAGGCATCAGCTTGTCGAGGCGGCTGCGCGGCCCCAACTCCAACGCCATAACGGCTTTGCTCTGATAGATGCCATAGAGCTGTTCTGCCACTGCCTGAGGTTGCTGATAGCCAACGTCCTGGAGATGCTCAACCAATTCGCCGAGCTCCAGTGGCTGGGACCAATTTAATGGGTCAGAGCCTGCAATCGTTTGCTCTAGAGTCTCGCCCTCAGGAGTATTTTGAGCCTCGGGCTCGGCAAACATATCCTCAAAGATGCTTATCACATAGCCCCGATGAGCCTGCAGCTGCTGCTGAAAATCCAACCAATTATCACAGCCGACAATTAATGCGACGCGCTGCTGGCTCAGCTCGTCTTCGGGCAGCTGCTGGGTCTGTTTGTCAGCTATGCCTTGAAGGGCGTGCTCGGTATTGCGCAAAAAGCTGTAGGCCTGCCACAGCTTATCGCGGTCGCTATCTTCAATAACCTGATCAATCGCTAGCTGCTCTAGGGCTTGATGGAGAGAGGGCGTCTGCAGTGCGCTGTTGCGGCCGCCGCGAATCAGTTGAAAGGCCTGAGTAATAAACTCGATTTCACGAATACCACCGGCACCCAACTTAACGTCAGTTTGCATGCCCTTGCGCTTTAACTCGCGATTAATTGAGCGCTTGAGATCCCGCAGAGCATCAATGGATCCGAAGTCGAGATATTTGCGATAGATAAACGGCCGTAAAATCTCGTCGAGGCGCTGAATTTCCGCAGGCTCGCCAGCCACCGCCCGCGCCTTAACCATGGCGAAGCGTTCCCACTCGCGGCCCTGGGTTAGATAATATTCTTCCAGCGCATCAAAGCTCATTACGAGTGCGCCACTCTGACCATAGGGCCGCAAACGCATATCCACCCGAAAGACAAAGCCGTCGGTGGTCTGTCGATCCAGTGCGGCAATTAGCTTTTGTCCAAGGCGGGTAAAGAATTCTTGATTGGAAACGGTTTTGCCTCGGGGCGATGTGGCTGTGCGCCGGGTCTCGCCCTTTTCTGGGTAGGCGAAAATAAGATCTATATCCGATGAGAGGTTAAGTTCTTCAGCGCCCATTTTGCCCATGGCCAAGACGAGCATTTTTTGCTGTTCTTTTTGCTGCTCTTTATTCTGTTCTGTTTTTTGTTCTTGGTCTTTTAAGGCCCCCTGCTCACCGCCACTAAAGGGCGAACCCAGCTCTTCGCAGGTAATTGGATGCAGTACGCCGAGGGAGGCAGTAATTGCCGCCTCCGCCATCCAAGTAAGCTCTCTGGTGGTTTCGGGCATGGACGCCTGACGGCTGAAGTCCCGCCAGATAATTCGCATCTGCTCACGGCGACGGAATAGGCGCAGATGGGTGGCCAACTGTTCTTCGCTACAAGTATCGTCTCGATTTAGGAGTCGCTGATTGATGGCCTGCTGAAAGTCTTCTCGAGAATAGCTGCGCTGCAGATCGCCGCTATCGACTAGCTGCTGAAACATCTCCGGATAGGTTTCACTGTGCTCGCCGACAAAGTCACTGGTGCCCCAGAGCAACTGTAAATGCTCTGCAAATAGAGTGTAATTCGGGAACTCAGCAAGTCGCGTTGCCAACCAAGTGGGGTCTGGATGGGCGGCCTGAAAACCTTTAAGGCGGCGCTGATAGCTGGCGCTGATCAGCTGCGGAAACGCTTTCAGCATAGAGGGCGGCATAGAGGGCGGCATAGAGGGATCTTCTCAATTATTTAACAGCTTAGCGGCCAAGCTCAGGGGTAACCCGCAACACCTCCTCCATAGATGTAATACCGGCGAGTACTTTTTCGGCTCCGGCCATACGCAGTGTTTTCATGCCCTGAGAAATTGCCTCCTGGCGAATTTCTTGGATATCAGACTCACTACTTATATAGGTGAGCAGGGCATTCGTCAACGGCATAATTTCATAGATCCCCTCGCGACCCAGATAGCCGGTGTTGCGACATTCGAGACAACCGGCCGGTTGATAGACTTTGGCCGGTGGCGGCAGCTCGGCTGAGCCGACCATTTCATTCCAAGCATCGCGATCACAGTCCACTTCACTGCGACAGTCTGGGCACAGAGTTCGCACCAAGCGCTGGGCCATCACGCCATTGAGTGTGGCTTTAATCAGGTGGGCAGGCATCTTCAGATCGAGCAGACGGCTTATGGCGGTTGGCGCATCATTGGTATGCAGGGTCGACAGCACCAGATGTCCTGTAAGTGCTGCCTGCACGGCCATCTCGGCTGTGGCGCGATCGCGAATCTCACCGACCATAATAATATCCGGGTCCTGACGCATCAGGGTGCGGATGCCGGCGGCAAAATCAAAATCGATGGCCGGCTGAATCTGGCTTTGGTTAAAGCTATCCACAACCATTTCAATGGGGTCTTCCACTGTGCTGACATTCACCGAATCCGTGGCCAGCTGTTTAAGGGTGGAATAGAGAGTGGTGGTTTTACCTGAACCCGTGGGGCCGGTAACCAGGACAATGCCGTGGGCGCGCTTAATCATCGACTGCCATTGTTCATAGTCTCCGGCCTCCAACCCCAGCTGTGAGAAACTGCGCAACAGTACGTCCGGATCAAAAATTCGCATCACTAATTTTTCGCCAAAGGCAGTGGGCATAGTTGAGAGTCGCAGTTCCACTTCTCGTGCATTGGGCGCTTTGGTTTTTATACGGCCATCCTGAGGTCGTCGCTTTTCCGCCACATCCATGCGCCCAAGAATTTTCAGTCGGCTGATCATTGCTGTCATGACATTGTCTGGCAGTTCATAAACCAGATGCAGTACGCCGTCGATTCTAAAGCGCACCTTGCCCTTGCCGCGCCGCGGTTCGAGATGAATATCACTGGCCCGCTGTTCAAAGGCGTACTGCAACAGCCAGTCGACAATATTCACTATATGTTGATCCTGAGCATCGGCGTCTTTGAGCTTGCCCACTTCCAGCAGCTGCTCAAAGTTGGCGATGCCGGTGCCACTGTCTGTCGCGGAGCCGGCACCAAAAACCGACTTTGCCAGGGAGTAAAATTCGAGGGTGTATTTTTTGATCTCGGCGGGATTGGCCACCTGGGTTTGAATGGTGCGGCGCGAGGTCTGCTCAAGGCTCTCAACCCAACTGCGGTCAAAGGGTTGCATGGTGGCAATCACAAGCTCGTCGCGGCTAACCTTAAGGCAGAGAATCCCATAGCGCTGGGCATAGGCGAAGGACATTATTGAGGTGATTGCGGGAACATTGATTTTTAAGGGGTCTATATGGGCCAGCTGCAGGCAGGCTTTTTTGGCCAGCCATTCACTGAGCAGTTCAAGTGTCAGAGGCTTCTTGTCAGGGCCACAGATAAGCTGTTTGGCGGCGACAATTTCCAGGGGGTGGAGAAGCGCTTCGTTGCGATTGCGCTGAGTGGTCACTATCTCAGCGGCATCCGACTGGGCGATCAAACCGTCGCTGATTAAATCTTTTAAGATACTTCTTAACTCCGAAGTGTTGCTCTGAGCAACTCTAGTGCCACGCACCGATGTCTTATTCATAATCAACTCCTGTTGTTATTCGATCGCTATTCTGTCCCTGCATCCATCAATTTTAGTCGCTAATCTCAATAGAGGTAGCGCAAATTGATCAATCCGCTAAACTCAATGCAAATGACCGAATAAGAAGCCCGTTATGGAAATGACCGATCTACTCTCACGAATTATTCGCAGCAATTCGATTAGCAGTATTAATCCAGCTATAGACCAGGGCAATCGCGAGGTGATTGATCTGCTGGCCAATACTCTGGCAGAGCTCGGTTTTACCACTGAGATTATGGATCTGGGCAATAACAAAGCCAATCTGATCGCCACCTATGGCAGTGGTCCCGGCGGTTTGGTGCTGGCCGGCCACACTGACACCGTGCCCTGTGACGAATCACTCTGGGATAGCAGCCCCTTTGAACTAACCGAGCGAGACAACCGTTGGTACGGTCTCGGCAGTTGCGATATGAAAGGCTTTTTTCCCTTGGCCATCGAAGCGTTTAAAGCCCTGCAGGTGAAAGATCTCAAGCAACCACTAATTATTCTTGCCACCGCCGATGAGGAGTCCTCTATGGGTGGGGCCAAAGCTCTAGTGGAGGCGGGTGCCCCCATTGCCCGCAGTGCAGTGATCGGTGAGCCGACCAATATGCGCCCGGTGAAAATGCATAAGGGCATTATGATCGAGAAGCTGACTGTGACAGGTAGATCCGGACACTCAAGTAATCCAGAGCTGGGCAACAATGCCATGGAATCCATGCAGCGTATTCTCGGTCAGCTGATGGCCATGCGCGATCGCATGAAAGAGCAGAAACACGCGGGCTTTTTAATTGATCACCCGACCTTAAATCTCGGCTGCATTCAGGGGGGCGACAATGCCAACCGTATTTGCGGACACTGTTTCTTGGCGTTTGAAATTCGCCCATTGCCGGGTATGGATCTGAATCAGTTGCAGGCAGATCTAGAACGTCAGATTGCCGCCACCGCTGAAGCGGACAATATGGGCTGGTCACTGGAGAAGCTAATCGTCCCGCCTTTTAACAGCGGCGACCAATCGGAGATCGTCGCGCTCTGTGAAAAACTCACCGGCCATGCGGCAGAATCTGTCGCCTTTGCCACAGAAGCACCCTACCTTCAGCAGCTGGGAATGGACGTTGTGGTGCTCGGTCCTGGGGATATTGATGTGGCCCATCAACCGAATGAATTCTTGCCCCTGGATCGCGTTCAGCCAACTATTAATTTTTTATCTCAACTTATTGGCCGCTGTTGCTTATAATCGCCTGATGACTACTCAAAACTACGTACAATTTTTTCGTGAGACCTCGCCCTATATCCATGCGCACAGGGGTAAAACCTTTGTTATCGCAATCAGTGGTGAGGCTGTTCTCGACTCCAATTTCGACAGCATTGTTCACGATATAGCCCTGATGCAAAGTCTCGGAGTCAATATAGTGCTGGTCCATGGCGCCCGCCCACAGATTGATCAGCGCCTCCAAGTGGCCGGTGTGCAAACCGATTTTCGCGAGCAGGTGCGTATCACTGATGCTCAAGCCATGCAGTGTGTCAAAGAAGCGGTGGGCTCTACCCGCTTCCAAATTGAATCGGCGCTGTCTATGGGACTGCCCAACTCGCCTATGCACGGTGCCCGTGTGCGCGTGATCGGCGGTAATTTTATTACCGCCAAACCTGTGGGTGTTCGCGACGGTGTTGATTTTCAGCGCGCTGGAGAAATTCGCCGCATTGATAGCAGTGCTATTCAACAACAGCTTGAGGCTGGCGCACTGGTGCTGATGTCTTCGATTGGATTTTCACCCACTGGCGAAGCCTTTAATCTCAGCTATCAGGATGTGGCTACACAAACAGCCATAGCGCTAAATGCCGAGAAGCTTATTTTGGTCACTCAGGCTGCAGGAATTATCGATGCCGACAACAGTCTGCTGCGCAATCTTTCACTGCCTGAAGTGAGCGATCTTAAAGCCAATCTGAAACATGCCGGCGGTGAAGACTCTGCAACCTACGGCTTGCTCTCAGCCGCCTACCAGGCTTGCCGTAACAATGTCGACCGCGTTCATCTGGTGGGCTGCAGTCAAGACGGCAGCTTACTCAGCGAACTGTTTACCCGCGAGGGTAGCGGCACGCTAATTATGAAGAATTATGCGGAGGTTATTCGCGCAGCGAGCATTGACGACGTCGGCGGTATTCTCGATTTAATTTCGCCTCTGGAACAGCAGGGTATTTTGGTCAAGCGCTCGCGCGAATTGCTTGAGACAGAAATTTCACGCTTTATGGTGGTGGTGCATCCAGAGGGAACTTTGCTCGGCTGCGCTGCTCTCTACCCCATAGCAGATAGTCTTGCCGGTGAGCTTGCCTGTGTCGCCACGCACCCCGAATTTCACAACCAAGGTATTGCTTCACGCCTGCTCAAGTGCGTTGAAGACGACGCCACTGACAACGGACTAGAGAGATTATTTGTACTGACCACACAGACCGCTCACTGGTTTAGAGAGCAAGGTTTTACCGAGGCTGAAGTCAGCGAGTTGCCCGCGGAAAAACAGTCGCTCTATAATTACCAGCGCCAGTCGCGAATCTTCAGTAAAAAACTTTAGTCTCAAGCAGACCGGCTGGTGTTGACTGGCCAGTGTTTCTGCTATTCTTGCCGTCTACATTTTTTCGTTAATGAGATATCCCATGCCTAAGTACAGATCACATACAACCACCCAGGGTCGCAATATGGCCGGCGCTCGTGCGCTTTGGCGCGCGACAGGCATGAAGGACGACGATTTCAATAAGCCGATGATTGCCATCGCAAACTCCTACACCCAGTTTGTTCCCGGTCATGTTCACCTCAAAGATATGGGCGACCTGGTTGCAGCGGAGATTGCTAAGGCCGGTGGTATTGCCCGTGAGTTCCACACTATTGCTGTGGACGATGGTATCGCTATGGGCCACGACGGCATGCTCTATTCGCTGCCGTCGCGAGATGTAATCGCCGACTCAGTTGAATATATGGTCAATGCTCACTGCGCCGATGCGCTGGTGTGTATCTCCAACTGTGACAAGATTACTCCGGGCATGTTTATGGCCGCTATGCGCCTTAACATTCCAACAGTTTTTGTTTCCGGCGGTCCCATGGAAGCCGGTAAGACTAAGCTCTCTGAGAACAAGCTCGACCTGGTTGATGCCATGGTGATTGCAGTTGATGACAGCGCCACTGACGAAGAAGTTGCTGAGTATGAGCGTTCCGCCTGTCCCACCTGCGGTTCTTGCTCTGGTATGTTTACCGCTAACTCCATGAACTGTTTAATGGAATCATTAGGCTTGGCACTGCCGGGCAATGGCACAATGCTTGCAACCCACGCTGATCGCAAAGACTTATTCGAAGAAGCCGGGCGCACCATTGTTAAGTTAGCCAAAGCTCATTATGACAACGATGATTACTCCGTATTGCCCCGCTCAATTGCCAATTTCAAAGCCTTTGAAAATGCGATGACCTTGGATATTTGCATGGGTGGCTCAACCAACACCATTCTTCATCTTATGGCAGCAGCTCAAGAGGGCTTTGTCGACTTTGATCTGGGTGATATCGACCGGCTATCGCGCCTCGTACCCCAGCTCTGCAAAGTTGCTCCAAGTACACCGGAATATCATGTTGAAGATGTCCATCGTGCCGGCGGCATTATGGGGATCCTAGCTGAGCTGGAGCGCGCCGGTTTGATCCACGGCGACCTCCCCACAGTGCATTCGGCAACCTTAAAAGAAGCCTTGGAAAAATGGGATATTGTCAGTGGTCATGTGAGTGAGGAAGTGAAGACTTTCTACAAGGCAGGTCCTGCAGGCATTCCAACACAGACAGCCTTTAGCCAGAGTACTCGCTGGCCATCACTGGATGCTGATCGAGCCAACGGCTGTGTTCGCGATATAGAACACGCCTTTAGTCTCGAGGGGGGTCTGGCAATCCTAACCGGTAATCTTTCGCCGGATGGCTGCGTCGTTAAGACCTCTGGTGTCGATGAGTCGATTCATGTTTTTGAGGGCCCTGCTTTTATTACAGAAAGCCAAGATGAAGCTGTAGCGAAAATCTTGAATGATGAAATCAAAGCGGGCGATGTAGTGATTGTTCGCTATGAAGGCCCCCGCGGTGGACCCGGTATGCAGGAAATGCTCTACCCAACCACTTATATTAAATCGAAAAATCTTGGTGCCGCCTGTGCATTGATTACCGATGGTCGTTTTTCTGGCGGTACTTCGGGACTGTCCATTGGCCATGTATCACCTGAAGCCGCTGCTGGCGGCAATATAGGTCTGGTACGTCAGGGCGATACGATCCGCATTGATATCCCCAATCGCAGTATTGATGTATTGGTATCAGATGCCGAGCTGGCCGAGCGCCGGGCAGAGCAGGATAAGCTGGGCTGGAAGCCTGTAGAAGATCGCCCACGAAAGGTTACAGCTTCTCTCAAGGCCTTTGCCAAGTTGGCCACCAGTGCCGATAAGGGTGCTGTTAGAGATCTCTCTCAGCTCGATTAACAGGACAGTAATAAATCCGGGATTACTAAATCCTATGCATAAAAAAACCCGGTACTCACAAGCACCGGGTTTTTTTATAAGCTTTAACTAGCGACTCGCCAGTTGCGCTTAGTCCACTAACCGTTTTTGGCACAGCCAGGAACAGTAGCACCTACGTCACGCAGTTTCTGTAAACGACTGCCTTCAGCTTCTGCATACTTTATCCACTGCCTAGGATAGCGCTTACCTTTCTTATCTTTGGCAACTTTTAAAGACTTCTTAAAGGCGCCTACCGCATCTTCGTAACAGTTCAGGTTGATCAGTGCGTTACCCATTACCAAGAAATTGGAATCAGGTTTCTTCACATCACCTTTCTTGTCGGCACGAGCCGATGCTTTATAGGCTGCAGCATCACGACCGAGATCCAGGTAGATACCAGCGAGACGGGCCTGAAGATTTCCAGTGTCGGATTTCTTCGAGGCATCTTCCAGCGCCTTCACAGCGTTATTAAGATCTTTAGCCTGATACCATGCCGTGCCTAAGATTTCGAGATTCTTTGGAGTACGCTTGATAATGCCGTCCTTCATACCTTTCTCGATAATCACTGCAGCGCGATAAGGAACTTCAGCACCGAGATACATATAGGCCATACTCAGAACTTGACTCTCTTTGCTCAGCTGACCATTCAGATAGACTAACTCTGTAGCGACCAAACGATCCATCTCACGCTCACGCTCGCCATACATGCCGCCAAGCTGACGCCAGTAGGTCCACTTCGGATAGTGCTTAACCAGCTTCTCAAGAATATTGACCACTTTCTTATAGTCATTCTTCTCGTAGTAGAGAACTCGCTGCAGACCCCACCAACCTTCTTTCGGCAGGATTGCTTTGGCTTCAACGTCGGCAATGGCTTCATTGACGAAACGTAGTGAATCCTTTTTGCGTTCCAGCTGATAATAGATCTGAGCCAGCAACATCTTCGCGTCAGCACCGACAATCAACGACTCTGCCATCCAAGCTTCAAGCTGCAGTGCGGCGTTCTTGTAGTCTTCTTGTACTGTGTGAAGCTGCGCTAAGGTGTAGCGAGTGTCCAAACGCAATTCAGGTGGTGTACCAACGCCGTCTACGACTCGTTTGTAAGACCGAATGGCATTGCTGTAGTCGTCTAGTGAGTAATAAACGTAGGCAGAAAACTTCCATACCTGAACCTGCTCGTAATCACTGGCACAGGTTTTAACGTTAACTTCAATTTCCTTGAGCATCTCCAGGGAACCGGCCCAATTTTCGATCTCTAACTCGGGCTGAACTTTCTCTAGGGCCTTGGAACATCTGGCACCTACAGACTGGCGCTTACGTGTCTTAACATTTTTGTACTTTGGCTCTTCTTTTTCTTCTGCGGCATTGGCCACGTTAGAAAAGCTAGCCCCTGGAGCAACCACCGCCAGGAATAACGGCAATAAAAAAGCAACGCCGAATACAGCTAGAAATTTTGTGCTTCTAGACATCATTGACTCCTTATTTTGCCATCTGGAAAGTAAATTTATACATCACACCAGGCACTTCCTGACCGACGCCATCGACAACCCTTGGGTTGTACTTCAGCTTCGACGCAGCCTTCAGTGCAGCGCGACCAAAGCCCCAACCCTCTGGGAATTCTTCGACCATGATCGGGTCTCGAGTACCACCGGTTGTGGTGATCACCACTTCGATCACTGCATAGCCCTCTTTGCCGCGAGTTTGAGCGCGACGCGGATACTGTGGCTGGGGTACATAGACAGGAATGTAGTCAGAGTCTCGTGCAAATCCACCAGCACCACCAATTTTTAGATTGGCGTTGGCTGCCGGAGCGGCCATGCTGATTGCATTTTCAGGAACTTCAAACTCTATATTGTCTTCTGGAATATCCGGTGGAGGAGTCTCCGGATCTTCAGGCTTTTCAACTTGAGTCTGTTTCGCATTTTCAGTCAACTGTCTATCGACATGGAGAAAGTCGGCGATTTTAATCGTCTCTTTCTCATCCAAGTCTTTGTTGCCCGAATCGATCAATTTGTACATCAAAATGATCAACGCAAAGGTAACCAGAACACCAAGTGCAGCAGAAATACCAATTCTGATAAAGGCCATACTTATCAACTCAGTCTTGTTCTACCGAAATTGCCACCGGACGGATACCAATGTCTGTTGCGACATCGGCCACCTTGGCGACTACTTCAATATTCGATTCATTGTCGGCTTGGATAACCATGCCGCCCTTTGGGTTTTCGTTATACAGTCTCTGTAGATTGATTTTTAGCGCGGTAGTTTCAACGCGCTTCTTATCAATCCAAATTTCATTGTTATCGCTTACAGCTACCAGAATGCCTACTTTCTTGTAGTTTTCTGCAGTATCAGCGTCAACTTTGTTGACCTCGACACCGGGTAGTTTGATAAACGATGCTGTCACAATGAAAAAGATCAGCATAATAAAAACCACATCCAGCATTGGAGTAAGGTCAATTGCCTCGCCCTGTGGCTGTGATCCTGTTTGTCTATTGCGCATAGTTTTCTCTCACTGGAACCTTGTCTTGGACAGGCTCCGGTTAGTGATCCATGGTTAGATGATCTTCGAGTAAATGCTTCTCACGCTCTGCGGCACGTTCGACATAGGTCATGCCGAATACACCAGAGAGAGCAGCAACCATGCCCGACATTGTCGGTACAGTTGCCTGAGAAACACCACCTGCCATCGCCTTGGCGTCACCGCCACCAGTAAATGCCATTACGTCAAATACCACGATCATTCCGGTTACCGTGCCCAGCAAGCCAAACAGCGGGGCTAGGGCAACCAGGGTTTTGATCATCATAATGTTCTCATCGATCTTGACGCTCACTTCAGAAATCAGCTTTTCTCTGATCTGACGTGCACGCTTGGATTTGCGCTCAGAGCGCTCCTCCCAAGAATCAAGTGCGAATTGAACATCTTGACTGACGCTGGATTTGAGATACCACATGCGCTCGAACAGGAGAGTCCACATCACGAACAGCAGGACGACGATGGCCCAAAGAACCATGCCGCCTGAATCCATGAACTTTCCAACTTCTGCCATAGTATCAACGAAAAACATTTCAGCGACCCTCTACTGAACCAGCAACAATTCCCGCACTCTGCTCTTCAAGTATATGCAGAACACGCTGTGCTTTGCCATTGACCAATGTGTGCATCAATACAGTTGGGATAGCTACTACCAAGCCGAGTACTGTTGTAATCAGTGCCTGAGAGATACCGCCGGCCATAGCCTTAGGATCGCCAGCACCAAACAGAGTAATCATCTGGAAGGTAATAATCATACCGGTAACCGTACCCAGCAGACCGAGCAATGGTGCAACCATAGCGATG